>JANNRP010000508.1:0-4697 GCA_031401535.1 Hyphomicrobiaceae bacterium | reverse complement strand
CGTCGGCTCATAGGGCATGCCCATCGCGGCCACATCGGCCGCCTCCGCACCAAAATGTGCAGGGCTGAGGAACCCGTGGAGGGGTTGACCCTGCCCACCGAGTACGTGCGCCACCAGGGCATCCCGGTCAATCGCCAGATTGAGCGCGCGCCTGATGCGTGTATCGCGCAGCGGGCCGCACGACGCATTGAACAGAAAGACGATGGCAACCGGATCAAGCGATTGGGTGAAGGTCGCACCAGCGGCAACAGCCGCAATCGACGACCTGTCCAATCGCGCAGCGACCTGCGCTTTTTCGCGTCCAAGCATCGCAGCCCGTTCACTCGGATCGGTCACCGCGTCCCAGCGGACCCGGCACGCGACCGGCACACCGCTGAAATGATCGGCGACCGCCTCCGCCTCGACAAATCGGTCGGGCTCGCAGCGTGTCATACGGTAGGGACCCGTGCCGACCATCCGCGCCGCCAGATTGTCGCCAGCTACCTCGATCGCCCGCGGCGATACAATATTGCCCCGAACCAGAATATCGAACAGATCAGCGAGCGGCTCTGCCAGCGTGACGACCACACGATCCGGTGCCAGCACCTCCACCGTCATGCCAATCAGGTACTGGGCATAGACACCCGGCGACCCGAGCGTCGCACCCATATCGGGCCGCGCCATACGTAACAACGAATAACGCACGGCGTCCGCGTCCATGCGGTCGCCATTGTGGAACGTCACGTCAGTCCGCAAGCGGAATTCAAATCGACGGGCATCTGCGCTGATCTGCCAGTCGAGCGCCAGCACCGGCTGCCATTGCCCGTCGGCATCGCGTCGCACCAGCGTGTCGAACACCGCACTGGAAATCGTCAGGACATCGGCTGAGTCAGTGCAGGCGTGTGGATCATCAAGCACCACGCGAGCTTGCACGATCGTCAGCAACTTCACAGGCGCCGTCACGCGATCACCGACTGGATTTCGATCTGATAGCCTTCCGGATCATTGAACACGAACACCCGAATCTCGAGGGCGGGCACATCGCGCGGCTCTTTCGTAATCGCCACACCCTGTCCGACAAGGTAGCTGTGCCAAGCATTCACGTCGGCAACGCGCAGGCAAATCTGCACGGGCTTGACCGGATTCGCGCGATGACTGCCACGCGCTTCGTCGACCAATCCTATATAACCCGATGACGTCACCTCGTAGATCTTCGACCAGCCCTGATCGATGGCGAGCTTCAAGCCGAGAACATCCTCGTAGAACGCAATCGCACGCGGTAGATCGGCGTAGTAGAGGAACGTGATCAGCTTTTCTGTGGCGCTGTGTTCAGGACGCATGCCGTCTCCTCCGTTCGGATTATTCCATCTAGTCCGACTGCGCGACCGCGAGCAACGTTCTCCAGTCAGGCAGCGGCGCGACGCGCCTCCAACATCCTGAATGCCGAGAATACCGGTGTCAGATCGCCACCTGGAAGTCTATCGACGAACGCCTCCAACAGGTCGAATGCGCCCATCGGCACATTCTGTTCGCGACCAACGCGACGCACCAATTCCGATACACCGGCGCGGCTGTAGCTGTAGTCCGCGGGCGTCATGCGCTGATCGCGAACCACGCGCCGACCATCGGTGGTTTCCGCTTCGATGACGGTGCTCAATGTCGGTACACTCGCGTCGCTCACCAGGGTAATACGGCTCTCCAGTGCATTCACAACCGCATCGTCATAGGTTGTCATGCGCTTCGTATCCGGCACGCCGTGCACCAGACTTGCCGCGATGCAGAACGGAATGCTCATCAAGGTGCCCGAGATCGTCGAGAACGGCCCCTTGGTATCCATCCCGGCATAGCCGCACTCATAGGGGTTCATGCGGACGCGCACGGAATTGAGTGCGGCGCCTTTGAGTTCGTCCCGCAGTGCCAACGCCGCCGTCACGGGCGTTTGATTGAACGCACATACGGGGAACGGCTTGAACGTGACGCGATGGATCGACCAGTCCGTGCCGATGCGACGACGCACCGCCTCCACATCGCAGTCGACCCGCCCGAAGGCGCGCGCGAGACCGGCCTTACCCTCGAACGCGTGCGGCGCGGCGACAGCCCCGGCCCGTGCGAGTTCGGCTGCGGCCAATCCACTGCGCGCGATGATGCCCGGCTGATAGCGCCACTCGTCGGTACCATCAGCAAAGGATTGCAGCACTCCGCCCGTCAACGATACCGCTGTCGACAAGGCGGTGGCAGTCTGCCGCGCATCGAGTTCCATCAGGCGCGAAGCGGCAGCTGCGGCGGCAATCACTCCAAACGTTGCCGTGGACCGGAACCCTGATGGGGTGGTGGCCCCTGCCAACGCGTGCTCGAACAAGCCCCCAGCCTCGTAACCAGCCACCAGCGCCGGGATCAACCGCTCGATTGGGAGCCCACGCACTTCGATCATGGCGGTAAGCATCGGAATTATGATGGTGCCGAAGTGGGCAGCCCCGCAGGTGTCCTCCTGGCCCCTGCCATGGAACAATGCAGCGTTCGCGAGACACGCACCGCCAATCGTGGTGCGTCGACCGTCGGCCAACATCGTCGCACCGTTACGGACTTCACCATCCATGGCGATCGCCGCCGCGCGTGCCACGGGCGCAAAGGGCGTGTCGTGGCAATCAAGGCCCATGCCGTAAGCGTTCAACAGACAGGCCTTGGCTTTTTCAACGACCTCGGCCGACAACCCCGCCAGGGTCAACGACGAGACGAAACCTCCAAGATCGGTTGCGAGTGTTGTCATGGGCGCACCTTTCGAAGTGAATGATCTCACGATGACGTTCAGCGGCGTGAAATAGACGCAAACGCACGAATAAGACATTGTGCATTCGTTCGGATCACGTCGATGGGATCCCCTGGCTTATAGAGACTGGAGCCCAGTCCAAAGCCGCTGACCCCCGCCGCCCAGTACGATTGCAAGTTATCGCGATTGATGCCGCCAACAGGCAATATCCGGGTTCCAGGCGGCAAAACGGCGAGCCAGGCCTTGATCACAGCAGGCGATAAAGCTTCGGCGGGAAATGCCTTAAGGGCATCGGCGCCGGCGCGCAAAGCCGCGAATGCTTCGGTCGGGGTCGCCACACCGGGGATGCACGCCAGCCCCATCGACTTCGCGTGCTCGATCACCACGGAATCGCAATGCGGCATCACGATCAGTCGACCGCCCGCTGCCCGCACATCGTCGACATCGCTCGGCGTCATTACGGTGCCTGCGCCGATTAACGCACGATCACCGCATGTGCGCGACAGAATTGAGATGGACTGCAGCGGGTCGGGAGAGTTCAATGGAACTTCGATCAGCGAGAACCCGGCTTCCACGAGCGCACCACCCACTTGCGCGGCGTCGGCCGCTGCCAAGCCGCGCAGGATTGCCACCAGCGGGCAGAGCGACAGCGCACGGTCAAGATCCATCATGGGTTCAACTTATCCTGTGGTACCGCGACGGCCGACTGCGGCCGCGGCAATCTGTTGATGCCCCGCACATACGCAATCATCCGGTGCGACTTCGATGGTGAGGCCAAGCAGATCTGCGGCGTCGCCATACCGCTTCGATAGTTCCTTATTACCAATGATGGTCAGCCTCTCGTCGACGAGCGGACTGTAGCTCGCGAATTCCCAGCCAATCATCAGACCTGACAGATAGTCGCTGGCGTCCTCCTCGGACAGTTTACCCATAAGTCCTAAGGTTCTCACCGAAAACAATCGGTGCAGCCATGCACCCGGTGCGCGGGATTGGTTCGCAATCGTCACCCCTCGTGCAAAAGCTTCGCTGCGGCCCTCGACCTGGGGAACCGCTGGCTTCGCCATCATGCGACCGAGCACGGTGTGATCCCTTAAGGCGGCAAACACCTCGCCGGTCATGAACGTTTGGAAGTCGATGATCCGCCCTGCTACCACGCGCACCCACTTGGAGTGGGTGCCGGGCAGAACGAACATGCCGTCGGAGAGACCCATCAGCGACAGCGCGCCCATGATCTGGCACTCCTCGCCACGCATGACATCAGGAATCCCCATTGCGTCGACACACATGATCCCCGGTATAATGTGCACGGAGCGGAATCCAGGGACCTCAAGGGCAACGAGTTCCGTGGCTAATTCAGCAAGACCTGCGGCGCCTGAAACGTATGGCGCTTCAACCCATCCTTGGCGACTGCCCACCATGCCTGACAACAGAGCTGGGAGCGGGCCGTGCGCGGTCAACCAAATGGAGCAGTGGCTTTGCAAAACGCTGGAAAACTCGGTTGGGCTGAGGCGCGCCATGCCATCCTGAGTGGCGATCCTGTCGAGAACCCGAGCGTTCGACCCGAGCAGATAGAGACGCAGGGCTGTTGTACCCCAATCGACCGAAATCAGCGAAGGCGCTCGATCATCTGACGCAGTCATCGTCTGTCACTTTCCTACTACCCCTTGCAAATTTACACATTTTTTAAGGTACAGTTCGTCAAATTTATCTCCGTGCAGCCCGCGTCCCAGCGAACAGTTCGAACTGGAAGACCGTCGCGACGAGCACAGCTTGCATGTGGGCTGCGTACCGCAGTAGCGTCGTGCAATGAACACACCAACTGAACGTACTCCGCGCATTCCCGTAACCGTTGTCTGCGGCTTTCTCGGCGCTGGCAAGACGACACTGCTGAAACGAATCCTCGAAGCGCCAAACGGAGTAAAGTTCGGTGTTCTGGTCAACGATTTCGGCG
>JANNRP010000507.1:0-3270 GCA_031401535.1 Hyphomicrobiaceae bacterium | reverse complement strand
GTCCCAATCGTCGCGCTTGGTGGACTTGACGGTGGCCGCGCAGCGCCAGGCGCTGGAGCAACCTTGCCTCGGGAGCCGACTTGGTCGGCCGCTCAAAGAGCGATGTGACGCAACGCGTGGGCGCTGAAGCCTCGCCTAGTCGCCTGGTCGCAGAACAGATCGTGGGTGCTGTCGCTCCGCAGTACCGTTCGCACAGCAGGAGGCACAAAGATCTCCCGTCCCATGCTGCGAAATCCTCTCAGTTGGCCCTTGCGGCGCCACCCTGAGCGGCAGCATTGCAGCGTGTGCTGTCGGTCGCCGGCAGCAGCCGAGCTCACGGTCTCGGTTCCATTGCGGTCATTGAGCCACCCGGCCCGCAGCGGCGCCAACGACCGGTATCCAAGGTACTGCTGACATGGCCGGGGTCGGCGCGGGCCAGCGCCGACCATGAGACCGCCAATGAATGCTGTTCACGGAGCCGAACTGACGCATCCGACCCACAAGAAACAGTCGAATGCCGAGTCTCAGTGCCGTGAAGCGGCCATTCGCAGGGACGAGGATCGCGAGCGACGGGAAATTGCGCAAGACGGCGTCCCAGCCCGAACAGCAGCACCCTCGAAGCGCACCTGGCGCAACAAGTTTCTACGCGAGAGATCTGACTCTCAATCGGCCAAGTTCCTTCTGCACCACGCCATAGCACTCGCACACGTGGGTTTCTAGTCCGGCCCGGTCAAGCACGGTGAGGTGACCGCGGCGATAGCGTATGTAGCCAGCATGTCGCAGTTTCCCTGCAGCCTGCGTGATGCCTTCGCGGCGCACGCCGAGCACGCCGGCGATCAGTTCCTGCGTCATGACCAGCTCGCCCGACGGGATCCGGTCGAGCGTCATCAAAAGCCAGCGACACACCTGCTGATCCACCGAATGGTGCCGATTGCAAACTGCGGTCTGCGAAATCTGAGCAATCAATGCTTGGACGTAGTTCAGAAGCACACGCCCCAACAAGCCATGTCGATCAAACTCCTGCTTCACCATGTGACGCTGAAGCCGGTACGCATATCCGGCGGTGTGCACGACAGCGGAACTTGGCGTGCTATCCCCGCCCATGAACAGGGAAATGCCGACGACGCCCTCGCTGCCGACTCCAGACGTTTCGCACGTCGCACCAGACTCCGTCACATAGTGCAGGGACACAATCGCCGTTGTTGGAAAGTAGGCGTGCTGCAAGTGTTCGCCTGGCTCATAGACCACGTCGCCGAGCTTCATGTGGACCAGTTCCAAATGTGAAAACAGGGGCTCGATGCCGCCGGCCGACAGCGCCGCCAACAGGCGATTCTGATCCGGGCTGTGCTGCTGCAACATGACTAGGCGCAGGGCTCTTGCGGGATGTAGCCTGCGCCGACTTCCACACCGATGCCACGGTAGCCGGTGAAACGACAGGCCTCGTTGAACATTGGCTCGCCGCTCACCCGGTAGTGCTGACGCGAGCCGCTGGCGTCAACGCGGCTGAACGCAAAGTCCACGAAGGGCTGCCGCGCGGCAATCTTTGCTTGAAGCTGTGCCCGCTCCGCGTCATCCCAGCCCACCAACTCACCGTCATTGGGTTGACCCAGGAAGGCACTCATTCCAATGCCCAGGGTCTCGAACACCGGGCCGGACACCTGGGTGAAGTTCCCGCTCTCGTTTTGTTCCCAATACCAGTCAGAGGCCAGCTCGGTCAGGCGCCGAAAGCGCTCCTCGCTCTGTCGAAGCTCGGCCGTGCGTTCCCGCACGGTCTGCTCCAGCACCTCGTTGTAGGCCGCGAGCTTCTTGTGCAAGAGCCGCACTTCAAGCATGTTGTGGATGCGTGTCTTGACTTCGAGCAAGTCAAACGGTTTGCTGATGAAATCCTTGGCGCCTGCCTGCAAGGCACGCAGTTTGTGGGCGGGCTGTGCCGTGAGCACGATGACGGGAAGGTAGCTGTCTTGAGCTTCTCCTTTGAGGATCTCCATGACCTCGAATCCATCCATGCCAGGCATCTGAAGGTCCAGCAGAATCAGATCGTGGCGATTCTCGCGGTGCAGCGACGACACGTCCTGCGGTGTCATCGTGGAAGCCACATTCGTGTAGCCCGCATCGCCCAACAGCCGTTGGAGCAGCTTCACATTGGCGTCCTGGTCGTCGACGATCAGAATGCTCGCGCCAAGGATGTCGGCAGTGCTGAAGTTCATTCGGGCTCCAATTCAGGCGCGAGTGTGGGCAGAGCCTCGCGAACGCTCAGTGCAACGTCAAGTGTGTGCAGGAGCTCGTTGACCTTGATCGGTTTGGTCAGGTAGCGATAGAACCCCGCACTCAGGCCTCTGGCGATGTCGTGAGGCATTGCATTGGCGCTGAGCGCAACGACCGGGATCTTCGCTGTCGCCGGGTCGTTGGCAAGGATTTTCATCGCGTCGATGCCACTGATGCTGGGCAGGTTGATGTCCATCAGGATGACATCGGGCCGTGCCGAGCGGGCAATCTCGATACCGCGATTGCCGTCCGTCGCAGTCAGCAGGTGGATGTCCGGCCGGCGCGCGATGAGTTTCTCGATCAGCATCAAATTGGCCGGGTTGTCCTCAACGTAGAGCAAGGTTCGCTGCCCTGAACCAGGCTGCATCTGCGCAGGCGCCGATGCTCCTTGCGCCGCACCGCGAGGGGCCAGCTGCGGGGCGTCCGCAGCAATCAAATCTATCCAGAACACGCTGCCGACGCCGACGGTGCTTTCCACGCCGATCGAGCCACCCATCAACTCCGTCAGGCGTTTGCAGACCACCAGCCCGATGCCCGTGCCCTCCTCGGCACCGGCCTCCTGTCCAAGGCGATTGAATGGCTGGAACAGTTGCGCCAGCTGTTCGCTCGACAAGCCCAGTCCGGTATCGCGAAACCTGACACGAACCCGTCCCTGCGCACTCGCATCGCAGGTCACTTCGACCGTGCCATCCACGCGGTTGTACTTGATGGCGTTGGACAGCAAGTTGATGAGAACCTGTTTGACCCTCGTTCGGTCCGCCTTGATGTAGTGGGTGTTGCCGAAGGTGGGAAAGCGCATGCGGATCCCGGACTTTTGCGCCTGCGGCTCGATCATGGCCTGGCAATCGTCGAGCACCTCGGTCAGCGACATGAACTCCAGCGAGAGCGACAACCTGCCGGACTCGATCAACGACAGATCGAGGATCTCGTTGATCAGCTCCAGCAGGTACCAGCCCGCCTGGAGGATCTGGCTGATGCTCGCCTGCTGCTCTGCGGTCGGGGCCGGGACGTCCGACTGCATGAGCT
>JANNRP010000506.1:0-2515 GCA_031401535.1 Hyphomicrobiaceae bacterium | reverse complement strand
CACGTCGCCGTCGCGCATCATCTCTTCCGCCATCGCGGCTCGTAGCTCCTCGCGATTGGATAGCGTCTACTAGGCCGTGGCGGGCGCTTTGTCGTGGTCTGGACGCACCGTACGCTCGGTTGGCATCGGCATGGCGGCAGCAGGAACCGTAGCTGCCGGTGCATGACCGTTGGCCGCTTGCGGCTTTGGCGACGGCGCGGCGCTCGCCGGACTGAAACCCATCGTCGAGTTCATGACCTGGAACTTCGCCATGCAGGCAGTCGATCAGATCATCAATTCGGCAGCCAAAACGCTTTATATGAGTGGTGGCCAGATGGGCTGCCCGATCGTGTTCCGCGGACCCAACGGGGCGGCTGCCCGCGTCGGTGCCCAGCACTCGCAATGCTATTCGTCATGGTACGCGCACATCCCGGGCTTGAAGGTCGTGTGCCCGTCCAACCCGGCCGATGCCAAAGGCCTGTTGAAGTCGGCGATTCGTGATCCGAACCCGGTCCTCGTGCTCGAAAACGAGATGCTCTACGGGCAGTCAGGGGAAGTGCCGAAAGGTGCCGACTGGGTCGTACCGATCGGCAAGGCCAAGATCGTGCGCCCTGGCTACCACGTGACCATCGTGTCGTTTGCGCGTGGCATGCACTATGCGCTCGACGCCGCCAAGACACTGGCCGCCGATGGCATCGAGGCCGAAGTCATCGATCTGCGTTCATTGCGTCCGATCGACTGGGATACCATCATCGGCTCGATCAAGAAAACCAACCGGCTCGTGACGGTTGAAGAGGCATGGCCGACATGTTCCATCGGATCGGAAATCTGTGCCCAGGCCGCGATCCAGGCGTTCGATTATCTCGATGCGCCTCCGGCGAAGATCTCCGGTGCCGACGTGCCGATGCCTTACGCGGCCAACCTCGAGAAGCTCGCTCTGCCGACGGCGGCGCAGGTGGTCGCAGCAGTGAAGGGCGTGGTATACGCGTAAGCAGATGGGTTGAGCTGCATGAGGCCGGACATGCCGACCGCTTCAAAAGTAGAGGGCCGAACGGCCACTCCCGCCGATCTGGCGGCAGTACCGTCGCATCTTGTTGCTGAGATCATTTTCGGGACTCTCGAAACGCACCCCCGCCCTGCACCGCGTCATGCGGTCGCCAGCAATGCGCTCGGACATGAGCTTACAGGGCCATTCCAGAAGGGCCGTGGTGGTCCGGGCGGTTGGATCTTCATGGTCGAGCCGGAGCTGCATCTTGGACCCCATGTCGTGGTGCCTGACCTAGCGGCTTGGCGGTGTGAGCGCATGTCCTCGATCCCGGCGAAAGCCTTTATCGAGACGTCGCCGGACTGGGTATGCGAAGTGATTTCGCCGTCGACCGAGGTGATCGACAAGGGCCCGAAACGGCGCATTTATGCGACCTACCACGTGCCGTACCTTTGGCATCTCGATCCTGCTGCCAAGCTTCTGGAAGTTTTTGAGCTGAAAGACGAGCACTGGGTACTGTTTGAAGTGTTTCAGGATAACGAGCAGGTAGCGGCGCCGCCATTCAGTGCAGTTCCGTTCCCACTCGCCGATCTGTGGCCGTTGGACATGGCTCCGGATCAGGCCCCATGACCGAATCCGAAATCCTTCAAGGAATGATTGGCTCAATCCAGAGCGTGATGAGCCTGTTCTCGATGTTTTTCGGCATGATCTCCGGTTACATCGTCGCACTGTTTTTGTTTCTGCATCGTGCGCCCATGGCGCTTCGACTGCTCGCATTCTCGTTGATGTCGCTGGGTCTTGTTTTCCTGGGTGGCAGCGCGCTCAGTATTCAGCGCATCCAGGACGGTTTGTTCAACGGCTGGGCCAAACTGCCCAACGCGATGATTGACGTCGATTCATTGCGCAACCCATTGCAATACGCTGGGGTAGCCGTCACGACATGGTCGCAGCAGCAGTTGGGCGTTGCCACCGGCTGGAGCGTCGCCATCCTAGTCTACCTAGCCCTTGCTTATTTGACCTTCTTCTATCGGTGGCCGAAAACCGCTGTCGCCGACCCGCTGCAAAGGACGCACTGAGCCATGCCCATTCAAATTTTGATGCCCGCGCTTTCTCCGACGATGGAGGAAGGCAAGCTTGCCAAATGGCTCGTCAAGGAAGGCGATGTCATCAAGTCGGGTAAGGTGATTGCCGAGATCGAGACCGACAAGGCGACGATGGAGGTCGAGGCGGTCGATGAAGGCGTGATGGGCCAGATCCTGATTTCTGCCGGAACCGAGAAGGTAAAGGTCAACACCCCGATCGCAACACTGCTGGCGGACGGGGAAAGCGCCGGTGCGGCTCCTGCCGCTTCAGCGCCTGCACCCGCAGCCATGACGGCACCTGCCGCCGTTGCGTCCGCTGGCACCGGAATGGCCGCCGCAGCTCCTGGTCCAGCGGTACAACGTCTACCGATGCTTGGTGGCGCGCCAACCCCTGCCGTAGCCAAGCAGCCGCTGGCTGGCAGCCGCATGTTCGTCTCGCCCTTGGCACGGCGCTTGGCCCGGGACAACG
>JANNRP010000505.1:0-2784 GCA_031401535.1 Hyphomicrobiaceae bacterium | reverse complement strand
TCCACGGATTCCACACCACCGATGAACGGCTGCCCGATTGCGCAATGGCGATCTGCCGTTTCAGTGCGTCATCGTGAATTACCGATCGGCCGGTGTGATGGTCATAGATGCGGTCGACCTCCCGTCCGAAGCGGATCAAGCCATCTTGCGTCCTGCGTGCACCGCCGTCGAGCTTATCAGTGTAGGTCTCAGCGTCGAACCCACTAATCGACACGCTCGCGATATCGCCGACGACAAAATACGTGTGCAATGCCTGCGTGAGTTCGAACGTCGACGTGCCGGTATTGTGGGTGGTCAAGGCCAATTCAAGCCCAGCGCCGAGCGTTACCTCGAGGTGCAGCGTCGCGTCATGCGGCCAGAGCGCGCGATCGGCTGGGGTGGTCACCGTCGCGAGCCTCACCCGCACGGCTGTATCGGATTGCTGGCACTGCACCACATCCCACAGACGTGTCCGAACAAATCCGTGCGCGGGCAGTGTCGCATCGGTGGGATGGGCAGCAAACCATGGCCAGCACACTGGAGTACCACCACGTACCGGTTTAACGGTCCCTAACCGCTCGACGGGCGACAGCCAGATCACTGGATCAAAGCCAGCTGGCACCCAGCTCAAGACTTGCGCGCCTTGCAATGCGATCTCGGCGGTTCCGGTTGACGCGCATAACCGGATGATTGGCCCACCAAGCGGGCTTTCAGCCAGGTGAGCCGCGGCTGCTGGGTCTTGACCGAACGTCAGGTTTTCGAATTCTGCCGCCATTGCCTGCGTGTCCACCTTAACTATGCCTTCACATGCCCGACACACGAGCCGCTTAGGGCGCAGTGCGAACAGGGGCTGGCAGCCAGTGTCTACTCGTGTATCTATCTCGCCAACACTGCGCAACGCCGCACCGTTGTACTAGGCTTCGGGGGACTTTACATGCTGACGACCTATGACCATCACGGCACCGGCTTGGCCAGACGCGATGGCCTTGTTCCCGTGACCGAAGCGACGGTCTGGATCGACTTGCTCAATCCGACCGTGGATGAGGACAAATTCGTCGAAACAGCTCTCGGCATCTCGATCCCAACACGCGCTGAAATGCGGGAAATCGAAGCGTCTAATCGGCTCTACTATGAGACTGGCGCACATTTCATGACCGCGTTCATCGTTTACAACGTCGAAGCGCCGGTGCCGCTGACGACCGCACTGACATTTATCCTCGCCGGCCAACGCCTCGTCACCGTGCGTTACGCGGAGCCAAAGGCGTTCCCATTGTTCCTCCAAAAGGTCGAAAAAGGCGATCTTGCCTGCAACGGCGCTCCTGCGATCATGATCGGGCTCATCGAGGCGATTATCCACCGCGAAGCCGACCTGATTGAGCGCATCCAAGACGAGGTCGACCGCACGGCGCCGGTTATTTTCGAGATCAAGGGTGGTCAACAGACGCGTGGACGGCGGCTTGAAACCATCCTGAAGGCTGTCGGCAAGCAGGGCGATGTCAATGCCAGAGCCCAGGAAAGTGCGTTGTCGCTCGACCGCGTACTGACGTACTTCGCCAACGCCGCCCGCGATCGCAAGGACGATAGTCACATTCTGACGCGCATCGATATCGCCCATCGCGACGTCAACTCGTTGATGGAGCACATGCGCTTTCTATCGAACCGCATTGCCTTCTTGCTCGACGCTACGCTCGGCATGATCACGACCGAGCAGAACCAGATCATCAAGCTGTTCTCGGTAGCGGCTGTCATGATGATGCCACCGACACTGATTGCCTCGGTCTACGGCATGAATTTCAAACATATGCCGGAACTTGGGTGGGAGCTCGGCTACCCGATGGCACTCATCATGATGGCAATTTCAGCCGTGATTCCGTTTATCTATTTCAGGCGGAAGGGGTGGTTGTGAAGGCTAAAGCCCTCACGCCGCAAAATGCCACGCCACTGCAAGCCCGCCGCAAATGGCGAGCGTTGTGATGATGCCACGGTGGAGCGCGAACAACAGCACGAATGCCAACGCCGATAGTAGAAGCGCCCTGAAATCTACCGACGCGAGGTCTGGCAGCAGCATAGTCAGCGGCCCCAATTTTACGTCCGCGACAGTTTTGAATAAAACGTTAAGTGCAAACCACACCGTGAGATTCAAGATCACGCCGACGACGGCAGCAGTAACAGCGGCCAACGCCGCCTTCAGCCGCGGCTCCTGGTTCAGCCGCTCGATGTAGGGCGCTCCGGCAAATATCCACAAAAAGCATGGCGCAAACGTCGACCACAACACCACAATGGCTCCGAGTATACCCATCAGCACTGGTGACGTACCCCCGAAGCGATACGCCGCCAGATAACCGACAAACTCGGTCACAAGGATCAGCGGGCCGGGCGTGGTTTCGGCAAGCCCGAGTGCATCCAGCATCTCGCCGGGCTTGAGCCAACCGTAGGTCTGAACCACGTCCTGAGCCATGTAGGCCAACACCGCGTAAGCCCCACCGAACGTAACCACCGCCAGCTTCGAGAAGAATAAAGCCAACTTGGCCAGCACATGGTCCAACCCGAACAGGTAGGCGATGCCCAGCAGCGGCAAAATCCAGATCGCGAGCCACACCGCGACCGTTCCCAGCGTTTGCGATAGCGGCACAGAGACCGGCATGATCGTTGGCGCGGTCGACTTCAGGCCAAAGCCACGCCAAAACCCAAACAATGCCGCAGCCAGAACAATGATGGGAAACGGCACTTGAAGCGCGAAGATCGCAACGAACGCCGCACTCGCAATCGCCCAATCGGTGTTGCCTTTGAGAGCACGCTTTGCCA
>JANNRP010000504.1:0-2943 GCA_031401535.1 Hyphomicrobiaceae bacterium | reverse complement strand
TTGTTCGCCACGGCATGAAATGGGCGCCGACCGGGCGCGCCAGGCATCCGAATGCCCGATCTCCAAACGAAAAATCAGTTCGCCACAGACCAAGCCGAGCCATACAGTTCTACCCTGACGCCAATTTCAACGGCCTGTTAGGTGTGCCAGAGACCCGCCTTCGTCGGCTCAAGCAACCGACGGGATCAGTACACGCTCTGCTGTTCGTTGTTGATGATGTCCGCCGCCAGTGCCGTGACGTAGAGAGAGGCAACCTCCGTCATGGTCTGATCAACGATGTGTTGACCACAACCGTCGGCAGATGGCCTTGCTTGACCCAGATCAAGGGCTGGAGGGTGCTGGCGTGCACTGATGTCCGCAGTTGCCGTCACGCACGGCAGACTTCTGGACATCGGGGGCGCCATGACACACACCAGGGTCGAGCGAGAGGCGTTCGGCGACATCTTAGCGATCGGCGCGGCAGCGCTTGCCACGATCTATGGGTTGGTGCTGACGGTTGCCTCGCCCGAACCGGCCATGGCGTTCCATGGTGCGCTGTTGGCCATCGCTGCTGCCATCGGTGGCGGAGTCGTGCTGAAGTATTGCAATAAACAATACGATTTAACTGCTGATGCCGCCATATTAGCCGAAACCGATTACGCCGACGGCCCGATCAAAGTCGCAACCATTGCTGCCATCATATGGGGCATTGCCGGGTTTCTGATCGGCGTCATCATCGCGTGGCAGCTCGCGTTCCCGCAACTCAACCTCGATCTGCCGTGGACGAGCTTCGGACGCTTGCGTCCATTGCACACGTCGGCCGTGATCTTTGCATTTGGCGGCAATGTGCTCATCGCAACATCTTTCTACGTCGTGCAACGCACCTGCCATGCCCGCCTCGCGGGGCGGTGGTCGCCTTGGTTCGTGGTGTGGGGCTATCAGCTGTTCATTGCGATTGCCGGCACCGGCTACCTTCTTGGTATCACGCAGAGCAAGGAATATGCAGAGCCGGAATGGTATGCGGACATTCTGCTGACGATCGTCTGGGTGACCTACCTCCTAGTGTTCCTCGGCACGCTCGCGCGCCGCAAGGAACCCCACATTTACGTCGCGAATTGGTTTTTTCTCGGCTTTATCGTGACGGTTGCGATGCTGCATGTCGTCAACAATGCAGCCATTCCGGTTAGCTTGACCGGCACTAAAAGTTACATTGTCTATGCGGGCGTGCAGGATGCCATGACCCAATGGTGGTACGGCCACAATGCGGTTGGCTTCTTCCTGACGGCCGGGTTCCTTGGCATCATGTATTATTTCATCCCGAAGCGCGTCGAGCGGCCGGTCTATTCGTATCGGCTGTCGATTGTGCATTTCTGGACGCTGATCTTCCTCTACATTTGGGCCGGGCCCCATCATCTGCATTATACGGCGCTGCCAGACTGGGCGCAGACGCTCGGCATGGCGTTCTCAATCATGCTGTGGATGCCGTCCTGGGGTGGCATGATCAACGGCCTGATGACGCTCGCAGGCGCCTGGGACAAGCTGCGAACTGATCCTGTGGTTCGCTTGTTGGTGGTGTCGGTGGCCTTCTACGGCATGTCGACCTTCGAGGGGCCACTGATGAGCATCAAAGCGGTCAATTCGCTGTCGCACTACACGGATTGGACCATTGGCCACGTGCATTCGGGCGCACTCGGCTGGGTGGCGATGGTGTCGTTCGGTGCGATCTACTGCATGGTGCCCTGGCTCTGGAACCGCAAAGGGCTCTATTCGCTGAAGCTCGTTGAGTGGCACTTCTGGATCTCGACCATCGGCATCCTACTGTACATCACAGCCATGTGGGTGTCGGGGATCACGCAAGGCTTGATGTGGCGCGCCTACGATAAGCTCGGCTTCCTTCAATACTCGTTCATTGAGACCGTCGAGGCGATGAAGCCCTACTACATCATCCGCGCCACGGGCGGCGTGCTGTTCCTGATCGGGTCATTGATCATGGCCTACAACGTCTGGCGCACGATCCGTGGTGATGAGGCCCTCGATCTCGCCGACCAGCCACGCGTCGCAGCCGCCCCCTCCATGCGCCTTCAGCCAGCCGAATGACCGAGGGGAAAGACACATATGAAACACGAAGTCTTTGAGAAAAACTCGCTGATCCTTTTGCTTGGCATTCTGATCGTCGTGTCGATCGGTGGCCTTGTTCAGATCGCGCCGCTGTTCTGGATCGACAGCACGATCGAGAAAGTGAAGGGCATGCGACCCTATACACCGCTCGAGCAGGTTGGCCGCGACATCTACATTCGGGAAGGCTGCTATGGCTGCCACAGCCAAATGATCCGCACGCTACGCGACGAGGTCGAGCGCTACGGCCACTACAGTCTCGCGGCAGAAAGCATGTACGATCATCCGTTCCAGTGGGGCTCTAAGCGCACCGGGCCTGATCTTGCCCGCGTCGGCGCCAAGTACTCCGACCAATGGCACGCTGAGCACATGATAAACCCGCGCGCACTGGTGCCAGAGAGCATTATGCCGGGCTATCCATGGCTTGCCACGACAAGTGTCAATTCAAAGGATGCCGCGGCTCGCATGAAGACCTTAAGGATGGTTCGCGTACCGTATACGGACGAAATGATCGCGAATGCCGAGCGCGATTTGGTAGCCCAGATCGATCCTGACAGTCGACCGGCGCGCGACCTCCTGAAGCGCTATCCCAAGGCCAAAATCATCCGTTTCGAAACCCGGGCGAAACCTGAGCCGACCGAACTCGATGCCATGGTCGCCTATTTGCAGATCCTTGGTCAGATGGTCGACTTCGCGACCTTTGATGCTGCTGGCCCCAATCTGAGGTGAAACCCAAGCCATGACCTACGAAACCATCGCCACGGTCAGTCAAGTGGCTTCGCTCCTTATGTTCATCGCCCTGTTCATTGGTGTCGTCGTGTACGCACTATGGCCGAGCAATGGTGCGCG
>JANNRP010000503.1:0-13805 GCA_031401535.1 Hyphomicrobiaceae bacterium | reverse complement strand
GTATCGGGGCATCCTCGTCTCCTCTGCCGCAGACCTCGCCGTGCAAAGAAGATCGAAATCGCCCCCTGTTCTTCAAGTGTGCATTCCCTGAACGCTTACAAAAATTCCCTGATAGCTCGATTGGAATTCCCTGTTGTTTTTTGGCACTTTCCCGGGACGAAAGTCCACAAGTGCCTGTATTTACGGGGGAAATGCGAGTTCGTCCGGCGAATTCAAGTGCCAGTAATCGCTAAATTTCCCTGTTATTTGGCATTTTGGCTACCGAGACGGGTTCGCAGATGACTTCTTCCACCGCCAGTACTTAGTTTTTTGAACAACAACAATAAAAAGACCAAATACCGGTTCAAAATCGCGAACGGTGGGGCGTCTTTGGCTCTATAAATTTTCTCTGCTCGACACTGCGCCCCGAACGGCTTGGAAATGGCGCCGGTCCGCGTTGCGGCGTCCATCGGCCACCGCTACTCACGAAGCTGAGTGTGATCTGCCAATGCCACCGTTCAGGTCGACGCTAGATCACTAGCCCGGTCGCCTCGTCGATCAGATGCATATTATTGAGATCGGCCGCCAGTCGCAGCGGCGCGCCGTCACGTGCGCCAGCATTCGGGTTCACCCTGCCGCAGATCTCCGCTCCGTTGAGTTTGAAATAGACCAAGGTCTCCATCCCCATCGGCTCAGTTACCTCAAGTTGGGCATCGAACGGCACAATACCAGCCTCGGCATGAGTATCCGCTTCGGTAATGTGTTCCGGCCTCAAACCCAACATCAATTGGCTGCTATTGGCTCGGGATTTGTAGCGCGCGGTTCGCGCTTCTGGCACTGGAAACGATAGTGTATCGCTAATTTTCAAGCGCAGCGCTCCGGCTGCGTCTTCCAAGTGGCAGGGTATGAAATTCATTGCTGGCGAGCCTATGAATCCCGCGACAAACCGAGTCTTCGGGTGATTGTAGAGTTCGGTCGGCGCGCCGACCTGCTCGATCCGGCCCTTATTCATAACGACGACCCGATCAGCTAGCGTCATCGCCTCAACCTGATCATGCGTCACATAAATCGTGGTGGTCCGAACCTTGAGATGCACCTTCTTGATCTCGGTGCGCATCTGCACGCGCAGTTTTGCGTCGAGATTGGACAGCGGTTCGTCGAACAGAAACACTTTCGGATTGCGCACGATGGCACGACCCATGGCAACGCGCTGGCGCTGGCCACCTGACAGCGCCTTCGGCTTGCGTTCCAGCAACTCGGTGATGTCGAGGATGCGGGCGGCCTCATCAACGCGGCGCTTGATCTCTGGCTTTGGAAAGCGCTTCAGCCGCAAACCGAACGACATGTTCTCGGCAACCGTCATGTGCGGATAGAGCGCGTAGTTCTGAAACACCATCGCGATGTCTCGGTCCTTGGGCGGCACATCGTTGACGACATAGCCGTCGATGGAGATTTCGCCACCGCTGATGTCTTCAAGGCCCGCGATCATGCGAAGCGTCGTCGATTTGCCGCATCCCGAAGGTCCGACGAGCACGACGAACTCATGATCCGAAATACTCAGGTCGATGCCGCGCACGGCCTCCACGTCGTCGTAGAATTTGACGAGGCTCTTCAACGTCACTTCGGCCATTGCTCATCAACCCTTTGTTGAGCCGGCCGTCAGCCCGGCAATGTAGTAATCCATAAGAAATGCGTAGATGACCAAAGGCGGCAACGCGCCCAGCAGTGCGCCGGTCATGATCTGTCCCCAGTTGAACACGTCACCTTTGATCAGTGATGTGATGATACCGACCGGCAGCACGAGTTGATCGATCGAGGTCGTAAAGGCGAGCGGATAGAGGAATTGCGCCCAGCTCACGGTGAAGGCGAAAATCGTGGCCGCAATGATGCCCGGCAATGCCACCGGTATGAAGATCCATATCAGTGTCTGCATCCAGCTTGCGCCGTCGATTATGGCAGCTTCATCGAGTTCTTTCGGGATCGATGCGAAATAGCCGATCATGAGCCACGTGGCGAACGGCACTGTCAGTGTCGGGTAGACGATCAGCAGCACCCACCAGCGGTTGATCAACTGGATGCCAGTCAGCTCGTTGAACACGGCGAACATCTTGAACAGCGGGATGAACAGAAGTGTGTCCGGGATCAGGTAGGTCAGGAACACGCCAGTAGCGAGCGTCGTTGAACCCCAGAACTTCATGCGGGATAGGGCAAACGCTGCGGGGATCGAAATCAGCATTGTGATGGTGACGACAAAGATCGAGACGAACGCCGAATTGCGGAAAAATGTGAGGAATTGGTTCGAGCTCAATAGCTCGACGTAGTTGCCAATGGTCGGATTAAAGACCCACCAGGGATTTGTTGCCGCCGAGATTTCGGCGCTCGTCTTCAGTGACGTGATGAACATATAAACCGGCGGTAGCAGGAAGAATATCGCGAACAGTGTCAGAAAGAAATAAGACCAGCGCAACGCCCAGGTCCGGTCACGGCTCATGCTGCCGTACGACACGTTGCGGCTCGGGCCGGCCTTGTCGATCGTCGTTGAGCTGGACATCAGGCTTCGCTCCCGCGTTTGGTAATGTCACGCAGGATGAAAATCGCTGCAACGGCCAGTATCGGCACCATGAACAGCGACACACTTGCGCCGAGCGGAATGTCACCGCCCTCAATGCCGACGCGGAAAGCCCACGTGGCGAACAGATGTGTTTTATCGAGCGGCCCACCAGCGGTGAGAATGCGAACGATGTCAAAGTTTGCGAACGTCACGATTAGCGAGAACAATGCTGTGATGGCGATAATATTGCGCATCATCGGCAACGTGATGTACCAGATGCGCTGCCACCAGTTGGCGCCGTCAATCTGAGCCGCTTCATAGAGCTGATCGGGCACTGACTTCAGTGCTGCCAGATACATGATCATGAAGAACGGCGCACCCACCCAGATGTTGACCAGGATGACGGAGAAGCGCGCCCATGACGCGTCACCCGTCCACGGGATAGGTCCGATGCCGAAGTGCGCCAGGACCCAGTTGAAGGCGCTGTAGGAGGGATCAAACAGCCACAGCCATGCCAGCGTGCTCATTGCCGGCGGGATGACCCATGGCACAAGCAGCATGCCGCGCCACTTGCGTTGACCTTTCGCCGGGATGTTGTGAACGAAATGGGCGACGATGAAGCCGATCAGCGCCTTGAAGATAACGGCTGTAATGGCGAAGATGCAGGATTGCTGCACCACCATCCAGAATGTCTCGCGCTTGAAGAGAAACGTGAAATTGCCGAAACCGATGAACCGTTCCATCGACTTGTTGAGGGTGGCCAGATGCACAGCGTAGAAGGCCGGGTAGACCACCAGTCCTGAGATCAGCAGGATCAACGGCAGCGCCATCAAGAACGCGATTGTCGACTTGCGCTCGAACAAGCGGCGCATGTTCGATCGGCGCACGTGCACGCGGGCCATCGGCGCAGATTGCACTGTTGCATCGACCATGGCCGACCTCACTCAAATGTTGAGTTTCTGCAGCATGTTGGGAAGGTGCCGGGCAGGCATTGACTGCCCGGCACTGGTCTTGCCAATCAGCCGCGCATAAAGCCTTCTACTTCGCCTTCGGCCCAACTCAACGTCTTTTCCATGGCCTCGCCCTGGTAATGACGCACGATCATTTTGGTGAGCGTCGCCTGAACGTAGATCTGCTGGGCGATCTTGGGTGGGGCGGGTGAGGCCGCGATCGACAGGGTTTGGTGATTGTGAGGGTTTGGATAGTGATAGAGCGTGCCCTTCGGCGGACCTTCCTCGGCCCAAGTCTTGAAGGTTGTCAGCTTTTCGAAGGCCGGCAGATCGTAACCGCCGCTGGCCGCCACCATCTTCTCGGCCGATGTCGGCTGCGATAGGTGTACGAGCAGGCTCTTAGCCGCCGCCTTGTTCTTGCTGAAGTTCCAGATGCCCCAGAAGTAGGGCAGGAATGGCGCGAACCGGCCTTTCGGGCCTGACGGGAAGCCATGCGTCCAGCACTGCTCGGCGATCTTTGGCGCATCACGTTTGGCAACGGCCCAGGCGCTAGGTGGGTTCATGATCAGCGCGCCGCGACCAGCGACCAGCCATTTATTGTTCGAAGCGTCGTCCCAGGCAGGCACATCGGGTGGCAGGAACGCCATCAGTTTCTTGTAGTATTCCAACGCCTGACGTACGCCGTCCGACTTAACCGTGATTTTGCCATTGACGTCCACTAATTCACCGCCGAATGCCTGGAAGAAGGCGCCGGCCGTATCGGTCGAGTCGGTGGTTTCACCGAGGCCGATACCAAAGGGGACGCCGGCTTTGTGACAGGCTTCGGCAGCCTTCAGGAACGTGTCAGTCGTCCAGCCATCGGCCTTGGGTGCGCTGCCCACCGGGTACATCGCCTGGATGTCGATGCCAGCGTGCTGCTTCAAAAGGTCGATGCGTGTGCATGGCCCTTTGATCTGACTGCCGACTGTTGCGGGAACTGCCAGCCATTTGCCGTCAGCCCGCCCAAGATATTCGACGGTGCCGTTGACCTTGCCGTTCTGGGCGATCAGCGGACCCATGATGTCGTCCACGGGCTCGAGCAGCTTGGCCTGCGCCTGCGGCCACCAGGTGGGGAATGCCAGAATATCGTGACCGGATCTTGCTTGTGCTTCTGCCGAAATCGTCAGCAGGTTCTTGTTTCCCTGGCTCGGGATGTAGTCGATCGACACCTCGACCTTTTCCTTGGCGGCCCACTCCTGAACCAGTGCCGTGGTGGCATTGTTGGCGCCTGGCACCCAGTGATCCCACAGGCCGATCTCAAGCTTGCCTGCCGCGTGGGCTGTCCGCACAAATGGTGCAGAAATCAGCGTGGCCGAAGCCGCCGTTGTCATCAGTCGCCGACGCGTCACGTCATACTTTGCCATTATCACAGCTCCTCAAGGTTTCGCCGGCCAATTCCGGCAACGTTTCCATCCTGGGTGCCGGTCTTGATCGCCGGTCATTGTGTCGCAGTGTAAGCGGGTTCTACGATTGATGACTAGAGGGTGCGATAGCGAGGTGGGTTGACGGTGGTATGCAAGAACCACAGGCGGATGCGTTTGCCGGATCATGCCGTTGTAGTTGTCAAAGTGCCGCGCAGCCGGACGGCCGTAGCCGACGATTGCACTGATTGCCGGAGGTGCGAGCGATGGATAGTGACGCGTTCGGATTGATTGCTGTTGCAGCGACAGCTGCCTGAAATTTCCTGAGGTATCGGAAAATGGACGCTCAGTGATTGTTTTTATGAGTAATCCTCAACGCTTCCACGATTAACGGATCGCTCGTCTGAAGTGGTTCTGCGAACCTGAGACCATGCGTCCGATTATCCGACCATTGGATCTGTCCTTTCAGTCGGCGACCTGATTCGGTTTCAAAACTAATCATCTCCAAATTATTGAATGATTCAGTCGTAAGAATGCAACAGCCACCTAATGAAATATTGACGAGCAGTGCCTCGGCTTCCGACGCCCCAAGAATTAACTTTACCGGCAATTCCACGACCCACCTTTGATGTCGCCGACGTTCAGCTAGGCCCGGGATTTCTAAGGTGAGGTCAGCCATCACGCACGGGGAACCACCATTCGTAGCCGATGACAATAAGGCAACCGTGGAGGGAAACTGCTTGGCAAACTTTACTCGATTCTCGTCGGCTACGGCCGACTGAAAGTTGGTAAGCAATGAAATGAGGCACTCGCACAAATCACGCCACGCCCCCACGAGGACTTCGATATGTACTCCACCCTTATGCCGCAATTCGGCTGGATATCTGCAGTACGCCAACGTCATAGAACTCGCTGTTGCTAGCCTGGAGTGCAGTTCTTGGGTATCGACGAGAATATCTGTCGCTAGTTGTGATTCCATAAGGCTGTTTATTAGCGCCTCGCTTCTGAAAGGTCCCATTGGCAGGTGGACGAGCACCATGTCCTGCCAGTTGGCGGCGGTAGGATCTTCCTCTATTCGATTGACGATGCTGGTGATGGCCGAGATCCGAAGTCCCAAGGACAGCATGTCGTTCAACATCAGAGCGAGCATTCGCTGTTCTTGACGCGCTGTCAGCGATCTATCGGGCTCGTCAATCCGCAAACTACGAGTGAAATCCCATGACGCCTGCTCGTCAAGCATTTCGCCGTTGACCAAGATCATGTGCGTCCAACTCCAGAAGGTGAAATTAAGATGCTAGCGATTTATTATTAATAAGCTAACTATCTTGGCTCCAAAGTCGTTCCGTTGAACGACTTCGTCTCAAGTGACTCTTTGAGGTAGTCGATTCGTTAATAGGATATAAAGTTATTGCTTTGCATAGCCTGGAAGACGGCCTATTTCGATGAGGATACGGTCTGCCGAGCTCGACATCCCTCAGCTAGGTGAGACGCACAATGTCAACTACTCGTTCATCGAGCTTGGATCGAATTTTAGCAATCTATTAAGTTAGCTCGAGCAATGATGTGGGTTATCTGACCAAGGCTCGCGAAAAATCTGTAGGATTTTGGTTGTGAACCCACACGGTCTCGCTGACGACTCGAAGTCGGGTAACCTTTGGTCGATCGTGCCAGGATCAAATGCAAATTTTATGAACTTGGGCGGCACAGCCCACGTGCTCAGCAGTACGTCAAAGTTCTTTGGAGGTTAAAATATGGGCGACCCGGCAGTACAGTTGAGGTCAATTGATTATAATGCTGCACCTAATCCCAGTTCTGACTTATTTCAGTCAAAATACGAAGTCGTAAGACGATTGCGGGCAAGTCAGCGGATTACAACGAGGGTTCAGGCGCTTTTGAAGTGTGAGCGCTGGACCCAGTCTGTTGAGATCAGAAATATTTCTCAAACCGGGGCTGGATTACGAGGCGGTCACGATATGCGTTGGGGAGAAGCACTGACGCTCCAACTGAGCGACGGTCGGATGCTGCTCGCGGAAGTTCAATGGTGTCGAATGGGTTTTTGTGGTATAAAATTCGATGCCCCTCTTTCGATCAACGACCCGATTTTTGGGGGTAAGTTGATCAAGGCGAAATATCAGTCCAGCTCTCAAGATCAATCCATTATTATAGCAATGCCTGGTCTATCCGCTGGCGCTACACAGTGGGCGAATATCGGCTCTCGCGGCAGTGAGACGTGGGCGAAGGTGTTCAGGCAAACTGTGCCGAACGACTCATTTATACGAAGAATGATGTCGTACTTTTTTCCGAACAGCAGAGATGTTGAGATCAAGATGGTCGAACGTGCGTGCCGCAAGCAAGGTTTTTCCTGGCTTGCGCAAGAAAGTCCAACAGCTGATGATGTGGAGTATGAACGTACGCTTGCCCGTAACTGTAAGAGGCCATAGCCGCCAATGGTGAGCAGCCCCGGCCACTCCAGCAGCATAAATTACTGATTGGAGCGAGGAGGTTGCTCAATCGTCAGTTAGCATCGCCACCACAAATATCGTGTTGAACATGGCGATGTGGTGACTCCGAAAACCTACCCGCAATTGATCCTCCTGCTGAAAGCCAGTTCGGACAAACGGCCTTACGGACGATGGCAGCGTCGAGGTGTTGGATTGGGCCCAACAGCGTCGATTGATGCGTGTCGATACCGATGCGGGAGTGATCGTGTACACTGGAAATGTCAAACTGGACAGAACGGCTCGTAATGTTTTGCGCGGTGTATTCACATGGAGGGGTTCGGCGACCCAATCTGTGGCGATCGATAAGGGGTCGGTCCACACGATACAAGGCGGTTGTCCACCAAGTTGTTTGGGCCAAAAGCAACGATGTCAGATTTCGCTTTTCGTACTGATTGGCCAACGATGATCGACTGCTAGCACTCAAAGCAATCGTGCAATGATCTGGGCTTTTTAGCAGACGAATTCGAGTCTTAGCGACGATCATCCGTCGCTTTCAAGATAGCGTTCAGCACAAGAAGCGGCTGGTTCCGCACAAGCAGTGTCAGAACCAGCGGCTTTAAGTTGTTCGTGTCACGTGACTTGAGGATATTGAACAGCATCCAAAGCCTGCATCACCTGAACGCAACTCGTTGAACGCCAAGAACGCGGGTGAAACGAGCGCAACGAGATCGGCAATCACAATCAAATTGCGAACTCGGTAATTTTTTTACCCTTATCGAGTTTGGCGACCAACCACTTTGGTTTGCGACCACGGCCGGTCCAGGTTTCACCCGGATTGTCGGGGTTCATATACTTCGCCGCGACTGTTTTACCTTTGGTCGAGCGGCTACCGAACAGCTCTGACAAACCGATGCCGGCTTCTTGAGCCATGGTTTCCATCTTCTGACGCAGAGAAATACGATCGCGCTCCTGCACAATGACAATCGCCTTGTCAACGCGCGCACGCAATTCTTGAAGTTCCTTGAGGGTTAGTTTGTCGATTGAGGGTACAGCCATGCGCCGTTTCTTTCGTTGAGACTGGAGGAGTACTATTAGCCCATTGCCCGATTTTTATTACAAACACAAGTGCTGTTTTGATTACTGGACTATGAACATCATATTGGATTTCGATAAGCGTGTTTCTTAATCATGTTGTCGAACTGACCGGCGCATCACGATATCCATGTTCAGCGGAACGACGTCCGCTAGCTTTGGCATCAACATTGGATCGTCACAACCACTGCTTGGGTGGTACATAACGCGTGCCGCTTTCATGAATCGTGACGGCGATTTGGTGCTGGTGACTGCTGACCAGTGGATCGACCGCGCATCGCCGGATCAAACCGTTCGAGAATGATAAACGCCTTTTGCGTTACTCTTAATCGTGCTCACCGGGAGCTGCAATCCACGACAACACTTGGGCGTAGTTCTGTACAATCCAGAAGTGGCCAGCTGCAGGCAATCGAACAATGTTCGCGGCTGGAAGGTTGCGCGCTAATTCATTGATTGCCGCCAACGGAACGTTTCGATCGTCGGCACCAATCCAAATACAAACCGGTGCCGAGACTTGGTCGAACGCTATGTTCCAGGGGCGACTGAATAGCTTCATGTCGAGGGCTGGCCCCAGTGCTGAACCGGCAAGCCCGGCGATAAACGTATCGTTCAAGTCTGCTCTGATAGCTGGACATCTCATGATGGCGCAGTCAGCCGCTCCTGCACGAGCCGTTGCGAGATATGCGCTCATGTTTGGGGCGATGCGTATTGCGGCACGCATCACTGCAAATGCAGTGCGTAGAGCGCCGGGTACACGCGGTATGATGCGAAACGATAGTCGGTGAAACGGCGACAATGCATGTGCGGGTATCGCCGCGATTGGCCCGACGGGCGCCACCAGAGCCAATGCAGTGATCCTCACGCCAAGTCGGGCCGCGACTGCAACCGCGAACGGCCCACCACCGGAAATGCCGACCACAGCGAAACGATCGATGCCCAGTGCATCGACAAGCGCTTCAATGTCTTCGGCATACTTGGATACACTTGCATTCAGCGGTGCATCACTGGCACCGTAACCCCAACGATCCGGGCTAATTAAGCGTAAGCCGTGTTCACAGGCGGACTGGTCGGCGCTGCGATACTTCAACCTCGAACCGGGTGTGCCGTGCAGCGACAGGACCGGAAATCCGCCCGGACGGCCGTAAGTGCACCACGAAATGATGCGGCCGCCGTTTAGTGACAATCGCTGATCGACGCTGACGGCTTGGTCTATGGAAATAACCCGAGCCACCATATCAACGCCGACAGCAAAGCTGCGACGAGCGCGCCGCGTCGCCACAGTTGACACTGTGGGCACGCATTTCGCTTTTGGCGGATCTTCGGCATCAATATCTGTGTTCCCCAATCCGTGACAGTGTGTTTCATTGATAGAAGGCGACGCCGACCCCCTGCCACATGGGCATCAAATACTACTGTTATGACGCAGCTGTGAGTGGTGGTGGCGTCGCTACCAATTGACTTGAAAACGGGCCAGTGCAAGCCTGCGATGTCAACATAACTTATCGCACGTCATCGATGATGAATTTGTCCAACGATTGGGAGCAGAACTTTATGATCCGTCTTCTTTCCGTGGTTGCGGCAGTGGCCGTCGGCGCTACTGCTGTTTACGCTCAAAGTGCTGCGATCGGTCAGCGCAAGGAAATCCTAAAGTCCTGGGGCGGGGCCATGAAGGACCCGGGCGGGATGATGAAAGGTGAAACACCTTTCGATCTCGCCAAGGTTCAGGCGTCGTTGAAAACGATCTCAGATGGCGCGCCAAAACTTGCAACGCTTTTCCCCGACGACAGCAAGACGGGCGGTGAAACCCAAGCGCTGCCGATTATCTGGGAGAAGAAAGCTGAGTTCGAAGGCATTTACAAGAAGATCGAGGCCGATGCCAAGGCCGCAAGCGTAGCAATTAAAGACGAAGCATCGTTCAAAGCGGAATGGCCGAAGATCGGCGCCAACTGTGGCACCTGCCACAAGACCTTCCGCCAACCGCCGAAGTAGCCGGACGGCTCTGAGTGATGTTGCAGACGCCCGTTGAGAACGCGACGGTTCGCGCGTGGGATCTACCCACGCGCGTTTTCCATTGGACGTTCGTCTGTTTGATTGTTAGCGCATGGGCCAGTCACGAATTCTCAGATCTGTTCGGCGATAATACTCTGAGATGGCACCGATATACTGGCTACACGATATTGATTGCGATCGTCTGGCGCTTGCTTTGGGGCGTCGTTGGCTCTTCAACGTCGCGCTGGTCGGCTTTCGTCCGGTGGCCTTGGACCGTACTCGGCTATGCTCGCGATCTAATTCAGGGGCGCGAGCGCCATTATCTGGGTCATAATCCGCTCGGCACGTATATGATTTTGGCGCTATTGGGCGCCGTCGGCCTGCAGGCCACTCTCGGTCTGATGACCGTTGAACATAATGACACGACATGGGGGCCGCTCTACAAGTTGGTCTCGGAAGAGACATACAAACGTATCGGCTATTTCCACGTCCGCCTGCTAAAGTATTTGATCCTGCCCCTGATTGTGTTTCACATTACCGCCAACATTCTTTATGGCCTCGTGAAACGCGATCCATTGATACGCGCCATGGTAACAGGGTCAAAGCCCGCGGGCGATTATCAGGACCAGACCGAAGCAACTCTAGTGGCACAGCCTATGCTGCGCGCCGCCTTGTGTCTATGCGTTGCGATCGCCTTCGTACTCGGCGGTATCGTCGCGTTAGGCGGCAAGCTGTTCTATTGAACTGTCGGCGGGGTTATCCACTTTGAATAGTGCCGGATGCCAAAGATCAGCGATCCACTGATCATCAGTCCTGCCAATGTTGCCGCCACATAAGATGCAACGAGGCCATGGTGGGGCACCACGATTGATACGGTCCAAAAGAAGCCCACGAACGACAGCAGCGACAACAGTACACCGCGCAGCATCGCCCGCACTGCGTCCACGCCCCAGCGATGATGAGTAAACGTTGCAATCACGGTCAGGATTACTGGATAGCTCGACACGATGCCTGACAGAGTGGGGCCGAGATAGTCGTTGGTGGCGGCGATTCCAGCCACCAGCAGAGCCGTTGCCAGCATGCGTACCGGAATATCCCACCACGGCAGGCTTCGTGCGCCCGTCAACTTTGTCGGCCGCGGGACTAAGGCATACCCGGTGAGCAGTGAGATGGCGCCCAAAACCGCAGCAACCCGATGCGAAATATCCAGCGTACTCATCGCTAATCCGGACGCGGCAAACGAGATGGCGGCGGTGGGCAGACACCAGTACCACCGCAGGACGCTTGCCAGTCGCCCATAGAGTATTGCAAACGCCGCGATCGGCGGCACCGCCAACAATGCACCACGCGCCGTCTCGATCAAAAAGGCGTCACCCCGCTCAAGCGCCAGAAAGAACAGCACCGGTCCGGTCATCCACGGCAGACCTAGCATCAAACCGCCGACCGTCGGGCCAAACCGACGCGCCGCAAGGCTCACGCCGGCAACGAGCAAAGGGGTGATGATGAGCTTGAGCGTTAGGAGCAATGGATCGGCCGATGCTGACGCAGGCGCAAACGACCTGCACGTTGGTGCGGGCCGCACGCTACGCGGCAGCGTTGCTGCAAGCCAGTGCCGATTGGCGGCGGCTGTCCCGCGTTCTGTTCAAAGCAGCTTAACGCTGTTTTCGCCAAACATCCCGGGATCACACACCCATATTTCTCTCGATGATGACGCGTGCGCTCTCGGGTCGCGTTAAGCTCAAGTCCGGTCCATAAGGAACGATGCCACGCAATGCCCTGATGGCACCATCTTTGGCGCCTGATATCATATTGCCGGTGATCATCACAGCGCCTGCAGAAATATCGCCCGTCACGCCAATTCCAACGCGGGCATGGCGCACCAGATTGCCGGTAGCCGTCACCTCTCGCATGTGACGGCCCCAGCCGATCAGTATGCCCGTGGTCGGCGCACCCTCGATGGTGTTGCCAGCAACCACGGCGTCTGCTTCCACCGCGATCCCATCGCCGCGCTTATCCTCCGGCTCGTGTTCGCGGCGAAACAAATTGCGGATCAAGTTACCCTGGACGACAGCGAGTCGTCCGCCTTCGTTGAAATTTGTTACCGAAATGCCGGTCGCAGCCGTGTCGATGACATTGTTGGCGATCAGTGCACCCTGGAATCCAAATTCGGCATAGAGGGCTACTTCGCCCAACCGCTGGCAGTTATTGGCGACCATCTGGATATTGGACGCGGCGTTACCTCGGATCGCAGTATATGCGCAATCGGCAATGCGATTGCCGGTCACCAGCACATTGCCAGCGCGATAGACGTTAATGCCATTGCCATTCTGGCCGGTGCCGCCAGCGTGTGCTGCAATGCGCTCGATCCGATTGGATGTGATGGTGGTGCCGTCCTCGCCTTGTTGCGAGCGCCATACCTGAATACCATTGTTGGACGTGTCCGTGATCGTATTGCCAGAAATGTCGAGCCCGGTCGCATCGTTACTAAAAATTCCGGCCCGCCCGAGGTCGGTCACCGTGCAGCCCGAAATGCGGCCGCCACACTGGTCGAGGGCGATGCCATTGAGCGCGCTCGCGCGCACCGCGATGTTGCGCAACTGCACGCTGTGTGACCGCTTCAGACTGATCAAACCCAAGCCGCGAACGTCGTCGATCGGGAACCCACCGCCGTCAAGTATAATGCCCTCAAGCAGCAGGTCAGGCGCATCTTCGGCAAACAGCAGTGGACCGCCGCCGACCGCTGCCAAAACGGTGAGGCCATGCGATCCCACCAACCGGGTACCTGGCCTCAGGGTCAAAGACCTGATCCGGAACCGACCAGGAGGTAAAGCAAGCGGCTGTTTGCGAGACGCTGCCTCGTCCAAAACTTGCTGGAGGATCGCGGTTTGATCGTGGTCGCTATTTGGCACAAGCGTTTCCGGGGGCCTCGCCGCACTATTCGATGAACCAGTAGGGCGAGGCTTGGCTGGCGCCGTGCCCGCCGACAGGCTCAATGCGAGGGCCGCCCCTAGAAAGCGGCGACGATCCTGGTGCATCGTTCACTCCAGCACGATATGTTCCGTATCGATGCTGAAGCACGATGCGTGCCAGCAATTTTATGAATGCGGGGACTAATCGCCCGGTCCGCGGGAACGAACGCCATCAGGGCTTGCAAAGCGTAGGCGAAGGCAGTAAGCCCACCGCACTGGTAGCGATGAGGCAGCCCAATGGTTGCTGTCACGTCGCATGCAGGCGCCCGTAGCTCAGCTGGATAGAGCACCAGACTACGAATCTGGGGGTCAGAGGTTCGAATCCTTTCGGGCGCGCCATCTTGATATCAAGATGATGGCTTGCGCACCTGTAGTATGGTGCATTGGTCAACGCCCGAGCTGCGACAGAGGCCCTCGGCGAGCACGTCGAACAC
>JANNRP010000502.1:0-9483 GCA_031401535.1 Hyphomicrobiaceae bacterium | reverse complement strand
TCATTTTATTACCAAACGCACGCTCAATTGTGGCTGCATGCACATGTCGCACTGCTGCGATGCAACATAAACTATTCCGCAGTTGCGAAGACTGCGTTAAATCTTCGACCTATGACGCCGGGATCGAGCGTCATCCAAAGCAGGTAGCGGCGTCAGACGATGTCCAAAACCACTTAAAGAACCAAAGTTGAAAAGACCATGAGCACATTAACAGCACTCAATGACACGTTGGGTCTCGTTAACCATAAGTCGCCGCAGATCGGCTTTTGGCGTCGCGCGTTTCATGCAGTGATCCAGGCGCGTCAGCGATCAGCGCAGGTCCAGGTTCAGCGCTTTCTCGCCAATTACAATGACGCGCAACTAACAACCTATGGCTACACAACCGTGGAAATCGCCGCCATCCGTAAAGCGCTGCCGTCTATGGCCGCTTTCATCAGCTGATCGCTGCCCTCAGCGCACCAGCAACCCCGCATTTTCGTCGACACCCGTTGTCCGTAGAGCCCGGCGCTTGCGCCTTGGCTCGGTCAGGGACCGTGGTTCGTCGGCAATCCAACCAACAATACAGGAATATCAACATGGGCCCCATGACCGCACTTTTGACTATGGACTACAGCAGCAACACGGCAACCGCGATCCCCGAGCCAAAGCGCTCGTTCGCCCGCACCTGCATTGCCGCCCTCACAATTCTATTGGCCAATGCGCGCCGTGCAGCAAGCGATCGCCGGATGCGCGACCAGCTGGCCGACATGGATGATGCGATGCTCAAGGACATCGGCATCGCCGACGATGAGTTGCACATGATCCGTGCTCGCTATCGTTTCACACCGCGCGCGTGGGCATCTGCCAGCATGAACGGTAGCGGCTGGGCCGGCTAAGCACCAGCTACCGCTTTGCGAGCGTCAAGGTCGCCCAGCCGACAATCCGGTCATGGCGCTGAAGTTCGAATCCTGATGCCACGTAGGCCGCAGATACTTCCGCGGCCTGCGGCACCAGTAATCCGGACAACACGACGTGCGTCCCCGGGCGCGCTGCTGCTGCCAACTTCGGTGCCAGCATGATCAGCGGTGCTGCAAGTATGTTGGCGACAATCAGGTCGTAGGGCACGCGCGCACGAAGCGCCGGGTGACCGAGGCCGCTTGCAGCGACGCAGCGAATACGCGCAGCGACGCCATTGTCGCGCATGTTACTGCGTGCCACCACCACCGACTGTGCATCAACATCGCTGGCGATGATCCGCGCATGCGGCAAGGCTCGCGCGACCGCGATCGCCAGCACCCCCGAGCCGCACCCCAGATCGAGTACGTTGCTATATAAGTGACGCCGCGTCAGGCGGTCGATGGCGGCGAGGCAGCCTTGCGTGGTCGCGTGATGGGCCGTACCGAATGCCTCTCCAGCATCGATCAAAATGCTGTTGGGGCCACGCGGCACGCGATGCCGGTCATGACTGCCGTGCACCGTAAACCGCCCGGCGATCACCGGTGGCAATGCAGCCTGAGACAGCAGCACCCAATTTTCGGGTGGTACATCTTCGATACGGACAACAGGCACAGATAGGCCGCAAACCGTGCTCAGCTCGACTGCCAACGTCGCAGGTTCAGGCAACGGATCATAGTATGCTTCGATGCGCCAGGCTGTCCCCTGCTCGAACAAGGTGAGCGCATCGGGAGCCGGTATCAGAAGGTCGGTCAAAGCCGCGGCGTACGTGCGGGCATCTCCGCGATCAGCGATGTCGATAACGATTTTTCGCTGTGTGGAAGTCTCGAAATTGGTCACGCGGTCATCGTTCCACTTCCACGCCGACGCTTGTGTCATCGGCAATTAGATGGTCCAGAAAAACGTCCCATTTGCCGTCGAGATGTTTGGCAGCAAGGGACGGTGACAGCGCACTGAGTATACCGTCAGCCGATTCCTTAACCAGACCGTCGTGGATCAGCCGATCGAGGGCCTCTTGCAGGTCGAAATTGACCTCGATATCAAAGGTTCGCCGCAGATAGCGCTCGATGCCGGTGTCCACAGCCTCTATGTCTGAGCGCGGCACTGGCTCCTTGGCGAGTACGGAATAGAGCAGCATCTCTTCCTTGACATCCTCTTCCGCGGCCCGGTCGGCAAGTTTGATCATGGCGCTGCGATTGTCCGCCATGGCATGAAAATAGAGGTTCTGCGCCATCACCACCATGTAGCGCTGGCGCTGGTTCATGAAATTCATGCCCTGGCGCAGGGCAAGGCCTCCCAACCCAGCCACTGCGCCCGCTGCCGCAATCGGATTGGTGGCCGCGAGCGCAATCTTGCCCACCGCGCCGAAAAGCCCCATGCCGACGCCCGCACCGCTGGTCACGCCAAGCCTGACCTTGTCCATCATCCTGAATCGCACTCGTGTATTCGGGAATATCATCTCGATATCTGAGCGCGGCATATTCTTGAACAGTTTCATATAGATATTGCCAGGTAGCATTGCCGCCGGCAATTGAGCACTAAGCTTTTTGACAGCCTTCACCGCCTCCCGGCGCTCTATGCCCTTGGTCGCCATCAAATGCGCGATGCGCTGGTCGGCCGTCTTTAGTTTGAACAGCACGAATAACCGCCGGAAAATTGGCAGCTCAAACTCTGTCTTGCGGTAGAATTTGCGGATCTCGCGCCGATGTTCTTTCTTGGTCGAACGACCGCGGTAGTAGACGAGCAGTTCGTCAAACGCATCGAGGTCGACGTGCAGATCGAGGCCGTAATGCGAGCCCTGCGTCATAGCTGCCAGATCGGTGGGCAAAATCCGTGTGTAATTCGAGCGTAAAAGCAAGCTCTGAACATGTGAGACCACACGCGCCTGCATACGAGCGCGGTCGGTATCTGAAAACGCGCGCGTGGCTAGCAAATCACTGTCCGGATTGAACGCTTCATAGGCCTTATCGACCTCGCGCAAATCAGCCGAATAAGTCTGCCGCCGCCAATAGTCGAGGTACTGAAAAAACTTGCGTGCATCCTTGGCCAACCCTGGAGCCCAGGCGTCGTCGTGGGTCAGCCGATCGATCAGCGCTGCCTTGGTGATCGGGATAAAGGTTTCGCGCGCCATCTGTTCGGCATCGGCCACGATCCGGAAGCCGGAAAGCTGCGGGAGCACCGGATCAGGCGTTGCGACAATTGGCTGCGGAATTGTCGCGCTCTCGCTGCCGTGCCTGACTTCAATCAGAGGAGCAGGAGCATTGCCGGTGCCAGTCTTCAAATTCGCCGCAACAGAGGCGCTCGTTCCAGACGACATGCACTCTCCCTCAGCCGAGACTGTTGACCCGATGCCCTGAAGCCCATGGCCATCCCCTTCGTTGCATGCACTTCTAGAGCGCACACCCGTCAATTGTCGAGGGCTCAACATGGTCGAACGTGATGACCACTTCGCACCAGTATTTTGACAGTCACGTGGCTTTCGATCACGGGCTGCTCCAACGCGCGAACGGGAATGACCGCAGTCGGTCACAGTCATGCCGTGGTTTGGCCGCGGTTTGAAGGCAAAGGTGCAAGCGTGGGGAAAACGGAGAGGACAACGCCGGATCGGCCTGGGTGCTAACAATGCACCGGATCGACTGCTCAGCGCATTTGGGGGAGCTGTTGCATTCAAAATTGGGGAGCGACGCACGCGCAAGCGTCCGCGAAGTTTTAGGGCTGTGCTGGCTGGTGGTGATCGCCACCGTTAGTCAAGCCAGCACCGCGCAATCCCGCGAACGGGTGTTGATGCCTTGGACGTGCAACCTCGACAACGGTCGGCTGCGCGTCGAACCATCATCAGAGCAATCCTATGCCGTCATCGGTGCGCGCGAACAGCAGTCACACGCGGCTTGTTTTGGGCCCGATGCCAATCGCTGCAAAACCTGGATGATCCACCGCTTCGCCGTCGTGTGCCAAGGTGGCCGGGTACCGTGGGTCGACATCGTTGCGGCAACAGCCCGCGACCGCAATCGAATTTCACTTGATTCCGGAGCCTTGGTCGTGCGCACCGGCCCGCGCCAAGGGGCATTCGTTGGCCGCGACTGCGCAGCGTTTGGCCGCGCACCCTGGAGAGCGCCGTTGGCATCGGTTGACTGCGCCTGGACAGCTGACGGTTTCATGCCGCGTCAGCCCCGAGCACAAGCGGTTATGCTACCGCGTGGCTTTGCACCCCTGTCCCTGGCCGGGGCACGACTGGTGTTTGAGGCTGATGCCGTAGTAAAACCCAAGGCGACCGTTGCAACTCCATCCGTGACCATTCACGACGTTGAGCCCTTGCCAGTATCTACCGTCGCCGCATTTGCATCCCAGGCCTTGAGCCCACCAACCGTTGGCAAGACCCAGCCCGTCGTAACAGTAAGTCCTCCCCATACGCCGGAATACCCGCCCAAGCGACCTACGTGGAGCACCAATGTCGAGCCTGTGGTATTTACTGTGCCCGATCATCGTGCTGTTGCGACTGGCCCCCAGACCTGGCCGCAAGCGATGGAATTACTTACGCTCGCAGCCGCCATACTCGCAGCCAGCACTGCACTATTCCTGCGGCAACGCCGCCAGTTTGTACCTTTCCGACGGCAGGGGTCTGGCGGGGAGCCCGGTGCAGGCCTACCTGGATCGCCTGATGGGCAACGTGCGTCAGCACTGCAGTTAAGAGCCAACAGCCAGATGCTGCAGATTCGCAGCGCGCTGGAGCGGCTGGAAGCCGTACCGCCGCTACGCAATGCACTCGCCCGCGAGTTGACCGGCTCGGAACGGCGGTTGTCGACGGTGCTCGCAACGACGGTTTCGAAAGAAACGGCAGATCTCGAAACTTGGCGGCGCGCCTGCAACCGGATGGAGCGCGTCGTGCATGATCTCGATCGACTACAACAGATCACCGATGGCGCCGTAACGAGCCTCACGGGACTGACGCAGAACCGGTCGTTGCCGCGCGACGTCGCGGAAGCCTACGCGGTGCTCGGTGTAAATCAGGGCGTCAGCGACAGCATCCTGAAGAAGCTCGTTGATGCCCTGCGCGTGAGTTGGCATCCCGACCTCGCAACCAGCGACGAGGATCGCACATTGCGCGATATCCGAATCAAGGAAATTAATGTTGCCTGGGATCTGATAACCGGCAAACGGAGCGTCGCGTAGCAACGTAACTGTCAAAGATCTGCTGAATATTCTGCCCATTAATCTGGACGGATCAGGCGGCGCGGGGCAGTGTCTGGTTACAAACGTCCGTCAACACGTCCGCTACGGCCAGGCCCCTTATCATGATCCGCATCGGATTTTATTCCGGCTCCTTCGACCCAGTCACCCTCGGCCACCTCGACGTCATCGCCCGCGCCATGACGCTGGTGGATCGACTGGTCATTGGCATCGGCATCCACCCCGGAAAAACGCCACTGTTCCCGATCGCCGAAAAAATCGATATGCTTAAGGCCGATATCAGGCCGATTGCAAAAAAGGCCGGTGCGACGTTCGATATCGTAATGTTTGATCGCTTGACGGTCGACGCGGCGCGGGCATCTGACGCCACAGTAATATTCCGCGGCCTGCGTGACGGCACCGACCTCGACTACGAAATGCAGATGGCCGGCATGAACGGCGCCATGATGCCGACCATTGGTACGGTATTTCTGCCAGCTTCTCCCGCGGTACGCCACATCACCGCAACGCTTGTCCGACAGATCGCCATGATGGGTGGCGACGTAAGCAGCTTTGTTACGCCAGCCGTCGCCAAGCGGCTCAAATCCAAAGCGACGGCCAAAGCCTGATCCGTCAGCCGACGGACTTGCCTCGACGATCGAGCCTTTGCGCGGCCGTCTTGTAGACCCTGTGCGACAGTTTCGGTTGCCGGAACGATGCCGACGGGTCAACAAGCATACCGCGTTTGATGCCCTGGCGTCCGAGCAGCATGCGATAGGCCATGCTCTCGCGGTTGGTCAGCGTAATCTCGACCGGCCAACCCATCGCTCCCATTGTCAACAAGGTGCGGATGACGTACCGCAATTCCTTGTCACCATTGGAACTTGTCACCTCGCGGCGGTCGAAAACGGTCGCAGTGCAAAAACGCTCAATATCGTCGCGGCCTGGGACCGGGTGAATGCCAAAGCGAACCTGGCGGGCACTGGTCGGCCCAAATGGCTCGATCACGAACGCATGCAACGCCGATGTCTTGGCACCGGTATCGACTTTGGCTCTAATCGCCGGCAGCTCCAGTTCAGGCAAACCCAGCCATTCCTCCCAGCCGATAACAAAGGGGGGTGCAGTCGACTGATCTCGCAAGATTTGATCCATGGTAACCCGCTAGCCCAACTCGTGCCGATCAGCAATCTCGAGACCGTGGTCGATAGATCGGACCAGATACGATATCTGTCACGTAAACCAACGCATTGGATCTCGTGTTGCCAAAACCGAATGCTCATCCGATTGTTTTGCCGGGCCAGCCTGCACAGCGGATCTGTGTGCTGTGGGCGGCGGTCGCAGGCGGACTGGTACTGGTCGCGATAGCGTTGCTCGCCAATCGACATCGCTTCGACTGGGCGTTCGAGTTGATCCAGATACCGGCAATCCCCTTCTCATTAGGGCTTTGTCTCGCAGGTCTCCTCATCATGCCGTTGCCCCGGTTGATCGAGCGCACCATACCACTGGACGCCCACATTAATGTCCGACTGCTGGTCGCCATGATCGCTGTTGGCCTTGCATTGCGCGGCCTGATGTTTGCGACCGAGCCTGTGCTCGAAGACGACTACCACCGATACTTGTGGGACGGAGGGGTTACCGCTCATGGTTTGAACCCTTACGAACTCGCACCAGGCGACGCCCCAAATGAGCCGGAAGATTCAGTGATCAGCGACCTTACGCGACAAGCTGATGTTGTCTTTGAGCGGATCAACCACCCCAATCTTAAAACGATCTATCCACCGGTAGCACAAGCCGCATTTGCATTGGCGCATTGGATCAGCCCGTGGAGCATGACGGCCTGGCGCGTGGTCTGCCTCAGCGGTGAACTGGCCACACTTGGATTGCTGCTGGCGTTATTATCAGCTGTTGGTCGGTCGCCCTTGTGGGCTGCGCTATACTGGTGGAACCCTCTGATCATCAAAGAAATGATCAATTCCGCGCATATGGAGGCGGTGCTAATCCCGCTGGTGCTCGCAGCGGTGTTGTTGGCGGTCAGGCAGCGACCGCTAGCATCGCTGTTCATGCTGGGTTTGGCGATCGGCACCAAAGTATGGCCGGTGCTGCTTGCGCCTTTGCTGCTGCGACCACTGCTTAGCCATCCAAAGCAGCTTGCGGCCGGATTGGTCATGCTCGTCGGCATGACGGCACTGTGGGCCGCCGCACCCATCATCGGCGGCATCGATGAAACCTCCGGCTTCGTTGCTTACGCTGCCAATTGGAAGACCAACAGCGCACTGTTTCCCGTGCTGGAAGGTTCGAGTGCCAGAATGTTGGGCGTGGTAGGACTTGACCCCGAATATGCAGGCCGTATCGTCCGCAGCGGCAGTGCGTTGATTGTGGGCGGCATCGCGCTATGGCTTGCACGTAGGCCATGGTCCCGCCCGATGGACCTAACGCGGAAAGTGAGTATCGTCGTCATCGCCTTGTTCCTGCTCACACCGGCGCAATTCCCCTGGTACGCCGCCTGGATGCTGCCATTCTTGTGTTTGCACCCATCGTTGGCGCTGCTCGGCGTCACTGTGCTGTTACCGCTCTATTATTCGTCATTCTATTTTCATGCCCGCGACAGCTTTGATATATTCCGCGATCAGATCGTCTGGTTGATCTGGCTGCCAATCTGGGTCGGCCTTGCCTTCGAACTGCTGCGGCATGCGCGCTCGACTAAAACGGACCCCCACTCACATGCGTAAGGGACACAGCATCGGCGTCGTCATTCCGGCCCTGAATGAGGCCGATGCGATCGGCAACGTGATCGGTGACATACCGGCTTGGGTTGATCGCATTGTCGTCGCCGACAATGGCTCGACGGACGGCACCGGCGACGTGGCGCGCGAGCACGGTGCCATGGTCGTGCGCGAAAATGAGCCGGGCTATGGGGCTGCATGTCTCGCCGGCATCAAGCTACTGGGCGCCGTCGACATCGTCGTCTTCCTCGATGGCGACTATAGTGATTATCCAGCCGACATGGCCGAATTGGTCGATCCTATTGCGAGCGGCGCAATCGACTTCGTGATCGGATCGCGGGCGATTGGCACGCGCGAGCGTGGGTCGTTGACGCCGCAACAGCTTTTCGGCAACTGGCTAGCGACGACACTGATCGCTAGAATCTGGGGCGCGCGCTACACCGACCTCGGCCCGTTCCGGGCGATCCGCGCAACATCGCTTAAGACGCTCGCCATGGCCGATCGCAACTACGGATGGACCGTTGAAATGCAGATCAAGGCCGCCGAACACAAGCTCCGTCTGCACGAGGTACCGGCACGCTATCGCCGTCGTATTGGCGTTTCGAAGGTGTCGGGCACTATTAAGGGATCGATCATGGCGGGCACGAAAATACTGACGATCATCGGGCGGCACGCTCTGCGCAGTCGCAAACAGCCAGCGCAGGGCTGAACCGACCTGCTGTAGACTCTCAAACAGTGATTCGATCTGAGAGGGCTCGATGCGCACTCTGGCTCTAGTTATGGCTGCGATAAGCATGGCCTGTACGGTGGCCGCCGCACAACAACGCAAGCCCGAGCCGCGTGTGGCGATCGAGGTCCGTTTGCGCAACGCTGCCGATGCACAGCTGCTTGAGGTTGCCGTACCTGACCCTGCAAGCGGTCGGATCGCACGCCGACCTATTAGCGATCTAATGCTGCGGCTGAGCGTTAATCGCGGTGACCTGGATGCAGCCATGCGGCTTCCCAATGGCCAAGCCATCAACCGCGACGACGGCCTGATGCGCGTACGGTTGTATGTCGTCTCAGGCGGTCGCTTACTGAAAGACGGTGAGGCGCGCTGCGACCGATGGGGCGAGGATACGAGCATCTGTTCTCTTGCCTGCGATGGCGGCACGTTCGCGCTCCGACGCAACGGCCTTTCGCTTACGCTCGTCGTGGGCAAGCTACCGCGCGGGCTGGACGAAGCCTTTCGTCCTGGCGTTCGCGGCGGTTTCAGCATTGCTGGATGCGCGGGCGCCGACTATGCTGAACTGCTGCCCTCGCAGGGCAAGATCAGCTTGTTTGATCGTGACGTAACCTCGCTTAGCCGCGATGACGTGGCGCTGACCCGGCGCAGACTTGGCGTTGTGCATCAGGATTGCCAGTTTCTGGATCATCTTACCCTGGCCGCCAATGTCAGCCTGCCAATGGCCGTCGCAGGCTACCCTGATCAACCCCAAGACCTGACTGACCTGCTGGCGTGGGTCGGGCTTGGCCAACATGCCAATGCCTTGCCACCCTCGCTGTCTGGCGGTGAGCGGCAGCGCGCGGCACTTGCCCGCGCCGTGATCAGCGCTCCTGACGTGATATTGGCCGATGAACCGACGGGCAATGTCGATTGGGAAATGTCACTGCGCCTGTT
>JANNRP010000501.1:0-1960 GCA_031401535.1 Hyphomicrobiaceae bacterium | reverse complement strand
GCGCATCTTCAAGCGCTTTGACCTCGGCAATGCGTCGCGCGGTGTGTTGCTGTTCGGCATGCTGACGTTCAGCTTCAGCCTTTAGATCGGCAATGCGCTTGTCTTCAACAAGGCGCTTTTCATCTATTGCGCGTTGGGCCGTTGCGGCCGCCTGACTCGCGTTTTCGGCAATCTGCCGTTCAGCGGCCATCCGCTTCTCGTCCGCCACCCGCTGGGCCGCTTCCGCGAGCGCCAGTTGGGCCGCAGCAGCTTTCTGGCGCGCTTGCAGGTCGTCGGCGGCCTTAGCCTCGGCAACCTTGCGTTCTTCGGCAATCCGTTGGACTTCGGCAAGGCGATGCGTCTCGGCGTCGGCGGTCAGGCGATCCGATTCTGCGGCGATTGCCACGGCCTCCGCCTTGTCTGCTTCGACGCGGGCAATTTCGATGTCGCGGCGCCGCTCGTCGGCCTCGGCCCGTGCACGCTCAAGCATGTCGACCTCATCAGCCTTCGACTGTGCAGCGGCGATCTTTGCAGCCTTTGCGGCGGCGGTCGCGGCGGCCAACTTGCGTGCTTTCTCTTCGGCGCGCTTGGCGGCAGCTTTGCGTTTGGCCTCGTCAGCAGTTGAGTTGGCTTGATCCGACTTGATACGGGCCGCTGCCGTCGCGCGTTGCGCATCATCGGCGTTCCTGGCAGCGGTTGCCGCACCTGCGAATTTCGCGGCGAGGCTTTCCGCCGCCACATCTGCAGCACTCGTGGAGGTAGCGCCTACAACCAGATAAAGGGTGATGGCTGTTATCGAGCGCAACGCGATCCTGGACAACTGCAGAGTCATAGTCTGCATGGTGATCACGCTCCATAGTCAACCGTTGCGACTCACCGATGGCAGCCCAGGCGGATGAGCCCGCCAGCTGTCGGCGCGCACCTTTATCAGTGGCGACTTTGGCAACACTGCGGTGACGCGGATGAATAGTGACTGAATATCGTCAGGTCACTTCCAAGCCGTACTCGGCGGCCGAGGCTTCGAGCCAATGCCAGAGATTGCCAGCAAAACTGCGCATGATGCTGAGTTCAAACACCGATTGAGGACCGGGGCCATCATTTAATCGGGTAATGTGTGTGGTCAGCAGTGCAATCGGCGTGATCGCTGTGTCGCCCGACTTGAAGACCCGCCCGTCGAGATCGAGCATGCAGCCCTTTGCAAGGCACGCGCGGACATTGGCGCCCGATACGCGCAGGATCGCGCGACCGTCGGTCTGATCCGTGACCGAGGCCAGTCCCCGCAGGTCCTGTGCCAGCTCGGCGGCAAACGTGTCACCTTGTTCGCCATCGGCCATGGCAAGCCACTGGTCGGGCGCGGTCCACACGAAACCGATGTGACCGTTCACCACCAGTCTGGGCGTCAACGGCAATTGGAGTCCTGTGCGCTCGGCAATGTGCGCGACGAGGGCCGCGGTTTGACCTTTGCGGGCGGCAACGCTGGCAATGGCTACACCAATGCGCTCGGACACTATGACGCCTGCCACGCCCGTTGCGCAGCCCTGGCGACCGCGCCGCAGCAACGACCCGAATGCCGACGGTGATTGGGCTGACAAGAGAGTGTTAGCCACGCAAGCGCTCCCCTTGGCTGTCGTAGAATACCGTCGTCGTCACTTGGACCATAGTATCGCCACCGCGCAACGGATCGGCTGCGCGTATGATCTCGCCGTGACGTAGATCGCCGCGCGCAAGGAAGCCAAGACCGATCCAGCTATCGAGCGATGGTGAGTAAGCACAACTGGTCATGTAGCCCTCGTCGTTGGCGGCGGTGACACTCGCGTCCTTGGCGATGAAGTGCGCGCCGGACCGCAGTCGCGCTGCCGGGTCGACCGGCTTCAGTCCGACGAGTATGGGGCGTGCCGGATCAACGAGTGCAGCGCGCTGCTTCATGACGCGGCCGATATAGTCCTTTTTGGTCGATTGCATTTTGCCGAGACCAAGATCA
>JANNRP010000500.1:0-45423 GCA_031401535.1 Hyphomicrobiaceae bacterium | reverse complement strand
AGTGCAGGTATGCAGACCCGCGCATTTTCGGAGCAGTCGAGCGGCAGCGTGAACGTATTGCAGCGCTGCAAGCGGCGATAAACGCCTTTGCATAAAAATGGAGTGGTGACCATGAACAGCACCGACTCCACCGTGGCGCAGCCAATTCTAAAAATCCTTTCTGCCTGGCTTGCCGCTTTTGGCATCAGTTCATGGTCAGAGGCCGCTGCTGTCGCCGCGTTTATTTACACCGTTTGCTTGTTGGGTGAATGGTGGTGGAAGCGATTTTGGCGGCCGACGCTGGAAAGCCGTGGCATCCTGCAGCGCAAGCGTCGGCGCAAACAAGACTTTGAATCGCTTGGCGAGGGTTCTATCAGCGATGGCTAGCCCCCGCATGATGACCGCCGTGCTGAGTCTGAGCGCGGCGGCGTTCGTCGGTCTGGCTGTGCATGAGGGGTACACCGATCGAGCAATCATTCCCGTGCCCGGCGACGTGCCTACCATCGGCTTCGGTACTACTGCCGGCGTCAAGATGGGTGACCGCATCACGCCGCCCGCGGCGCTGGGCCGAGCCCTGCAGGACATCAACAAATTCGAGGGCGCGATCAAGCAGTGCGTGCGCGTGCCGCTGCACCAGCATGAATACGACGCCTATGTGTCGCTGGCCTACAACATCGGGCCGGGTGCCTTCTGCGGTTCGACCCTGGTGCGGAAGCTGAATGCCGGCGACTACGCGGGCGCGTGTGCCGAGATCAGCCGGTGGATTCGAGCCGGTGGCCAGGTGATCGTCGGCTTGATCTATCGACGCGAACACGAGCGAAAGCAATGCGAGGGCAGGCTATGAGTCGCACCGAGAAGATACTGATTCCGATCCTGCTGCTCGGGGCTGCAGGGCTGGTGTACGCGCTTTACCAGGCCATTGTTGACCGCCCGGTCGGCAGCGACTCCGTGCTCGCTGAAGTGTCGCCGGTCGTGAAGCGCGCGCCGGTTGTCCCGGTCAAGATCAAGGCGCCGGTCAAGACCTACCAGGGGAAGACGAAGGCGAACCTCAAGCTGCCGGCGTCGATCCAGGCCGACGACAATCAGCAGGTGATCGCAGCGAGCCGGGTGCCGGCCGATCTCCGGCCGCAGACGGTGAGCACCGTGGTCAACACCGAGACCGGCCAGGTGCAGACCTTCACCAAAACCGAGCCTTACCCGTGGTTTGCGGTCGAGACCAGGGGCGAGATCAGGGTGGCCTACGGCTACAAGTACAGCGCCGCCACGCACGCCGCTGCGCCAGTGGTTCGCCTGCAGGCAGGGTATGACGTGGTGCGGATCAAGGCGCTCACTGCGGGCGTCCTGGCGACTCTGGACAACGATGGCGATGCCTTCGTCGGGGTCGGCGTCGCTTACCGCTGGTAGGCTGTAAATATCCGCAGCCGTTTCGCTGATTATTAAGGGTATTTTTCCGCTGTGTCGGGCGGTTTATTTACAATCCGCCGCCGCCGTAAACCTGTATATTCAGCACCTTAGATGCAGTTCGGCGGCTGGATTGTGATTCCGGTTGTCGCGGGTTCGAGTCCCGTCAGCCACCCCACTAATCAATGACTTACGTGTGGTCGGCGCGCAGGCGTCAAAGATACTTCACACGTTTGTAAATATAATCAGTGCAGTGCCCGCGTTTGCTTCTCGAACGCGATGCCACCGCACGCGCACGGTGCAGGTGGTCGAACGGGCAGATCGAACTCGTGAAGGTGCCGGCAACGGCTGCACAGCCACGATACGCTCGTCATCATGGAAGCCACCGGTAGCACTGCATCCGGCTCGCCGAGCAGGGCGATAATCTCTTCTTTTGTTTTCATCTCAACGGCTGCACTTTTTTGGTCAGGTTGCGGCGGTACGACTTGCGGGTCGTCGCCACCGTTTCGTGATCGAGCAGTTCTTGCGCGCGCTCGTCGCTCTCTGCATCTGTTCCCGATGCGCCGCGGATGTCGTGCTCCCAAAAGGCGACATTGCCGGCCGCGATCCACGATGCTTGCGCTCGCTGCCATGCCGACTTGATGCCGCGCGCCGACATCGCATTGCCGCGGGTTTTGCCTCGACTCGACCAGAACAGGAACGCGCAGTTATCTGGTCTAGGTTGGCGCTTCAGCCATTCCCACACGATGCGCAGGCGTGGCGACCACTGCACGGTGAGCGTGCGCAGCTTGCGCTTCTTGGCGATCTGGAAAGCGATACCGTCCGGCTTTTCGCTGAACGTCGTGAGCCGTAGCATCTCGACCTGGCGCCGGCCGACCAGATACTTCAGCAGGATGTAGCCGCGCAGCCAGGCCGGGCAGTGGTGCTTCGTGAAAAGGCGGCGCTCGCGGCCTGTCACTTCGCGGTCGCGCGGGGTTTCCTCGGCGTACAAGAAACCACTGACAGGGTTGCGCGTAGCGGCCCGCCAGCGAATCGCGTGCCGGTAGACCATGCCGAGCACGGTGATCTCGCGGTTCGCGCGCACGGGCGCTTTGCGGGCATTATGGTAGTCATACAGGTCGTTGATCGTCACTTCATCCGGCACCATGTGCCCGAGGCCGGTGTCGAGCTTGGCAAGGTACTGGTGGTAGGTGTCCTGTGTGCTCGGCTCTTTCTTGATCAGTTCCTCGATCCGGTACTTGGTGAAGACATCGTGCAGGGTGCGCGGGCGCTCGGCGGGCAGGCCGACGATCTCGCCATAGCGTCGCAGACAGGCGCCGGGATCGGTGAGCGGGCCGAGGGGTATCGGCTTGCCGACAGGCGGGTGGTAGAGATACTGCTGCCCGTGCGGGTAGACACGCTGCGGCAACCAGGCGGGTGACTTTGTGCGTCGGCGTCCCATGATGGCAGTCTACACTTTCGCGAGCCGACCGAGCCGCGGGCCTTCGCGGGTCTTGACCGGCTTCATGCCCATGCGCTGATCGCGGTAGCTGCGCAGCACCTTCGGGCGCCCGAGACCGCTGACCTCGAACTGCCAGCCGTTCGCCGTGAGCCAGGCAATCTGATGCTTGGCGTAGGTGCGGTCAGTGATCGCGTGCAATTCCGCGGGCGTTAAAACATCTTCCATCACGCTTCGACCTCGAAGTCGCTGGCCGGGGCTTTAGTTTGGCATTGGTGAAACTTGCCGGCATCATCCATCAGGCGGTAGCGCACGCCGGTGTTGATCCATTCGAGGCCGCTGGCGCCGCAACGCCGGCAGGTGACGCTTTTGTCGTCATCGTCCGGCTCGTCGTAGCGGTCGAAGAGGCGGTCGGCGTGTTCGTCGGCGATGTCACCCATCTACATTCTCCTTTTCATTGCATCGAGCAAAATGTCCTGCACGCTGCGCTTGCTGTCGCGCCGCGCCATCACGTCCTCGTCCACGGTGTCCTCGGCAATGATGTGATTGATAAACACCGGCCGGTCGTGACCGCTTTGAATTTGGCGCACCGGGCCGATCCGCCCGATGATCTGATCGTAGAGTTCCAAGTCCCAATTGTGACCAAAGAACGTGATGATGTTCGTCACGTCCTGCAGCCCCTCGACGCCGTGCCCCATGCTGGCCGGATGCGCGAGGCCGAGCGGTGCCTTGCCCTTCATAAAGGTCGCCATGCCTTCGTCGGTTGCCAGGTTCACCGCCTTCGGGAACGCCTTCATAATCCGCGCGAAGTCGCTCTTGAATTCGTAGCTGACCATCTGCGGCATACCGTTCGCTTCGGCGATGCAGCTTTCGAGGGCTTCGAGCTTGGCGTCGTGAACCACTGCCCACTTGCGCGGGCCGGGGTCGTCGGGCGAGCCGGTATAAACCGCGCCATTGGCAAGCTGCAGGCACTTCTGCGTGCGGGCCGCGGCGCCGAAGGCTTCGACCTCGTGCTGCTCGATCTGCGTGAACATTTCCTTTTCCATGTCGCGGTAGTGGCGGCGGGCCTTCGGCGGCAGATCGACCATGATGTTATTGATGATCGGCTTTTTCAGATCGAAGTAATCGGCCGCGTCGATGGTGATGCACAGATCGCGCAGCCGTTCGTGTATCTGTTCCTGGGCGAAGTCGCGCGCGGTGATGCTGAAGCCGTCGTGCCCCTTCTCAAACCACCGCTGCCGGAAGCCTTCAAATGTGCGGCCGAGGCGGGCGCCGGCATCAAGGAACCACATTTGCCCCCACAGGTTTGTCAGCCCGTTCGGCGACGGTGTGCCGGTGAGTTCGATGAACCGCTTCACCTTCGTGTGCGCGACCTTCGCCAGCGCCCGAGCGCGCACGCTGCCGGCACCCTGCAGGTATTCCTTGCCGGTCTTATGGTGAACGCGGAACGAGCCGCGGTAGTTTTTGAGCCGGGTGCTTTCATCCGAGACCACGGTGCTGTAAGGCCAGCGGTCGCCCCAATAGTCGGCCAGCCATTCGAGGTTTTCGTAGTTGATGGTGAACACGCTGGCGTCGTATTTCAGGGCGGCGCGGCGCTCGGTCTCGCTGCCGATGACCGGCATCACGTCGATCTGTCGCAGGTGGTGCCACTTGCGCGCCTCGGTCGGCCACACTTTCTTAGCGACTCGCAGCGGCCCGAGCACCAGCGCCGGCTGATCCTCGCCGGCCAGGAAGAGCGCATCGAGCGCCGTCAGGGTGGCGACACCCTTGCCCATGCCCATACCCGCCCACACCGCGCAGCGCGGCACGTCGATGATGTGCGACGTAATCGGGCCTTGATAGGCGCGCGGGGTGTAGGGGCGGCGGTCGGTCATGATGGTAGCCTGCGGTCGAATCGGCAGAAAACGAGACCACCGTTCGGTAGGCGGTCATCGAAGATAATCGGCGGGTTAATGAGCATGTTGCGGGCGCGAGCAGCATCGACCGGCCGGATTGCAGGCAGGGCGAGTAGCGCACGCGCTTGCTTCTCCATGTCTCGCTTGAATTTGCGCCGAGCACGATGCAACGCGTACCATAGCGTGCGCTGATCCATCAGTTCAGCTTTCCGCCCGTGAGGATTGACGGCGCGGCGGCGATGACCTTCGCGCCGTGCAGCGCCTCGGTGTGTGCGTCGTCGAGCGACTTGCCGGCGAGCCGGGCATCGAAGTAGCGGGCCAGGTATTCGGGCACCACGGTCGGCGGGCCGGCCATCAACGGCGTGCTGCGAATACCGGCGAGCCGGGTGCCGCGCTTGAAGATCACCATGCAATCCTCGGCTTCGACGACTTCATACATTTCCAGGTTGTTGAATTTCATGGTCTGCTTACCTCGATGTAGTGGTCAATTTTTTCCTTCGTGTCGAGCACCCATACCGTGCAGCCTAGCTTGCGCAGCCTGGCGTGTTCGCGCAGTTGACCAGGGCGGGCTTTCTTGCCGGGTGCTTTGGTCTCGACGAAGTGGATGTCGGTCATGTGCTTCACCGCGGTGCCGAACACGTAGATCGCGCCCGGCCAGATGACGAGGCGATCCGGTATGTGGATGCGGCCGGTGTTCTTGCGCGTGTCGCCACCAGCCTTCCGCACCTGCAGATGCAGATACCGCTCGATCTTGCTCTCACGCATGGGCAAGTTCTCGCAATGCGCCACCGCTGAATTGAAAATCGAAGGGCGCGTGCGCAGCTTTCCATGCGGTCAGCGCCCGCTGCCGGCGCGGGCGGTTCTGCCAGTTGTGCAGCACGGCGGTCGGGGATAAGAGCGTGCCGACCGGCACTCCATGCGGGCAGCTTAAAAACAATTCCTTGCTGCCGTCCCGGTAGGTGCGCACCAGCGGCACCGGGCCGTTGCCTTCGTAGCACTGCGTGACAGTCCAGCCGGTAGCCGGGTCGAAGGTCATGCCGATGCGGTGGTTCATAGCTGCACCACCAAGCCGACGACCAGCGCGCACAGCACCGCGGCCATCAGCCACCGGCTGCGCGGTATCGGTGCACCGCAGTCTTCAATCGGTTGGAAATTCTGCGACGTGCGCGCAAAGCGCCAGTGGCGCGGGTCGTGGTGGTTGATCATTTTTTCCATCTCCCGGTGTGAATGTTGTAGTTCGCCAATTCCTTTTTGAGTGCCTTCAACGTCAAGGCACTGGTGACGCGCTGCATGTGCCCGACCAGCAGGCCGGCCATTGCTTCCGCGTATTGACCGCTCGCGTTTTCGAGGCGGCGCGCTTCGGAGACCAGTTGTTGCACGGCTTGGTGTGGGTCGCTCATGTGGTGATCTCCTTAAACCAGATCGCTGCCAGCGGCAGCAGGGGCGGCTTCGTCGGTGAACCAATTGGGCAGGCCAGGCTCAAGCGGCGCGCCCTCTTTGGTCAGGCGGAAGGGCATCAGCACCGCAAAGAAATTATTGAAGCCGGCCAGCTTGACGATTGCCGGCTCTTCACCGTTCTGGAATATGTGAACGCACTGCTTGAGGTCGCGGGAATTCCGCATCTCTCTGGCGAACGTGGTGAACCGGCCGATGTATTCAGCATCGAAGCCGTGCGGCGCTTCGCCTGAAACCGTCGCCGGCACGACGCGGCGCCATGCAAACGCCGGGCTGTGCCCAACGGGCAACGCGGCAGTGCGCTCGCCCTGGTGATCGGTCAGGCTAATCGTGTCCGGTGCAACCCCTTCGCATACCGTGACCCACGGCTGCGCCTTGTTGTGCTTCATGGCCTTGAGTTCGCGGATGCTGATGGTGACTTTCATGTCATCCCTTCCTGTAGCGGTAGGCTTCAAACCCTGCAGCCGACAACGGCAAGCCGGTGGCGTAGGGGGGAACTGTGGCGACCAGCTTCGCGAGCGCGGTCGCATTGAACTCGGGCGTGTCAGGGGTCTCGGTCACGTCTTCGTCGTAAACCGTCAGCACGATCTCGTAGCCGGCGGCTTCGATGGCCGGCCAGTTGTGGCGCAGCAGATCGCCGGCGAATCCCTGGCAGATGTTCTCCAGGAACTTGCCGCCATAGGTGCCGATGCGCTGCCACTTCTTCGTGTAGTTGTTGATGCCCATGTAGCTGATGCCGCCACCGTCGTCGATCCGCGGCGAGGGGTAGCACAGGGCATTGCCGCTCGGTAACTGGATGCGCAGCCATGCGGCATCCCGGCGAATCTTCAGCAGGCCGCAGGTGAACGTGTTGCCTGGCTGGCAGATCGCCTTCGCTGCGGTCTCTTTCAGGTCAGCCCACAGGGTCACGATGCCGGGCTGCTGCCGGCGCCACATGCGCTTCAGCGAGTCGAGGACAATGAACACCTGCTCGGACAGGCCGAACGTCGGGCGCTTCTGTTTGATCGTCCAGTCATACATGCCCTTCGCCTCGGCCAGCACGTCGGCCGGGATGCTCGGGAACGCGACCTCGGCCAGCTTGTCGAGGTCGATGCCGTAGGTGATTGCTCCCGTTACCCAGGCGCCGACACCGCCTTCGTACTGCAGCATGAGCTCCATGACCTTGCCGATCTGGCGCATCAGTCCGGTGCCCTGTTCCTTGTCACGGATCACGACCTCGGGCTCGACACCGAACGCCTTCGAGTAGGCGACCACGTAAAGGTCGGGGCCGATCCCGGCGTCGTTGTCCATGAACGCCTGCAGCTTCCAGGCTTCACCGCCGAACCATGCACCTTCGCGGCCTTCGATGTTCGCCAGGTCGGCGACGGTCAGCTTCTTGCCGGGCGGGGCGATGATGGCGCCGCGTACTGCATTGCGTGCGACGCGCATCACGTCGGGGAAAATCAGATCTTCCGCACCCGCCAGGATCGTGTCGATGGCGAAGTCGATCTCGTCATTCTTGAGATCGGGGCGCGGTAGGTTGGTCGGTTGAAACATGCGCCCGGCCGGGCGGCGGGTGCGTGCGGCGCCGTTGAATTGCAGAGTCCCGCGCAGCCGCCCATCCGGCTGCACGCCGCGCAGTAAAGAATTGTATTTGCTTGTGCTAGTGCTCGACGCCTGCAGCCGGATCGCGAGCAATTCGCGAAGCTCAACGGGCAGGCTAAGATCAGCAATGCGGCGCTCAAGCGTATCCATCTGCAGGTCAGGTAACTCAATGCCATACTCCTTGACGATGTGGATAAGCATCTGGTCGCGCTGCGTCGCGCTTTGCACGGCTTCGTTGGTGTTGTCCTGGGTGCGCTTCGCGAGCCGCTTCTGTTCACGGGCGACCGCGGCAATCGCAGCCTCGGCGAAGGGGACATCGACACACAGACCGCGGTCATTGATCACCTGGTCGAGATGCCACATGGCGATGTCTTCGGGGCGCCAGTTCCACGTCGGCAGCTTGCGATCTACTTCGCGCATGGCGGTGATGTCGGCGCCGGCATAGCTCAAGAATTCCTGCCACTCGGCGGGGTGTGACTTCGCGGTCGCGCGACGCAGTGCCGAGTTCTTCGGCCGCGGTTTGCAGAACAGCATGAGCAGGGTGCGGCCGGCCTTGTGCTTGGCGAGGTCGGTCGGGATTTTCAGGATGTCGCAGAGCAGATCGAGACCGCCCGGCATCCCGTGCGCCATCGCCTTGACCATCGTGCAGCGCCAGCGGGTGATCGGTATGTCGCGCTTCAGCCCGTAGCGCAGGACATTGCGGTCGAACATGGCAGCGTGCGCGCTGATCGGTTCGCTCGGGTCATCGAGCAGATAGTCGAGATCGGCGGGCATTGGCTCGCCGGCCGTTGCATCCCAACACCTGACCGGGCCGTCGTTATACGCCCAGGTCACGATCATCGGCTCGCACGTGCTGGTGTATTTGTAGGTGCCGTGCTTGATCGGCGCGTCGTTGTATGTTTCTGTGTCGAGCCAGATCACCGCCAGGTCTCCCCGAGCAGGCAAGCACCGCGCCGGTGGTAGACCGCGAAGCCTTCGTCGTTGGTGGTGCGGATCATGGCGTTCGAGTCCTGCAGCCGCTTGACATAGGTGCGCACGCGTTCCTCGGTCAAGCCGGTAGCTGCCGCCAGTTGTGCAGCGGTCAGCGGGATATTGGCGGCAGCGAGCACGGCTTCCTTGCTCATGCAACGGTCTCCCCGCCACAGTCCACCATCCTCACTTGATTGAAGCCGAGGGTTTCTAACTGGCGCACCACGGCGCGGGCGGTGTCGAGCGGCAGGCCGCGGTAATAGGCGCCGTTGCCGTGCATACGCTGCCGCCACTGCGGCACGCCGTTGATGCACCCGTTGTAGTAGTGATTAAAGTGCATCACGTGGACAAACATCAGGCCACCTTGCTGTGCTGGTTACGGTGCCGACCATCTGCGACGCACTGCTTCATGTTCGTGGACTGCGTGCCACCGATCAGGTGCGCGGGGTTGCAGCACAGCGTGTTGTTGCAGCACAGCGTGTTGTTGCACAGATGCTTCGCCACCATGTTGCGGGGCAGGCGCCGGCCTTTGATCTCGGTGATCACCAGGCGGTGAACTTTGACCGTCTTATGCTTGCCGCGCGTGTAGATGTTGATGCGGCCGTAGTGGTTGCCGGAGCGATTGACATAGGTGCGACCTGTCCATATCCAGCAGGGCGTGCCGTCGTGAAACGAATCAGTTGCCAGCACGCTGTTGTGGATGATCCGGTCGGTCATGTCCTTGTAACGCACTCGGTTCCCCTGAAGAAAAAGCTGTTGCTCGAATTGTTCCGGAATATTTTTCAGCTATCCCCGGTGTCCCGCTTGCCGTCCGTGACTGTCCCGTGGGCGAAGTGGCAAGTTCGATTCGAGCCTTTTTACGACGCCGCTGCCGCGCCATGTGGAGGTCGGATAGCACCCATGATTGAAGTGCGGCGCGTTAAGCAGACACGCCGCCGATCAATCACGGATCGCTAAACGAGTGCCGCCGCGTCGGCTCCTTCTTCCATCGCCTCGAAGTCATCGGGCGAGGCGACCTTCGAGCCGCTGAACGCGTCGCCGTCCTTCGCAAAGAACACGCCGCTGAGACCGCAGCGCACGCCTTCGTTCGGTGCGCCCTGGGCGTAGATGTCGAGCGACACATTGACGTAACAGCCGGCGTAGGGCTTGCCGCTCTCGACTGTCAACGGCAGGGGCTTGCCGTCAGGGCCGGCGCGCGTGCAGTCGTAGATGCCCGGCTTGCCTGCTTCCTGGTTGCGGTGCCCGCTGAGTACGAGCATCCCCTGGTAGCCGTCGTATTCCTTCAGATCGCCCTTGACGTAGCACATTTTGTTGCTGTTGCCGCGGATGCTTTCGAGGATGGCATCGGCACGGGCGCCGAACTTCTCGGTCGCGGCTTCCTTGATCGCGGCCTGCACGATCTTGTCGTTCTCGCTGCCGGGCGTGATTAAGAACGACGCGTTATAACGAAACTTTCCCTTGCCCTGGTACTGCGTCGGGGTGAACAGGTCAGGGAACGAGAGCCTTACCATTTTGAGTTTGATGCTTGGCATGTTTGCTTTTCCTTTCGGGGTGGTGAAACAGTTAGAACGTGGTCGGTTGGGCGACGGCGCGCACCAGCGCCATGAATCCCTCTTGCATGTGCGTCTTGGCGATGCTCTGCCAGCGGTGCGGGTTGGCTTGCGTAAGGCGCGCATACTCTTCAAGCTGCGCTTTCGTCGGCGGCGGCACCGAGTCGAAGGGGTTGTCTTCAGGCGGTTCGGGCGCGCGGGTCGCGTTGAACTGCGCGCAGTTGTGCGCGTAGACTTCATTCAGCAGCGCCTCGGTTTCCTGGGCGTGCGACTTGATCTTGTTCATCAGGTCGATCTCCGCTTGTGACAGATCACGGTAGCCTTTGATTTTGGTGTGTTGGTTGTCCATCAGGTGCCCCTATCGGTTAGGTGTGCTGTTGAAAAAACTCGGGTGCTTCCACTTCATCGTGCTGATCACGTCGTCGATGGCACGGGTGCGTGCTCGACTCATGCCGACCGGCACGCCCGGCTCGATGCCCGCGGCGTCGATAAGCTGCTGCTGCACTTCACGCGGTAGCACGCGGTGCGCTGGCGGTTCGCCTTTAAACAAGGTCTTCCCCTGTATCGACGGTGGCGGGCGCCTCTACCGGGAAGTCATCGACGACGGGCTTCATCACCAGCGCGGTGCGCTTGTCATCGGCCGGCGCGACGCTCGGCTTGCCGTCTGACTGCGTGATCAAGGTCTGCACCGCGGTCCATCGCTTCGGTGTCGGCTTCAGCAGGGTCTCGGCCACGGTCGGCGAGATCAGCTTGAAGCTATACATTTCCTCTTTCTTCAGCCGCATCTTCTTCAGCGTTGCCTCGGCCGCGGTCGGATCAGACCACTGGCGATTGCCGCGCTTGCCTTCGACCAGCTTGTGCCCGAGTGCGGCGATGGCCTCGGTCGAATTGTGGTGCTCGAACAGCGCGACTTCGACCTTGCCGCGGATCGCCTTGCACCAGTCTTCGATCAGATCGACGCAGCGCAGCTTGACGCCGAGGTCGGCCAGGTCGGTCGGGATCAGTGGCGGCATGTCGTTCGCCGGCAACGTAGCCATCACGTCGAAGTCAGCACCGACCGCATCGACAACAAACTGGCCGAGCTTCGGGCACTTCGCCTTCGCCTTGCAGAATTTGCAGGCCGACTCACTCGGCACCAGGTAGCTGTCATCCCGGCCGAGCCAGTTGGCGCGATACTCGAACGCGGTGGTGGCGGCTTGCGCCAGCTTGGTCGCCTTCGCCTCGAAGGCGTCGAGCGTTGCCGCGTCGCAGTCCCACTCGTCGAGATGGTTCAGCCGCGGCTGGTGGATCACCAGGCGGAAGCGTTTGTAATTGCCGGGGTATTTCTTGCGGGCGCCGGACAGATAGAGCAATAGCTGCGGGTTGTCTTTTGCGAACACCTGCACACCGCGGCCGAATTTCAGATCGTGCGCCTGCAGTTCCTCACCGTCTGCGGTGATGACGATGCCGTCGCCGGTGCCGGTCGCGCCGGCCTCGGCGGTGATGTGGTCAATGGGCAGCGCAATCTCTACGTGCAGCTTGTTGCCGGCTGCATATTCACGCATCCGCTGCACGTAGGTATTGACGCCGGCAACCATGTCAACATCGACATCGAACATCCGCTCGATGTCTGCAGCCTGGCCGAACAGGCGCGGCGGTTTGGGCGCATCACTGCCCGGCCAATACACGCCGTTGATGACTTGCAGCACACGCCCCAGGTAGGCGGCGGGGTGCGATCCGTCGAGCAGGCACATGCTGCCTAGTGCGTGTGCGGCGGTGCCTTCATCAGCATATTCGCTGCTGTCATCCGGCTCGCCGTCTTCCATTGCGACGCTGCCGAGGCAGGTCATCCAGCGGTAGGAACCGGACGGTGACAGGCGGGCGTGGGCTGGTGATGCGCTCATGTGTGAGCCTTTCTGTTCGGGCCAGTTAAACGAGTGAGGCTTGCGGTGCGGCAGCAGGTGCCGCGGCTTCTGCGGTCATGGCAGCGTTGACCTTCGCCAGCAGTTCGGCGTACTGACCGGCGTGCTGTTCGCCACCCTTGACTTCGTTCAGCGCCTTCAGTGGTGCGATGGCAGCGATAGCGGCATCGCGGCCTTTGGTCTCGACCAGCTTCAGGAAGGGCTTCGCCACGTCGTCATAGGTCACGACGGCCGGGGCGGTGGCGGGCACAGCCTTCTTGCGCTGCTCGGCTTCGGCTGCAGCTTTGGGCGGCAGTGTCTCGCCCGCTGCCTTTTCCTGCTTGGCGACACCGGCAGCGCGGCCGGCGAGGATCGCGGCGGTCATGGCCTGCAGGGCTTCGGTGTTGGCTTGAATGATTGCTTCGAGTGACATGGTGGTGTTTCCTTTCAGTGGTGGGTGGTAGAACTCTTGCCCTTCACAACAGCGAAGTGCGGGGTGGGAACCTTGCAGGTCGGGCAGACCGTGGCGCCGTGCTTCAAACTGCACTTGCGACAGGTGACGAGGATGGTGTTCGGGTTGGTCATTTGATCCTCTTGATCTGCATGTCTTCGTTCGCGAACACACTGCCGACCGTCAGCGTGGCGATCTGCTCGATCTCTTTTTCTTTCAGGCTGTAGGTCTCGACCAGACACACGCAGATGTCGCGCAGCGAGTAGGTGCTGCCTTTGCCGAGGCGGTTGCTGATGGCGAGGCGGACTTGGAATCTCACGCGAACACCGTCGCGTCGAAGGCTTCCATCGCGGCATTGAAGCCATCGGCGTCGCCAGGGGTGAAGTTCCAGTCGCTAACGATGTCGCAGCCGTTGCCGAGCACGAGCAGCACACCGTGCCAGTGAGCGGGGTGCGTCTTGTAAAACCGCACGCTCACTTCGTCGAGATTGAAAATTAACTCCATCGCCTGCTTCGTCGTGGTGACGCGCGTGCTGCGCTCACCGTCGAAGACATGCACGAGATGGAAGCCCGCACGCTTCAGGTGCTCGATCAGGTTGGCGACGATGCGACGTTCGAGGATGCCGTTCGGCGGCACCGGGGTGCGGCGGCGGGCGTCGATCACGAGCGCAGGGGCGGCAACGGCCTGGGCGGCGTTCATGCTTGCACCCCGAGCACCAGGTTGCACAGATCGCGCAGGCGCTCTACGTCGGCCTTGTCGAGCGTGACCATCGTGCGCTTGATGCTTTTCTCAGCGATCTCGTGGGTGTCGATGGCGAGCCACTTACCGGCGCAGCCCTGCATGTCGATGGTTGCGCGACCTTCGCCGAACCGCTGCCAGTGCGGGGTGTGATCGTCTTGTGAAAGGGACAGCCCGACGAGGTTGTCGGCTTTGGATATTTGTCCGTCTGCGACTTTGCCGTAGACGCTGCGCTCGATGACGGCGGTGATCATGCTTGCACCGTTGCGCTGTTAGCACGGGCCAGCAGTTCTTTTGCTTCCTTGATTGCCGCGGCGTTCATCGCGTCCATGCGCGCGGCGATCATCTTGGTGTCGAACAGGCTGCGGGCTTTCTGCTCGTCGGCATAGTCGAGACCGAGCGCCATGCACAGCACGCCCTTCAGCATCACGAACTCGTCGGGATTGCCGCGGAAACCTTCGAGAAGGGTCTCGGTGCGCTGTGTCTTGCGTGTCTTTTGTTTTGCCATGTTTTACTCTCCGGTGCGTTGTGGTTTGTGAAGTGACGACGTAAGCATAACTTACTAAAAAATACGTTGTCAAGCATCGCTTACCATCGCGGGCAAAATAAAGCCGCCCAGGGCGGGCGGCGGGGTGGGGGTGGCTTGCGCTACCTGTTCAGACTACCGGCCGGCGACGTGACACCGTGCCGAGCCAGGTAGCGCAAGCCGTTGACTAGTACTGCGTTGCGGCGGTGAAGAGCATCAAGATGATAACGACGGCCAGGATGCGGGCGAGGCGGCGGTAGAGCGGCCGGGCGGTATTAGGCGCGCACCGCCAAAGCGAGACCACGAGCCACCATGCATATACCACGAGCAGGGCGAAGGCGGTCAAGGCCGCGCCGATCTGCAGGCGGGCGCCGATGTACATGCCGATGCCGGCAAGCAGCGGAATAAAGGGCAGGGCAAAGCCGAGCCAGAACACGCGCCCGAGGGGCAGCTTGCCGGCGTAGGCGTTGGCGATCCACGAGCTCACGCGCGGGCTTTCTTCGAGCACGAGGTCTTCAGGTTCGTCGGCTTGGGCGCGTTGACCATATCGGACTGCAGCAGGCGGGCATAAGCGACAAGTTGGTCGAGCCGGTCTTCGTCCAGTTCATCCGCAATTTTCAGCAGGGCATACTGCTCTGTTCCGTGGTCTGGTGAGTTACCGCGTTTACCGCGCCCTTCAAGCAGGTAGTCTACGGATTCCTTTACGGCTCTCGCAATAACAGTCAGGTGCGACGAGTCAGGCATGTTGGTGCCGGCTTCCCAATTCGCGACCGCGTTTCGGCTCATGGGCGGCTCGAATAAATTAGCGATGTGCTGCTGCGTCAATCCTGCTGTCTGTCGCGCCGCCTTCAGCCTTTCACCAAAGCTAGGCATAGATACTCCCTTCTAGTAAGTCCATCTTACGATAGCGGTGTTAAGTTTGACTTCACAATCATGGGTAAGCTATGCTTACCTTCCATGACAACTAAGAAACGCGACAAGCATCTGCTGCGTGCCATCCGGCAGGCGGGCGGGCCGACGAAGCTCGCCACCCATCTGCGCCGCTGGCGCCCGATCACGACGCAGGCTATCTCGCAGTGGCGCCGCTGTCCGTACGACCGCGTACTTCACGTTGCCAGTGCGCCCGGTGTCAAGGTCACACGTCACTGTCTTCGCCCCGACATCTACCCAACCCCTAAATAGAGGCCACCCATGAGTGCCGACCTGATTGATAACCGATCCAAGATCACGAAGCGCACCGACAGCGTGCTCGAAGCGATGAACCGGGCGAGCGGCCGGGACAAGAGCGAAATCGTTCGCGAGGTCTTGGACAAGTGGGCGGTTGAGCAGATTCATGCAGCCACCTTAATCGCTAAGTTCGCAGGCAGCGAGGGAACAGCCAGGGAGTAGCGGGGAGTCAGTAGGGAAGATCAGGGAACACTCGCCATCTACTTGAAAGGAAAGACAAAAATGAATAAGCCCGTTCCTGCGTTTAGTTTGCCCGGCACCAAGATCACACCGTGCTGCCCGAAGTGTGACGCCCCGATGATCCACCAGCCTTCAGCCGTGCAGTGGCATTGCGCCCGCTGCAATATCCAGGTGCCGGCAAAATGACGGCCGCGCTCGGGTGTGTCGAGCACCGCATCCCGCTCGAAGAGGATGGCAGTTGTAAAGAGTGCAAGCGGCTGCTGAAGGCGAAGGCCGCGACCGAGACCGTGCTGCGCGGCATCGAATCGCTGACCGAGGATAAACAGCAGCGCGTGCTTGAGTGCGGTATGCGGATGCGCGAGCTTGCCTGTTTCTACGGCCCGTATTTCAAGTATGCCATCGCACTGACTTCGTGCGAGATCGCCAGCGGCGCCTTGATCATGCCGCTCGAAGCCGAGTGTGACCGCATCGACATCATGCTGCCGGGCGGCAAAGCGCCCGAGGATTTACAAAAGCTGATCATTCCCGGCGCGAAACACTGAGGCGCGCCGCATGACTTTGAAGTCGAACCGCGGCCGGTCGCTCGCTGCTAATACCGCTGCCCACTTTCCTGATCTTGTCGGTGCGGTCTCTGGCCGTCTGTTCGGTATCGAACAATGACATCAGCAGCAACCCTCGCGCCGCTCACGTCGCGCCTGTGCCTCGCGCACCACTGGCTGAACCATCGCCATGTTAACGGGCCGCTCGCTGACCCGCTGATCGACGCGCATCTTGACGGCGGGTATCCGGTCGGTGCGTGCCCGATAGCGCCCGGCAGCAGCACGACGCAGTGCGCTGTTCTGGATTTCGATTCACACAAAGGGGAAACACCCTGGGAGCGCATGGTCGAGGTCGCCATCGAAGTGATCGACGCACTCGAAGAGAGCGGCCTGCACGCGATCCCCTTCCGCTCTTCAGGCGGCAGCGGCATACACCTGATCATGCTGTGGCGCGAGCCGCAGGACGCCTACAGTGTCCGCGAGGCGCTGCGCATTGCGCTTGGCAAGTGCGGCCTGAAGAGCGGCGTCGGCGGCATCGCCAAGTCTGAGGTTGAGATATTCCCGAAGCAGGACAGCGTGCCGGCCGATGGTTTCGGGTCAATGTTCGTGCTACCCCTGAGTAACAAGTCGTGCGCTTTGAAGGTGACAGATGCCTGAGCTTACTAAGCACCAGCAACGCTACCGGCGAGATCGTGAGCGGATTCTTGCCCGGCAACAGGCACGACGTGACGCGAATCGTGGAGTGGAGCGCGAGAAAGAACAGGCGCGCGCAAGGCGGCGGTGGGCGGATCCTGTCGAGCACGAAAAGCGGCGGGCGCGTAACTGGCGAAGGCTCTATGGTGCCGATGCGACCTTTGTAACCGCCATTTTTTACCTTCAAAAAGAGCGGTGCGCGGTCTGCGGTGCTCGGCTTGAATGGGGGAAGCATCTGCATATCGACCACTGCCACGAAACTAAAACAGTGCGCGGCATCTTGTGCCGTGCGTGTAACCAAGCCGAAGGGCACATAAAAGACAGCGGGCTTTCGCCCGAAGAATTCGCGAAGCGCCTCGCCGACTACCTCGCAAACCCGCCAGCCGATACCGCGAGGCTCGTGTGAGAACGCTAATGCCTATACCGCCCTCGCTGATCGAGTGGCGCGCATCTGATCCGGTCACACCCAGGGAGAAGCCCGATGTTCCGCAACCGACCACTACCACCAGCGTCGAAGGTGATATTGCAGTCATTAAGGCGGCGCTCGATGCAATCCCGAACAGCGGCGCTCAAGAGTTGGATTACGACGCCTGGCGCAATATTATTTTTGCTCTGCATTCTGCTACTGATGGCAGCGACGCGGGACTTTTACTTGCTCACGAGTTCAGTGCCCGCAGCACCAAATACGATCCCGACTTCCTCGACACCCGAGTGTGGCCGTATGTCCGCACCGAACGCGACAACGCGATCACCGTCCGCACGCTCTACGCTGCAGCAGCCGGTCATGGCTGGCTTGACCCGACCATCGTAGACGCCTTTCCTGTTTCGGCGCCCGGCTCAAACGATCCTTTCACTCTCACGCCTATGGCCGAGGGATCGACGAGCGCGGGCGCCACCCGTTTTAAAGCACTGACCATTGCCGAGTTCACAGCCGGCAAGTCACCGCCCTGGCTGGTCAAGAACGTGCTGCCGCAGGCCGCGCTCGGTGTGATCTACGGCGAATCGACCAGCGGCAAGACTTTCTTCGCGCTCGACGTGGTAGGCAGCATCGGCCGCGGCGAGCCGTGGCGCGGCAACCGCGTGACGCAGGGGCGGGTGGTCTACATCTGCGCCGAGGGTGTCAGCGGTTTCCGCAACCGGGTCACGGCCTATTTAAACCACCACAAGCTGACCGATCTCGATCTGCGCGTGATCCCCGACGCGCCGAACTTTATGAAGACCGACGACATCGTGGCCGTGCTCGGGTCACTGCGCGAGGCCGGGCCGGTGTCGGTGGTGGTGGTCGATACCTTCGCCCAGGTCATGCCGGGTGCCAACGAGAACGCGGGCGAGGATGTCGGCAAGGCGATCTATCACTGCCAGCAGATTCACCGGCTCACGGGCGCCCTGGTGCTGTTGATCCACCACAGCGGCAAGGACGCCAGCAAGGGTGCCCGCGGCTGGTCAGGGCTGCGCGCCGCTGCTGACGTGGAGATCGAGATCACCCGCATCGAGCACGACCGTGTGGCGACCGTCACCAAGCTGAAGGACGGGGAAGATGGCGTCGAGTTCGGGTTCAAGCTGCAGACTGTGCCGGTCGGTGCCGACGATGACGGTGATGTGGTCACGAGTTGCGTGATCGAATACACCGATGCGCTGCCGAAGGCGCAACGGGTCAAGGTTAAGGCACCGGGACAGCGTGAGCAGGCCGTGCTCGACGCCTTCGACGCGCTTGAAATGACCGAGGACGTGGTGACAGCGGAACAGATTAAAGAGCGGGTTTCCGAACTGACAAACCGCCGCCGCAACAGTGTTCAGGGCAGCATCGACAGCCTAGTGGATCGCGGTTTCCTGATCAGGGTCGGGGTTGGCTTGGAGCGGGTTGGCGCATGAACATGCAAAAATTTACGACTTCAAGGGTTACACACATACACACGAGCTACACACGTGTAACACGTGTGCTAGGACATTCATTACACACCACACACACTTGTCTATACAAGTGTGTATGTGTGTAAGCAATTTGGTGTGTAGCCAGCATGCCAACCCGTAAAAAATTACAGGCAAACATTCCCGCCGTTAAGTCGCAAAAAGTTACAAGCAGTAGGCTTGTGCCGGTGAACGAGGCCGGGCGCCGCATCGGTGAGGATCACCACATGGCGCAGTTGAGCGACCACGAAGTCGAGCTCATGCGCGAGCTTTACGAAGAGTATCCGGTCGGCCACCCGAATCATGTCGGCTACCGCAAGCTGTCGGCAATGTTCGACTGCACCAAGACCCTTGCCCGCAAAATCTGCAATTACCTGCTGCGAGCACAACACCCGGCCAGGTTCAAGCGGGGCACCTGAAGCTGCTGCCGGTGCCTATGGTGCCGGCATGGGACGCCCTGAAATTTATACGCCAGAGCTCGCTGCAGAAATCTGCAGGCGGCTCACCTTGCCCGAGTCACTGCGCTCGATCTGCCGCGACGAGGCCATGCCTAGCCGGCCAGTTGTTCAGGACTGGATTGTCCAGGATAAGCACGGCTTTGCTGCCCAATATGTGCGCGCGAAGGCCGTGGGCATCGACCAGTTCGCCGAAGAGACCCTTGAGATCGCCGACGACGGCTCGAACGATTGGATGGAACGCCAGAATGAGAAGGGCGGGGTGGTCGAGGTCGTCGATCAAGACCACATTGCCCGCAGCCGGCTGCGCGTAGACACGCGCAAGTGGTACGTGTCGAAGCTGGCGCCGAAGCTTTACGGTGAACGTATGGCGCACGAGGTCAGCGGGCCGGATGGTGGTGCGATTGAATTAGATGACAGCGCACGGCTGCGGCGGTTGGAAGCCTTGATTGCAGCGGTTGAGGCTCGCCAGAAAAGTGACGGCAGCGATCTCGTTTGAAGGCTCTCACCGAACGCGCTGCTGATGTTCTGCATCTCTTCACACCTGAAGAGCACGCCCTGTACGACAGGCTGACTTATACCATCTGGCGACCGCTGCCAGGCCCGCAGACGATGGCCTACTACAGCGAAGCCGACATCGTGGGCTTCGGCGGTGCGGCCGGTGGTGGCAAGACCGACCTCGCTGTCGGTAAAGCACTGACCAGGCACCGCAAGGTCGCCATCTTCCGACGTGTCGGCACCGAGCTCACGGCTATCGAGGATCGCGTGGCCGAGATGGTCGGCGGCACGCACGGCTACAACGGCCAAAAAAAGATCTGGCGCAACCCGGTGCCGGGTGTGCAATTGGAGTTCGGCAGCGTACCGAACCAGGGCGACGAGAAAAACTATCAAGGGCGCCCGAAGGACTTGCTGGTGCTCGACGAGGCCGCGAACTTGCTCGAAGCGCAGGCGCGCTTCCTGATGGGTTGGGTGCGCACCGTGATCAAAGGGCAGCAGTGCCAGGTGCTCATGTGCTTCAACCCGCCGACCGATGTCGAAGGTCGGTGGATCGTTGAATTCTTCGCGCCCTGGCTGCGCCGCAATCACCCGAACCCGGCCAAGCCTGGCGAGCTTCGCTACTTCGCGATGGTCGAGGGGCGTGAGGTCGAGACCGACACCGCGCTCGGCAAGAAGCCCTTCGTCGTGGTCGAGGGCGTGCGCACCTATGACTTCGACCCGAAGGCATACAAGCCGACCGACATCATCACACCGCAGTCGCGCACGTTCATACCGTCGCGCGTCACTGACAACCCATACCTGGGAGCCGCCTACATGAGCACGTTGCAGGGATTGCCCGAGCCGCTGCGCTCGCAGATGCTTAACGGTGACTTCGAGGCCGGGATGGAAGATAGCGAGTGGCAGGTGATCCCGACCGCCTGGGTCGATGCCGCACAAGCGCGCTGGAAAGCGAACCCGATAGCTGACCACCCAGGCAAGAAGCCGCGCATGGATCAGATCGGCGTGGACGTGGCGCGTGGCGGCGGTGACAACACGATCATCGCTCGACGACACAGCCGCTGGTATGACGTGCCGCTGCTCTACCCAGGCAAGGAAACACCAGACGGGCCGACCGTGGCCGGCCTGGTGGTCGCTGCACGGCGTGACGACTCGCCGGTCAACATCGACGTGATCGGTGTCGGCTCGTCACCGTACGACTTCCTGCACGATCTGCGCGTGCAGGTGCTCGGCGTCAACGTGAGCGAGGCATCGAACGCGGTATCGCGCTCGGGCCGGCTAGGCTACTTCAACCAGCGCAGCCAGCTTGCGTGGCAGTTCCGCGAGATGCTTGACCCGCAATACAACGAAGGCGTGGCATTGCCGCCTGACCCGCGCCTGAAGGCCGACCTCTGTGCGTTCACCTGGACAGTGCGCAACGGCAAGATTTACGTGCGCAGTCGTGACGAGATCATCGCGCTGATCGGCCGCTCGCCCGACTTCGCCAGTGCCTACTTCCTGGCCGCGCTTGAGATACCGCGGCGCGCTGAACTTGGGGCAAGCAACGACGAGCCGCAGCGCGAGCACGATCCCTACCGTGCGGTCAGCGGGGCACCTAACCATAGCCGCAAGGATCACGATCCCTACGCAGATTTATCGTAAAGGATCGAGATCATGGGCACCGAAGCCTTTTGGGTTCCTGTTGCAGCAGCAGTGTTCGGCGGTGCTGCCAGCGCCGTCATAGGTTCGTCGATGGCACCGAAGTCAAGCGCGGCGCCTGCGATGCAGCAGGCACCGAAAGAGCCCGAGTCACAGGTAACGAAGACCCCGACCGCAGGCGCGTTCTCGACTGCGAACTCGAACGCAGCGGTGAAGGGCGGGCCGATGTCCACAAACCTGACCGGGCCGCAAGGCATCGACCCCTCACTGCTGAATCTCGGCCGTAACACGCTGCTCGGCGCGTAATGCCGACTTTTAGCAGGCGCCAGCATTACCTCGCGCGCAAGGGGGCGCTATGGACTGAGCGGTCTTCGTTCTTCACACACTGGCAGGAATTGAGCCGCTTCTACCTGCCGCGTTCGGGGCGCTTCATCCTCACCGACCGCAACAAGGGTGATAAACGGTTCAACAACATCAACGACAACGCCGGCACGCGCGCGCTGCGCATCCTGGCCGCCGGCCTGATGGCTGGCATGACTTCCCCGGCCCGGCCGTGGTTCCGCCTGGCGACGCGCGACAAGCTGCTGATGTCCTACGAGCCGGTGAAGCAGTGGCTCGATGATGTCACCGAACTGATGCGTGACATCTTCAATCAATCAAACACTTACCGCGCACTGCACCAGCAATACGAAGAGATCGCCTGCTTCGGCACGGGTGCCGATCTGCTGCTCGAAGACTTCAACGACGTGATCCGGCACTACCCGCTGACCATAGGCGAGTACGGCCTGGCGTCGAATGACCGCGAAGAGGTCAACACGCTGGTGCGCGAGTTCGAGATGACGGTCTCGCAGATCGTGCAACGGTACGTGAAGCCGGACTCGACCAAGAAGTCAGGCTCGGCTGACTGGTCGAACGTGAGCACCACGGTGAAGGGACTCTACGAAAACGGCCGCGGTCTCGATACGAAGGTGCCGCTGATCCATATCATCGAGCCGCGCAGCGACCGCGATGTCAACAAGCAAGACTCGAAAAACATGGCGTTCGCCTCGTGCACCTTTGAGTCGGGCGGCAGTGACGACAAGCTGCTGAACGATTCGGGCTATCGCCGGTTCCCGGTGCTGGCGGCGCGGTGGCACGCGCTCGGCGGCGATGTCTACGGCACAAGCTGCCCCGGCATGGAAGCCCTCGGCGACGTGAAGCAGTTGCAGCACGGGCAGCTTCGCAAGGCCCAGGGCATCGACTACATGGTCAAGCCGCCCGTGCAGGCACCGAGCGGCACCAAGTCCTACGAGGTCGATTTGCTGCCGGGTGGCCTGTCGGTCACGAACATGGCCGGCCCGAACAGCGGCTTACGCACCGCCTTCGAGGTTAAGCTGGACTTGAGCGGGCAGCTTGAAGACATCCGCGACGTGCGCGAGCGCATCCGTTCGACCTTCTACGCCGATCTGTTCCTGATGATCGCGATGGATGACAAGAACCAACCCGACACCGCGCGCGCCATTGCCGAGAAACACGAAGAGAAGCTGCTGATGCTCGGGCCGGTGCTTGAACGCCTGCACAACGAACTGCTGAAGCAGAAGATCGACATCACCTTCGACAAGATGATCGAGGCGGGCATCGTTCCGCCGCCGCCCAAAGAGATGCACGGGCAGGAGCTTAACGTCGAATTCGTGTCAATGCTCGCCCAGGCACAGCGCGCTATCGGCACGCAGAGCATTGACCGCTATGTCTCGTCGCTCGGCGTCGTCGCTGGCATCCGCGCCGACGTGCTCGACAAATTCGACACCGACAAGTGGGCCGACAAATACGCCGACATGCTCGGCATCGACCCCGACCTGATCGTGGCGAACGACAAGGTGGCAATCATTCGCGAGAAGCGTGCCGAGCAGCAGGCCGCTGCCGCGAAGATGGCCGCAGCCGCGCAGATGGCGGAAACCGCGAAAGCGGCCAGTGCAGCGCAGACCGCGCAGCCGAGCGTGCTCACTGACGTAATGGCTGGACTGACCGGCTACAGCGGGCCGGGATAACCCACAAGGAGCAACGCGATGATGGTCTCGACCAAGATGGACAAGAAAAACGCAACCGAATCCCTGGCGTGCGCGCCCGGCGATCCGAGCGACGCACCGATGTATTCCTACGGCACGTTGATCACTCTCGACGATGAACTGCTCAAGCGGCTCGGCATCACCGAACTGCCGCCAGTCGGCACCGTGTTCATGCTGACCGCAGCCGTCGAAGTTACCGGCGCGCGCTCAAGCCAGCGCCAGGGCAAGCAGGATTCGAGCATCGACATGCAGATCACCGACATGGAACTCGGCGCCAGCGGCAAGGCTGACAGCGACCGCGCGAAGAAGCTCTACCCCGACCAGGCATAGCGGGCCGGGAATTGCATAAAGGAGTCTCGCAATGACAAGGAGAAGCACATGAGCACAGCATTTACCAAAACTGGCGGCGAGGCTTTCAACAACCACGACTCGAACCTCGTCAAGTGGATTCTCGGGGCGGGCGAGAGCGGCGACAACTTCGTGCTGCCTGGCTACGCGGATCGCAGCGTGCAGGTGTTCGGCACCTTCGGCGGTGCGAGCGTCGTGTTCGAGGGCACTAACGAGGACGGCGTGCCCACGAGCTACCCCACACTGTCAGACCCGCAGGGCAACGGGATCACGATGGCTGCAGCGGGCTTGAAGGCCGTGCTCGAAATGACCCGTGTAGTGCGCCCCCGCGTTGTTGGCGGTGACGGCACCACGGCACTGACGATCATTCTTTTCGCGAAGAGGTAACGACATGAGCGACATCTTAAAAGCAGTAGGCGACGTGCGCGCGATGGCACGCCAAGCGATAGCGTTGGCGCAAGTGGTTGCCGTGCTCGACAGCCTCGGGCCGCTCGACCAGGCCGAGCGCGAGGCGAAGCTGCGCGTGGAGAAAGCGCGCAAGGAAGCCGACGACGCCGCCACCGATCTGATCGCGGCGAAGACCAAGGTCAACGCGGCCAGCGAACAGGCGAACAAGATCGCCGAAGGGGCGCAAGCGGAAGCCGTACGTGTGATCTCTGCTGCCCATACGGAAGCGAAGGCCGAGAAAGCTGCAGCCAAAGCTAAAGCGGAAGAGATCATCGCCGCCGCCGAGAAAGCGCAAGCCGGTGCTGACGCTGCCTTGACCGCAGCCAAGGACATGCTCGCGACACTCGACGACGAGATCGCCGCCAAGCAGAAGACGCTCTCGCAGATCGAGGGCAGCATCTCGAAGCTGCGCGCGAAGCTCGAAGGGTAAACCGTGGCGGCGGGCAACAAATTTCACCAGTACGTCGAAGACCTGGCGAAAGGGGTGCATAACCTTTCCACGGGTGCGCTGAAGGTCATGCTAACGCTGCTGGCGCCCGTGAACACGAACACGGTCAAGGCGAACCTGACGGAGATCGCAGCCGGCAACGGCTACACGGCGGGCGGCGCAGCGGTCACGATCACAACGGCCGCGCAGACCACGGGCACCTTCACGCTGGCCGGCAATCAGGTCGTGTTTACAGCAACCCCCGCAGCGATGGCGGCGTTCCGGTACGCCACACTCTACAACGACACCCCGGTCGCGCCCGCAGACCCGCTCATTCAGTTTTGGGATTACGGCGCGTCGCTCACCTTGAACGCCGGCGAGACATTCACCGTGGCCTTCAACAACACCAACCCCGGCACGATCCAAACCATCGCATGACGCCTGAACAGCAAACTACGTACCGCGCTGCGCGGCCTGTTCAATGCTGCCGTGAAGGGGAGAACTTGACAATGAAGTACCGCAGCTTCTCCGACACGACGCGGTGGGTGGAGCACTGCAAGGTGTGCGAGCGCAACCACTACGTGATGGAAGCCGAGCCCGAGCGCATTGGCCTCGCGGCAATGGGAATTTAAAGGGGTAACGATATGGTCGCACCTGTCGCTGATAAAGTAATTCTGCCCCTAGATACCGGCAACACGGGCAAAAAAATTAGGACGCAGACGCGTGTTGTCGGCGCGGATACGGTGCATGAGCACTTTTTCATCCCGATCAGCAAAGACTCCATAACGGGCGTTTACCGTGCGCACTCGGGGATACTGACTATCCCCTCTGCTGCGCACAACGGCACGACGACCGGCCACCTGTGGTTTCAAAATCCCACTACAGGAACGCGCATTGCCCGCCTTCGTCGTTTGGCCGAGACTGTTCAGGTTATTTCCGGCGCAATCGACCTGACCGCACCGCGCCAGCTTTACTCGTTGTTCACGTTTACGGGCGCAGCTTCCGGCGCGACCCTTACACCAGCAAAGCGCGACTCCAATGACGCGGCGCCAACTTGCGATATTCGCACCGCTGTCACCGGCATGACACCGACGCTCGGCGGAACTTTCAGGCATTGCGGGATACCGGCGATCAACGCGACGCTGGCCAGCGCGACTATTCAAGTCAACCTCATACCTATCGTGAGTGAGCCGCACATTACAGAGGCGGATGCTGCAGTCATTATCCGCCCTGGGCAGGGCATTATTCTCTGGTCGGCAGACGCCAGCACGACAGCAAACCGTCGCCTGTTCTCTGATTGGACTTGGGAAGAATTCGAGCCGTAAAGCATGGCCGAGAACAACTGGCTGCTGAATGATTCAGCGCCAGTACCACTAGGCCAGGAATTCGCAGCACCCGCAACGGAGAAAGCCTGGGGCTGGTTCGGGCTACCTGCTGCCGGTGAAGGGTCAGAGTTTGATGCCGCCGCATCGCCGTGGGCCTACGACTTCAGTTCGATAGCGTGCGTCTACATGATGACGGCCCAGGCTGGCGGCGTGGCCTACACGCTTGACGCGCAGCCGGTGGCTTATGTCCTCACCGTCCAGGCCAACAGTATGCTCACCACGCGCTACCTGGACGCGCAGCCGACCAGTTACACGCTCACCCTGCTCAACGCCACCCTGGCACGCGGCGCGAGGCTCGACGCGCAGCCCGTCGCCTACTCCCTCACTCTCGCGGATGCGAGCACACTGGCCGCGCGCCGCCTGGACGCACAGCCGGCCAGCTATGCGCTCACCCTGGCCCTCGCTGGACTGCTGCGCGCGGCCAGGCTGGACGCGCAGCCCACTGCCTACGCGCTCACCCTGGCGGATGCGCAGACGCCGGTGAGCCGGCGCCTCGATGCGCAGCCCATTAACTACATCGTCACCGCCACAGCGGCCGAGCTTTCCTTCGGCGCGGCACCCGTGAGAGGCGACTACCTGGTGCGCTCCCGCCATCGCCGCCGCCGCTAGGGGTGCTGTTGACTCGACGGCGACGATGGCGGGATCGCCCGTCGAAATGCGGGGCACCTAACCCAAAACACCGCGCCTAGAGTGCTTGCACAAGTTGCCTATTTTTACGCGAGGACTTCACAGGTGCAGTGATGTGAATACGACGAACAGATGACTGACAAAACCAAGCCGCTTGACCCGTTCGATATTGAAGGTCAAGAGGCCGAGAAGGAAAGGATCGCCGAGGCAGCGCGCGTAAAGCGCCTGATCGAGATCGAAGACTTCAAGTGGTTGATGGCACACAAGCAAGGCCGTCGAATCGTTTGGAAATTGTTAGAGCAGTACGGTGTGTATCGCAGTTCGTTCCGTAGTGATGCCCTAGAGATGGCGTTCCTTGAGGGGCAGCGGAATGACGGATTGAAGCTACTCGCTGACATCCACGAGCACGCACCGGAAAGATACGCCGACTTGATGAAGGAACAGAAAGATGCCCGATCCAGTAGCAGCAGCAGCAGCAGCAGCAAGCCCGGCAGCACCGGCGCCAGTGGTGGCAGCAGCAGCAGCAGCAGCAAGCCCGGCAGCACCGGCGCCAGTGGTGGCAGCGGCAGCAGCGACACTCGCAACGAGTGAACCTGCAGCGGCAGCAGCGACACTCGCAACGAGTGAACCTGCAGCGGCAGCAGCAGCAGACGATGCCGCGGCCATAGAAGCGGTTGCAAAAACGGAAGCAGAGCGAGTAGCAGCCCTGACCCCCGAGGCGAAAGCCGCGGAAGAGGCGACTGCGAAGGCCAAAGCTGACGCGGATAGCAAGGCCAAAGAGGACGCCGACGCGAAGGTGGAAACCGAGCGGCGCGCGAAGCTCACGGACGAGCAACGGGAAGCCGAGGACAAGGCCGATCAGGTGCCTGAAAAGTATGACCTGAAACTGCCCGAAGGTCTGTCGCTCGATGCCGAAGTCACTGGCGAGTTCGAGGCGGTGGCTAAAGAGATGGGTCTGTCCCAGGACAAAGCGCAGAAGCTTTTCGACATCGGCGTCAAGTCGGTGCAGAAGAACAACACCGCGATGCTCACCAGCGTGAAAACGCTGCAGGACGGCTGGCTCGAAGCTGCGAAGACAGACAAGGAGTTCGGCGGCGACAACCTGGATAAGAACCTGGCTGTGGCTAAGAGCGCGATGAAATTCGCGACGCCCGAACTCAAGAAGATTTTGAACGAAAGCCGACTTGGCGATCACCCCGAGATGGTTCGGTGGATGTACCGCGTCGGCAAGGCGATGGCAGAAGACACGTTCGTGCCCGGCAACAAGGTATTGAGCCGCGACGATACGGAAGACGCCCGCGCAAAACGGTTGTATCCCAATCAAGCCTAAAGGAGCATCACCATGTTGAATCTTTTCCTCGTTACCTTGATCGGCCTGTTCCTGGTCTTCGGGTTGCTGTGGTTCCACCGCGCCGGTGACAGCGTACCGTTCCTGTTCGGCCAGTGCGGCGCCACCATCGGCCAGAGCGGCAAGGTCACGTTGCTGGACATCGCGAAGTCGATGGACCCGGACGGCAATACGGCCGATGTCGTTGAACTGCTCACGCAGACCAACGAAATCCTGCTCGATATGCCGTTCATGGAATCGAATCTGCCGACTGGTCACAAGTCAACGATTCGCACCGGCCTGCCGACCGCGATCTGGCGCCAGATGTATCAGGGTGTGCCGGCCAGCAAGTCGGTGCGCGCGCAAGTCGAAGACACCATCGGGATGCTCGAAACCCGCGCCGAGCTCGACAAGGATGTCGCCATCCTCAACGGCAATAGCGCATCGTTCCGGCTGTCCGAAGCGCAAGCCTTCCTCGAATCCATGAATCAAAACATGTGCGCGACCGTGTTCTACGGCAACACCGCCACCAACCCGGAACGCTTCACCGGCCTGGCTGCCCGCTTCAGTGCGATCTCGGGCGCAACCAACGGCCAGAACGTGATCAGCGCAGGCGGTGCCGGTGCGGATAACACGAGCGTGTGGCTGGTGGTGTGGGGCAAGAACACCGTCACCGGCATCTACCCGAAGGGTTCGGTCGCCGGCCTGGTGCATCAAGACTTGGGCGAGATCGACGCGTTCGACGCCAACAACAACCGCTACCGCGCCTTCGCAGACCGCTGGCAGTGGAAGTGCGGCATCGTGGTGCGCGACTGGCGCTACATCGTTCGCATCTGCAACATCGACGTGAGTGACCTGGTTGGACAAACGGGCACCCAGGCGGCAACCGCAGCCACCGCCATCATCAAGCTGATGGTGCGAGCGATGGCGCGTATCCCGTTCATGGGCATGGGTAGCGCAGTGTTCTACTGCACGCGCACGGTGAAGTCGTTCCTGTCCGTCGCTGCCCTCGACAAGTCGAACTCGGCCATCGCGATTGTGCCCGCCACCAATCAGTTCGGCAACGTCGCACCGGGCTACGTGCAGAAAGAGACTCAGTTCTTCGGTATTCCGGTTCGCACCTGCGACCAGATTCTCACCACCGAAGCCGCCGTCGCCTAACCGCTGCCGTAAACCCAACCCACACTTAAAGGAACATCATCATGTTGCTCGATATGCAAACCATGTTTTCGGGTACGGTAGCGTCTGACGGCACTAAAACCGGCCAGGCGGTTACCGCTACCGCAATCTCCACCAACGTGCTCGACCTTCGCAACGCAGCCACCCCGGCCCTCGTCAACGAAGGGATTAAAGGGCCTGATCTTTACCTGACCATCATGGTCACGCAGGCGGCGACCGCTGCCGGTGCGGCCACGGTCGTGTTCTCGCTTGAATCGGACAGCACGGCCGATCTGGCAACTTCGCCGACGACGCACTGGACGAGCGCGGCCATCGGCAAGGCAACGCTCGTGGCGGGTTACATCGTGGCGCAGTTCCAACTGCCGTCGCAATTGACCTACGAGCGTTACCTGGGCGTTCGCTACACGGTCGCTACCGGCCCGCTCACGGCTGGCCTGTTCCTGGCGTTCCTGTCGCTCGACGTGCAAGCGAACGCGAACTACCCGGCCGCTTACACCCTCGACGTATAACCAAGCCCCTGAACCAGCCGCGCCTCTACGGGCGGCTGGCGACGGACAAATACAGGAGTAACCCGCATGTCCAAAACACAACCCAAGCCCCTGGTGCAGGTGATCGCCACCGCGCGCGGTTACGACGGCAGTCAGATTCGCGAGCCGGGCGACGTATTCATGGTGCCGGCCGCGCTGGTCGAAGAGCACCCGCGCTTCGTGCGGAACAGGGACGGTGTGACCGTGCAGGACGGTGTTTACCCGCCGTGCTCATGGCTCGAGGAAGCCGAAGTCGTCGAGGAAAAGGTGACTAAGGCAGTCCCGAAAATCACGAAGAAAACCGGCGAAGACCTCACCTAGTCTGTGCAGGATGACTATCAACTAAACAGGGAGCCGTGCTCCCTGTTTTTTCTAGGAGCTTCGTGATGGCAAGCAGTGTAGATGTCTGTAATTTAGCGCTTGGCCATCTCGGCGACGAAGCGACTGTATCGAGCATTGATCCCTCGGACGGTAGCCAGCAGGCCGATTACTGTGTTCGCTTCTACCCGATCGCGCGCGATCAACTGCTCGGTATGCACGCGTGGAGCTTCGCGACGAAGCGCATCTCGCTGGCACTGATAGACACCGACGAATTGCCTGACTCGTGGCAATACTGCTACGCCGTGCCGAGCGGTGCGCTGCAGGTGATCTCTGTGCTGGCGCCAGGCAACACGGGCGGCTTCTTTAACAGCGACCCGAACAGCCCGCTCTATGGTCAGCCCGCGCAGCCGGGCGATCTCGGCACGCAGCCGTTTGTGCAGGAAGTGCTGCAGAACGGCGCGAAGGTCATTTTTACGAACGTGGCCGACGCCATCGGGCGCTACGTCGTCAGCATCACCGACACCACTAAATTCTCGCCGCTGTTTGTCGTCGCGCACGCGCGGCTGCTCGCTGCCTACCTGGCCGGGCCGATCCTTAAGGGTGAGACCGGCATCAAGGTGTCGCAGGCGCAGTACGGCATCTTCGTCAAGGTTGATATGCCGTGGGCTGCGACGATGGATCAGAAGGGGCAGCGCATGAATGTCTACGACAATTTTGTGCCGTCGTCCCTGCAATCCCGCCGATGACCGTCAAGACCATCACGCGGTCGTACGCAGGCGGCATTGTCACCCCTGAACTGTTCGCGCGCTTTGATCTGACCAAGAACCAGACTGGTCTCGCTGACGCGATCAATTTCCACATTCTGCCGCACGGGCCGGCAGCGAACAGGGCAGGGCTGCAGTACACGCTCGAAGTGAAAGACTCTTCAGCGGTGACGTGCCTGATCCCGTTCGTGTATTCGACAACGCAGTCGATGGTGCTCGAATTCGGCAACCTTTACGTGCGCTTCCACACGCAGGCCGGCACGCTGCTGGAAGCTGCGCAGTCGATCACCAGCGCGACCAACGCAAGCCCTGGCGTGTTCACCAAAGTCGGGCACGGCTACACGACCGGGCAGTGGATTTACTGGTCGGCCGTCACTGGCATGACGCACCTGAACGGCCGCTATCTGAAGGTGGTGGTGCTCAGTCCGAACACCTTCAGCCTCACCGATCTCGCCGGCAATGCCATCAATACCACGACTTACGGCGCGTTCACAGGTGGCAATGCCGCGCGGGTTTATGAAATTGTCTCACCGTATGCCACGGCTGATCTCTTTGCGCTGCACTACACGCAATCGAACGACGTGCTGACGCTGACACACAATGGCTATCAGCAGAGGGAACTGCGCCGCCTGGGCGCGACCAATTGGACGTTTACCGCGCTCGCTTTCGCCCCGACTATCGCAGCACCCGCCAGCACCGCCGCGGCGGCGACCGTTGCGGTAGGCGCAACCACAAACTATTTTTACTGCAGCACTGCTCTCGCGAGCGGCACGCTGGAAGAGTCTTATCAGTCGCCATCGTCGGCCGCTGCGAATAACAAGCTCTCGACGGCAGGGAATTACAACACAGTGACGCCGGCCATCGTGACCGGCGCGGTGCGTTACAACATCTACCGGCTGCTCAATGGCCTGTGGGGTTTCGTCGGGCAGACGGACGGCTCGGCGCTGATCGACGACAACATCACGCCCGACACCACGAAGACGCCACCGCTCGCTGATAACGTCATGGCAGCGGTCGGTGACTACCCTGGCGCGGTCGGATACCAACAAGGGCGCCGGTGGTTTGCCGGCACCGTCAACGATCCCGGTCGCGTGCTCGCCACGAAGTCAGGCACCGAGAGCAACATGACCTACTCGATCCCGACGCGCGACGATGACCGCTTGAGCTTCAGGGTGGCCGCGCGCCAGGCGAACACGGTGCGCCACATTGTGCCGCTCGAAGACGTGGTGCTGCTGACATCGGGCGGTGTGTTCGTGGTCGCCAGTGCAGCCGGTGCCACCATCACCGGGGCGACGCTCGACCCGCGCCCGAAGGGCAGGATTGGCGCGAGCAATGTGCAGCCGATTATCACAGACACGTCGGTGCTCTACGGCTATGACCGCGGCAACCGCGTGCGCGAGTTTGCCTATCGCGGCGACAACAGCGGCGGCTATGGCGGGCGGGACATCTCGATCATGGCGCCGCACCTGTTCGACAAATACACGAACACGCAGATGGCCTTCACCCAGGCGCCGCACCCGACTGCCTGGTTTGTGCGCTCTGATGGCGTGCTGCTTGGAATGACCTACGTGCCCGAGCACCAGGTCGAGGCGTGGCACACGCACGCGACAAACGGATACTTCGAGTCGATCTGTTCGGTGCCCGAAGGCAGTGAAGACGTGCTCTACGCCATCGTGCGGCGCACAGTCAACGGTCGCACCGTGCGCTATGTCGAACGGCTGCACTCCCGCCTGTTCGCGACGCTGACCGATGCCTTCTTCCTGGATTCCGCGATCTCTTACAACGGCGCACCGGCGACGGTGTTCACCGGGCTGGATCACCTGCTCGGCGAGACCGTCAACGTGCTGGCCGATGGTGCGGTCGTGCGCGGTTTGGTCGTCGGCCCGGTCACGGGCGGCATCGGTGTGACACTCGACGAGCCGGCCAGCAAGGTGTGCATCGGCCTGCAGATCACCGCACGCATGAAGACCCTGCCGCTGGCGATGGAAACCCAGGCACTCGGGCAAGGGCTGCAGAAAAACGTGAACAAGGTTTATCTGCGCGTGCATGAATCCTCGGGGATCTTCGCAGGGCCGACTTACGACCGCCTGAAGGAAGTTAAACAGCGCAAGACCGAACCCTACGGCTCGCCGCCTGACCTGGTGAACGAAGAGACTGGCCTGGTCACTTCGCCCGACTGGAACGCGCACGCGCAGATGTGCGTGCAGCAGGCCGACCCGCTGCCGATCACGCTGCTGTCGATGGTGTTAGAGGTCGCCCTGGGTGGTTAGTGTCCGCAAGGCGGTGCTCGCCGACATCCCGTATCTGGTCGAGATGGGCCGGGCACTGCACGCTGAAAGCCCGCGCTATTCCCGACTGCGGTATTCGCCCGAGAAGGTCGAGGAAACGATACGCAACATGATCACCAGCACGCTCGTCACCGACGCGCCTGGCGGGGCACTTGTCGCGGTGAAGGCGGGCAGAATCATCGGTATGCACGGCGGATATATAACCGCCCCGTTTTTCTCGTACGACAAGATCGCCACAGATTACACGTTCTACGTGGTGCCAGAACAACGACGCAGGGGAAAAGCCGCGGTGGCGCTGGTTCGTGCTTTTGAAGCGTGGGCTGAAGAGCAAGGCGCCGTGGATATTGTGCCGGGGATCAGCACGATGATCGGCGTAGACAGCACAGTGAGCTTTTACAAAAAGCTCGGTTATGAGTTGCACGGCGCGGTCATGCTGAAAAGGATCAGGTAGATGGGCACCGAAACAATGAGCGCGGGCAGTGCCGGCACGGTCGGCAATATCGGCACCGGCTTGCAGGTGGCCGGGATGCTCGGTCAGACCTTCGGCAGCTACAAAAAGTCATCTGGTGAAAAGACCGGCTACCAGCTTCAGGCGCAGATCGCCAAGCAGAACGAAGCCATCGCGAAGAGCCAGGCGGGCGATGCGATTGTCCGCGGGCAAACCACCGAAAACAACGTACGCCAAAAGACTGCGCACCTGAAGAGCGCGCAGATCGCCGATCTGGCTGCGCGCGGTATTGATCTAAGCAGCGGCTCGGCGCTCGACATCCTGACATCGACCGACGTCATGGGCGAGCGCGATGCGCTGACCGCCCGCGACAATGCAAACCGCGAAGCCTGGGGGCACGAAGTCGCAGCGGTGAACGCCTCGAACAACGCCGAGATGCTTGACTGGCGGGCCGAGCAGCAAAGCCCAGGCATGGATGCCACGGCGACACTGCTCGGCGGTGCTGGCAAGGTGGCATCAAGCTGGTACGCCATGCGTAACGCCAAGACCGGCACCGGCACCGGCACCACCCTCGACCTCTGACGATGGCACGAGTCCCTACCTACGATCAGCCGCAGGTGGCCGAGCAGGCGCTACCGGGCGCCCGCCGTGAGTCCGTGGCATCCCCTGGGCTGATTGGCAGCGCAGCCGATAGTGAAGTCGCGCTCGGCACTGCGGCCACGAACGCCGGCACCGGCATCACTGCCGTCGCCTACCACATGCAGCAGAAGGACAACCTGCGGCAAGTGCAGGATGCCACCGTCGATTACGGCAAGCGGCTGCAGGACTTCCAGATCAAAGCGCAAGAAGAGCGCATCGGTGCCGCGGCGAAAGGGCTCGTTACCGATTTTAGTGACTGGCACACGAAGCAGATGGCCGAGATCGCCACCAAGCTCGGCAACGATGCGCAGCGTGAAGCGTTCACAGTGATGGCGCGCAAGAGCGGCCTGGCTACGCGGCACAACATCGCGACCTTCGAGATTGGGGAAACCCGCAAGGCGAACATCGCTGCGTTCGAGGGATCGGTCGCCAACAACATCAACCTGGGCGCCACGTCGGTGACGCCCGAGGCGACCGCCACGTTTAAAGACAATGTGGTCGCTGACACGAAGGCGTTCGCCGCGGCCAGCAACCTGCCGCCCGAAGCCGAGCAGGCGATGCTCACCAAGAACTTAACCGAGTTTCACGCGCAGAAAATCCAGCAGCTTGCCCGCGTCGATCCGGCCGCGGCCACCAGCTACTTCGAGGCGAACAAGGCCGAGATCGCTGGCAGCAGGCAAGCCGAGATCGGTGACTTCGCGCAAAAGGCGACAGCCGAGAAAATGGGCACCGATGCGGCCGGCGAGATATGGGCGAAGGTCGGGCCGACGAAAGGGCTGGACGTGATGGAAGAGGCGGCGCGCGAGCGGTTCAAAAACGACCCGTTCACGCTGAAGGCCACGATTGCCAGCCTGCGCGAGCGCACGCAAGCGTTCGATAAAGGCAACGCCGAGCGGGTCGATAACGTGGCGGCAGCAGTGAACATGGCCGTGATGAAGGGCGCCTCGGTCACGCAGATACGCGCCATGCCCGAGTTCATCGCATTGAGCAGCATGGGCGGTGCTGGCGCCAAGATGGCGCTGTCAATCTCCGACCATGCCGAGAACAAAGCCTACACGGCGACGCTGCGCGCGACCGCGAACGAAGCCCGGCAGCAGCAAATACTGCAGCGCCGTGGCATGGCCGCATACCTCGATTACTCGAACCCCGACAAACTCGCCAGCATGAGCGAGGCGCAGATCGTGAACCTGCTGCCGACACTCGGCAACGATCTGACCAGCCACCTGATGACGCAGAAGCGCGGCCTGGTCAAGACCACCGACAAGATCGTCGAGGCGCGCATGGATCAGCAGGACTTCGATCACATAGCGAACGAGGTCGGCCTGAAGCCGTTCGCGAACGTCAAGACCGAAGACCAAAAGGCCGCGCTCGGCCAATTGAAATTTAGCATCGAGCAGCAGATCGACGCCGCGCAGCAAGCGAAAGGCAAGGCGCTCACCCGTGTGGAAAAAATGCAGATCATGCGCAGCGCGATGGATAACAAGGTTTTGGTGGACGAGTGGGGCACTGACCCGAGCAAGCCGGTGATGTTGCTGAAACCTGAAGAGATGACGAAGGCGTATGTCACCGTGGAAGGCCGCGAGATCAAGCTGTCGAGCATCCCGCCCGCCGACCGCACGGCGATCATCACGTCGCGGCGCAAGCACGGCCTGCCTGTTACCGAGCAGGCCATCGCCGAGATGTGGGTGCGCAAGAACAAACCAGCAACGGCGGCACCGTAATGGGCGCATACGACGACATCGCAGCGCAGGAAGCCTCGCTGCGCAGCACGACACCGCTGCCGGTTACTGACGGCACCTATGACACCCTGGCCTTGACCGAAGCCGAGACCAAGCAGCGCACGCTGAAGGCGTCGCTGAACGTCGCAACGCAAACCGACCCGGTGAAGGCCGGCACACTGCAGGTGCTCGCCGACAAGACCGGTCTGCCGGCGCCGGTGATCGAGCGCAATACCGACCAGGTGGCGCAGCAGCAGCGCGCCCGCGAGCTCTACCAGGCGGTGCAAGATTCGCCGATCCTGGCGCGGCAGATGTCCGACCCGGCCTTCGCCAAGATCGCGCAGGACGACACGCCTAGCCTGGGCATCATCGAGCGCACGTTTAAGACCTACCTCGGTGCATCGGTTAAATCCGGCACCGAGGCACTGATCGGTGTCGGCGCCAAAATGCTTGACACGTTCAACCCGTTCACCTTGAGCGAGCAGGACGCGGCCGTGCTCTACAAGAACGAGCCGGAAAAACTCGCCAAGATGCAGACCGAAGGCTCGGCGATGTTCTTGTCGCGGTTCACGCGCGCCATGCAGCAGGCCAGTCAGAACACGATGGCCGCGGTCAATCCCGAGGCGGCAGTGGACTACAGTCGCCTGAAATACGCCACCACGAAGCCGAGCGAAGCCGCCTACCTGTCGCCGATCCGCGTGGTCGGCGACGCGCTGCAGTCGCTTCCGACGAGCCTGGCCCTGGGTGTTTCGGCTTATCTAACCAAAGGCGTCGCGACGCGCGTCGAAGCGCAAGCACTGGCCGAGGGTATGACCGCCGAGGCCGCGCGAACCGTTGCCGTTCGGGCAGCGAGCGAGACAATGGCACGGCTGTCAGCCAGCACCGAGGGCGCCGCAGGCTACGCACAGCAGGCCATGCAAACCCGCGAGCAGGCCGACCAGGTGAGCGATGCCACGCTGCAGACATCGCCCGAGTATCAAGCACTGATCGCGAAAGGCTACTCGCCTGAGGCGGCGCGCGTGCAGGTGTCGGCGCTCGCTGCCGAGACTGCCGGCGTCACAGGCGGCGCAGTCGATGCCATCGTCAACTTCTTCGGCGGGGGTATCCTGGGTCGGGTGATCGGCGAGGGCGGCAAGCTGTTCACGCGCACCGCGAAGGGTGCCGCGACCGAGGCGCTGACCGAGGCCGTGCAAAGTGGTGGCGAACAGATCGGCCAGAACGAAGCCGTGCAGCGGTTCCTTGATCCGAACCAAGAGCTTCTTGACGGTGTGGCCGAGAGCATGGCGCAGGGCTTCACGGTCGGCGGTTTTACAGGCGGCGCCTTCTCGGCGACGTTCGGCCGCAACCGCCAGGCAGAGCAGGCCGGCACCGATGTCGATGCGCTGAAGCAACTGCTGGCCGCTGCCGGCGAGTCCAAGCTGCGCGAGCGCAGCCCGCAGACGTTCACGCAGTTCGTCAACAATGCCGCGACCGATGGCCCGGTCGAGGCGGTCTACGTCAACGCTGCGCAGTTTCAGCAGGGCGCAGTCGAAGCGGGGATCGACATCGCGAAGGCGATGCCCGAGACCGCTGCCGCCATTGCCGACGCAGTGGCGACCGGCACCGACGTGCGCATCCCGCTCGGCGAATTCGCTGCAGTGATCCCTGGCACGACGTTAGAGCAGTCGATCCTGCCACACCTGCGCACGTCACCGGACGGCCCGACGCACGCTGAGGCGACTGATGCCGCATGGGTCGAAGACACGCGCAAGCAGACCGAGAAAATTCTGGAAGAGCACGGATTCACCGATGTGTGGAAGCAGTCGGTCGATGCCGTCAAGACCGAACTGCTCACGCAACTGAAGACCGCGAACCGCTTCACGCCCGCTGTCAACGATGCGTATGCCGGCTTCATGTCGGCGTTCTATGCGACCCAGGCGCACCGGCTTGGCGTCACGCCCGAGCAGATGTATGTGAAGTATCCGCTGCGGATTCAGGCGAGCGGGTTGGTTGGTGATCGGACTTTAGATCAGGGGCGGGTAGCGCCGCGCATCGAAATCGACCAGGAAGGCGAATTGACCGCCGATCAAATACTGACCAGCCAAAAAGCGTTTGATGGTGCTGCTGCTAATGTGAAGGAAAGAAAGGGCAGCAAAACGAAAGGCCCGCTTGAAGTATGGCGCACTGAAGACGGCCGGTATTTGCTGGTTGATGGTCAGCACCGCTTCGCCGCGGGCGTAGGTAAAGGCCAGAGCAAATTTAAGGTGAAGGTCATCGGCGAAGGCTACACCGATTACTACGCAACCCCGCGCACGGGCGAGGAATTCAAATCACCGCAGGCGAATGTTTTGGAGCAAGGGGCCGCTGCGCGCGAGTTAGTCATTCAGCACAATCTGACCGCCGAGAACTTGCTGCACGCTGTTCGCATGGGCGGCATCCCCGTGCCGTCGCTGGCGATCACGAAAGCCGCCGACACGATGGTGAACTTCGGCGAGATCACCCTGCTCGGTGACAAGAAGCTCGCCGACCCGAAGGGTTACGCGAAGCCGAAGGTGTTCGGGGCAGATGTCTATTCGCCGCGGTATCCCGATGTGGAATTTAAGTTCAGCAGCACCGCACTGAAAAAGCTGAACGCCGCACTCGCGCCGTATCGCGAGGAAGGTGTACGGGAAGTCTACAGCGGCGGCATCAGGAAGGTGGACGACCTGACCGGCGACAAAGCCTTCCGCAAATACGCCGAGGAAAAGCTAGGCAAGGATTTTATTAACTCGTCATTCAGCGAACTGCAGCCGCTCGCCGAGGAACTGATTCGCGACGCCGGCGCCGAAGAGCGCATCTTCCAGGGATACACCGAAAACGGGCGGCGCTACAAAGCGCACACGCTCGACAACGTGGTCAAGATTCTCAAGAAAGAACTGCGTGGCGGGGAGAGCGATTCAAATATCTACGGCGTCGGACAATTGCGCTCGAAGTTCACCCCGCAATTTCGTAGCGTCGAGCAGATCAAGAAAAGCAAGGACAAGCTCGTCAGCAAGACCGACTTCGAGAAAATCAAGGACGAGGTAGATGCCGAGTTTTTCAAGATTGTCGAGCAGGTGGCGCCCTTCTACAAGCACGACGCCGAGCGGTTCGGTTTCGCCGACACGGTGATCGGAACGCTGGCGGATAGCGCGACGATGGGGCTATCCCGCGCTGCGCGGGAAAATGAGTTCAATGACCTGGATGACGACGCGAAGGAGGCGATCTACAAATTTGTCGAGCGCCTGCGCAACCTGCCGACTGAATACTTCGAGGCGAAGGTGCTGCGCGAAGTCAGCCTCGCCGAGTTTAACGCCGCAGTCGTGCCCGATGACACCAAGCCGGAAGTGATCGCTGTGCTGGAACGCAGCGGTATCGAGGTCGCGCAATACAAAAAGCACGACGATGCCGACCGCAAGCAGGTGGTGAACGCGCTCGCTACCAAGCTCGGCGAGAGTGTGCTGTTCCAGAATAGCCAGGGCGGCGCCCGCGGCAACATCACCTTCGGCGACAACCTTCAGCAGCCGAGCGTGATCACGCTGCTGCAGAACGCCGACCTCACGACCTTCCTGCACGAGTCGGGTCACTTCTACCTCGAAGTGCTGACCGACATGGCGCAGCAGCCGGACGCGCCGGCCGAGATCGTTGCCGACCTGAACGCGGTGCTGAAGTGGTTCGGTGTTGCGCCCGACATCTGGCCGACTCTGAGCATCGACGAAAAGCGGCCCTACCACGAGCAGTTTGCCCGCGGCTTCGAGGCGTATCTGTTCGAGGGCAAGGCGCCGAGCACAGAAGTCAGCAGCCTGTTCGGTCGCTTCCGCGCGTGGATGGTCAATGTCTACAAGCAACTGCAGGCGCTCAATGTCACGCTGAACGATGACGTGCGCGCCGTTTTCGACCGCCTGCTCGCGACGAACGACGAGATCATCGCCGCCGAGACCGCTCGCAACATGCTGCCGATCTTCGAGAACCGCCCGGCTGGCATGTCCGAAGCGGAATGGAAGGACTACCAGGCGCTCGGTGCTGACGCCACCCAGGACGCCGTAGACCAGCTTCAGACGCGTAGCCTGCGGGATATGAAGTGGCTGTCGAACGCGAAGGCGAAAGTGCTGCGCGATCTGCAACGCCAGGCGAAGGACATCCGCCGCGGTGTGCGGATCGACGCCCGCCGTGAGATTCTGAGCGAGCCGATTTATCAGGCTTGGCAATACCTGGCCGGCAAGCTCGAACTGTCGGACAAGCCGAAGGTGGCGCCGAGCACCGAGATCGACCCGAAGCGCGATAGCCTGTTCACCGCCATCGCCAAAGCGGGCGGTCTCGACCGGGCCGAAGTCCTGCAGCGGTGGGGCGTGGACATCGCCGACGCGAAAGGCATGAAAGCCGAGACCATCGACACCGAGAACGAACCGGCCGGCAAGCTCGACACCAGTGTGCTCAAGGGCCGCTACGGTGCTGAAGATACCGCCGCCTGGCGCAAGCTGACGAACCTCGGCATGACCTCGGTCGAGAACGGCCTGCACCCTGACACCGTGGCGGAACTGTTCGGCTTTTCATCGGGCGACGAACTGGTGCAGAAGTTACTCTCGGCTGAACCGCCGCGGCTCGCCATCGAAGGGCTGACTGACCAGCGGATGCTCGAAGAGCACGGCGATCTGACAGATCCCCGTAGTATGGGGAAAGCAGCCGACGCCGCGGTGCATAACGACGCGCGTGCTCGCTTCGTGGCGACCGAACTGCGCGCGCTGTCGAACGCGGTGAACGTGCGCGAAGACACCGGGCGCGTGAACGCGAAGGGCCGCAAGATCAGCATCGCGCTGCTGCCCCAAGCCGCGCGCGAGTTTGCCGCTGGCTTAATTGCCCGCAAGAAAATCAAGGACATCAAGCCGAGCCAATTCACCGCGGCCGAAGCTCGCGCTGCCAAAGCCGCTGAGCGTGCCCTGATGGCCGACGATATCGAAGTCGCGGCGATGCAGAAGCGCAACCAACTCGTGAACCTCTACGCCGCGAAGGCTGCGCACGATGCGGTTGACGAAGTGGACAAAGGCGTCGCCTACCTGAAGCGCGTCGGTGAGAGCAAGACCATCGACTTCGAGTATCGCGACCAGATCAACGCACTGCTCGAACGCTTCGATCTGCGCGCGGTCTCGAACAAGGATGCTGCACGCCGGTCTAGCCTGGCGCAGTGGGTAGAGACACAGACGGAAAAAGGCTTAGAGCCGGTGATCAGCGAGAACTTGCTGAACGAGGCGAACCGGCAACCCTACCGCGAGATGCCGTTGGAAGAGTTTCGCGGTCTGCTCGAAGCTGTGCGGAACATCGAGCACCTGGGGCGCCTGAAGCACAAGCTGCTCACCGCGAAGGATGCGCGCGAGTTTGCGGCCGTGGTTGAAGACCTGAAGACCTCGATCACTGACAACGCAAAGCGCACGCTGGTCGAGAAGCTGGAACGCAACACCTGGACGGACAAGGTAGGCGAGGGCGCCGCGGAATTCTTCGCGCTGCATCGCAAGTTTTCCATGATCGCCCGCGAGCTCGACGGCCACAAGGATAACGGCGTGTTCTGGAACCGGCTGGTGCGGCCGATGAACGAGGCCGGTGACGCCGAGGCGGTGCTGCGCGAGCAGGCGACCATCAAGCTGCAGGAACTCTTCGAGCCGATCTTGAAGGCCGGTAGGATGACCGAGAAGCTGTTCATTCCCGAGATCAACGGCAGCTTGTCGCGCGAAGGCCGGATCATGGTCGCGCTCAACATGGGCAACGAAGGCAACCTGCAGCGGCTCATTGACGGCGAACGCGGGTGGACTATCCACAGCGCGCAGGCCGTGCTCGACACCTTGACGAAGGCCGAGATGGACTTCGTGCAAGCCGTGTGGAATTACGTCGGCAGCTACCGCCAGCAGATCGGCGACCAGCAGAAACGGCTCACCGGCATCGAACCGGAATGGGTTGAACCGCGCAAGGTGATCACACCGCACGGTGAGTATGCGGGCGGCTACCTGCCGGTGAAATACGACACGACGCGCAGCACCCGAGCCCTGGCCGACGAAGCCGTCGCCGGCATCATGGATATGTGGCGCGGCAAGCGGGGCGTGTCGAAGGCTCGGGATTCCTTCACGAAGGGCCGGGCCGACAAGGTGGTCAACCGGCCGGTGCGCAAGGACTTCGGTGTCGTCACGCAGCACATTACCGAGGTCACGCACCGGCTTGCCTGGCAGGACTACCTGACCGACGCGACGCGCCTGCTGCGCGCGCCCGCCATCGACGGCGCGATCCGCGACCACTACGGGCCGGCTGTGCTGAAGGCGCTGCGCGACACAATCGAGGACGTGGCCGCGGGCGATGTCCCGGCGACGAACGTCATCGAGAAGGGGCTTAATTACGCCCGCACGGGCGCCACTATCGCCGGCTTGGCCTGGCGCTTCACCACGATGATGCTGCAGCCTATCGGTCTCACGCAGTCGATGGTGCGCATCGGGCCGAAGTATGTCGGCCGCGGGCTGGCGGAATGGTTGGGCGACGCCGCCAAGATGGAAAACACCGCGAAGCGCATCTATGAAAAGTCCAGCATGATGCGGCTGCGCGGCAAGACCATGCAGCGCGAGATCAGCGAGATACGGAACCAGATTAAGGGCAATTCGAGCACCATCGAAGCGACCTATTTCTACGGCATCCAAAAGCTGCAGCTTGTCGCTGACATCCCGACGTGGCTCGGGCAATACCACAAGGCCGTCGAACACGGCGCCGACGAAGCTGGTGCTGTGGCGCAGGCCGACCAGGCTGTGCTCGATGCGCAGGGCGGCGGCACGATCAAAGACTTGGCCGGTGTGCAGCGCGGCAGCGGCACGGGCGGGGCTGCGCTGAAGCTGTTCACGAACTTCTATTCGTTTTTCAACACCACCTACAACCTGACCGGCGACGCCATCGGGCGCACGAACTTCAAGAAGCCGGGCGAGATCGGTCTGCTGGCCGTGGACTTCCTGCTGCTCTACACCGTGCCGGCCGTGCTTGGCACGCTGATGAAGGCGGCGCTGAAGTCGGGCGACGATGACGACGATAAGAGCCTGTGGCGGCAGATCGCCTCGGATCAGTTGACCTTCATGCTCGGCACGATGATCGGGGTGCGTGAATTGTCGGGCGGCATCCAGACCATGCTCGGCCTGCCGGGTGACTACCAGGGGCCTGCATCGCTGCGGCTGTTCTCAGAGGTCTCCAAGTTTGGCAAGCAGGTAGGCCAGGTGTTCGAGAACGGCACCGAAGGCTTCGACGAATCATTTTGGAAGTCGCTGAACAACCTGGGCGGTGTGCTCTTTCATTACCCATCGGGCCAGATCAACGCCACGGCTGACGGCATCGTCACGATGGCGCAGGGCAAAACCGACAACCCTGGCGCGCTGCTCGTCGGCTCGAATAAGAAGTAACCGGGGCACCTAATACCCGACTCGACCATGAGAATCCGGCCATGACAATCTCAAGCACTACGCGCAGGGCCGGGCCGTTTGCGGGTAACGGCGTCACGATTGCCTTCCCGTTCACGTTCAAGGTGTTCGCGACTTCCGACCTGGTGGTCACGCTCACCGTGGTCGCGACCGGGATCGAGAGCACGCTGGTGCTCGACGATCCGGCCGGCTACACCGTCACGCTGAACCCTGACCAGAACGCCAACCCAGGCGGCACGGTGAACTACAACCCTTCGGGCACGCCGATGGCGGCGACGCACGAACTGACGCTCACGTCGAACGTGCTGGAACTGCAAACCCTCGACTTGACCAACGGCGGCGGTTTCTTCCCGTCGTCGATCTCGGCCGCGCTCGACCGCGCCGTGATCCTGATACAGCAGGTTTCTGAAAAAGTTAATCGCTCGCTGACCATCCCGGTGTCATCCACCGCATCGACTGCGCTGCCGGCGCCGGAAGCCTCTACCTTCATTGGTTGGAATGCGCTGGGCACTGCGCTGATAAATTACGCTGGCGTGGCCAGCGCGGCCGTATCGACCTTCATGGCGACTGTGCTGGACGACACCACGGCCGCGGCTGCGCGGACGACGTTGGGCGTTGATACCCTGCTCGGAACACTTGGCGATGGCGCCACGGACAACACTGCAATTATCCAAGCCGCTTTAACTGCCGGAACCACAGTCAAGCTCGGGGACGGCACGTTCACCACCCAAAAACTCACGCTGTTGTCGAATTCGATTATTGAAGGCAACGGTCCGGGCAAGACGATCCTCAAGTTAAAAGACACGACCAACGATTACCTGCTCTACGGCAGTGGCTCGGATGCGCTGTGGGGCACGAACACAGACGCTGGAATTTCAAACTACCAGATCAGAAACCTGACGCTGGATGGCAATCTTGCGAACAATGCCGCCGGACTCGATGGCATTGCGGTGTATGGGCAGAAGCCGATCATTGAGAATGTCTACATCAAGAATTGCAAACGCTACGGGATGCGGACGGAGTGGTATCAGTTTGGCGAGGCTGAATTCGGCATGGAAGGCTCGTTCCGCCACATCATTATCGACAACATCGGGCAACACGGATGGTTGAACAAAGGGCCGCATGACTCGGTGATTGACGACGTCGTCATCATTGACGCCTCGCAGACCACGGACAACACATACGACGGTTATCGCTTGGAGAATATGGGCAACGCTCGGCACCGTGCCGTCCATGTCTGGAACCGTTCGACCGCGACGAAATTTCACCGTTACGCGATGGCAATCACCGGCGGGCAAAGTGAATTTACGTCATGCCATGCCGAGGGCGCAAAGACCGCGAACCTGTATGTTTCCGCTGTTCGGCAGCAGTTTAAAAACATGCAGGTATACGCGCCCCGCGGCGGGAAGAACGTGCATTTTATGGCTGGCGCCCAAATGTTCTCCGGTTATTTGGGAACAAAGGTCGCCGGATCGGCCGCTCCGGTTGGTATCACGTTCGGAGAACTGGGAACCACGGTCGGCAACTGCATCATCGATGCAATCGTAGCCGATCAGGACGCCGGCATCGTGGACTTCACTTACTCCGCTGGGCTGAACAACATCACCGTGCGCGGAACGCATAACACCGGCATGCCGCAATACATCGGGGCCCCTAATGCCGCTGATAAAGTGGAAATGGCAACGGGCGGGTCCGGTTCATTTGCCATAGACACCGAGCAATTTTGGCTTGCGATTGTTGCCGCTGGCACAGTGCAGGGAGACGCAACGGCACTGAATCAAGGATACAACACGTACCAGATATCAACCGCCGCCGCAGGCACGGGCGTTCGTCTGTGGGCAACCGTTGTCGGTGGGGAAGAAGCCTACGTATTCAACGCCGGGGCTAATGCTGTGAACCTGTACCCGGCAACAGGCGACCAAATCAATTTGCTGGGCACCAACAACCCGCTGGTGATCGCCTCTGGCAAAGGCGCTTACTTGAGAGCCGTGAGCGCAAACCAGTGGTATGCAATTTCGGGGGCGTGATGGAAGCCTTAAAACAGTTGCTTTGGGAAGAGCAGTGCAGGTATGCAGACCCGCGCATTTTCGGAGCAGTCGAGCGGCAGCGTGAACGTATTGCAGCGCTGCAAGCGGCGATAAACGCCTTTGCATAAAAATGGAGTGGTGACCATGAACAGCACAGAATCCAGCGTCGGGCAACCCATACTTAAAATCCTGTCGGCTTGGATCGCGGCCATAGGAATCAGCTCATGGTCTGAGGCCGCGTCGGTGGTCGCTTTCATTTACACCATCTGCCTGCTGACTGAGTGGTGGTGGCGGCGATTCTGGCGTCCGATGCTGGAAGACCGCGGGATACTGCAGCGCAAACGTCGACGCAAACAAGACTTTGAATCCCTGGGCGATGGGGCGCTGAACGATGAGTAACCCGCGCATGATGCTGGCCGTGCTGAGCCTGAGTGCTGCGGGGCTGGTGGGCGTTGCTGTGCACGAGGGCTAC
>JANNRP010000499.1:0-1641 GCA_031401535.1 Hyphomicrobiaceae bacterium | reverse complement strand
TGCAATGGTCGAGACCGTTTTCAAGACCATCAAATCCGAGTTGATCTGGCGCACGGCCTTCGCAACGCGCGACCAGGCCAGCAAAGCGATTGGCCAATACATCGAAGGCTTCTATAACCCACGCAGGCGGCATTCGAGCCTCGGCTACGTCAGCCCATCAATGTTCGAAGCAACGTTCCAGGCCGGCCAGAAAAAAGAGCGAATGGCTCTCCACTGAATCGGGGGAGGTCCAAACCGGAAAGGCGATCAACTATCTCGCCGCCGACTGGCCGCGTCTCATCCGCTATCTCGACGACGGCCGCGTCGAGATCTCGAACGTGCCTGCGAGAACGCGATCCGGCCATTTGTCATCGGAAGAAAAAATTGGCTCTTCTCGGATACGCCGGCGGGCGCACACGCATCGGCGAAACTTTACGGCATCATCGAAACGGCGAAGGCGAACGGCCTTGAGCCCTACGCCTATCTGCGCCTGATCTTTGCTGGTCTGCCGCAGGCAACCACGCCCGCCGACATCGCGGCACTGTTGCCCTGGAACGTCGCAGAACCAACGCGATAGCGTCGCTGGCCAGACAGCCGCCCGTCAAGCGGAAACCGCTGCCCGAGCGTCAGGGGCGATCATGAGGCGCTTACGTCTACACCACTCACCGCCCGCATTTCAAAACGTGCAATTTGCCAAGGGCCGCCCACGCACCACCCTGCGGCGCTCAGGGCACCCTGGCCAGGATCGGCAGGCTCCACGGGTGGTTGTGGATGATCCCGAATTCCGGCACGTTGTCGTCCATCACCTTAATGTCGACGAACCCCGCCTGCTCGAGATGCCTGGCCACGTCCGCTCGACAGAATACGCGCATTTCGAGTGTCGTGCCGGGGCCGCCATGAAACACCAGATTGCGGTGCGTCTCGATCGCTCCATCGCGCCGCTTGTTTACCAGGATGTGCTCGCCATCGAGTTCGACGATCGTGAACTTGTTGAGGTCGGGGAAGTGCTCACGCGTGCTCGGCTCGTTCGAGAACGGCACTGTGAGGACGATAACGCCCCCCGAGCGCAATACCGATCGTGCGCCTTCGAACGCGCGTGATGCCGGATGCACGACGTGCTCGAACACCTCGGTTGATATCAGGAAGTCACACGTTCCCAGATAGTCGGCGCGCGGCGTTACGACGTCGAACAGCGGTTCCTTGTGAAAATAGGTGTTCGTGTAGTTGGTTTTTTCAGCCAGCAGATCGCCATAACCCGGCCAATCGCTCAGCCCGATGCCGCGAATATTTTTATCGACCGGCCACTGCGGCAATGCAGCCGACGTTCCGTGCAAGCCCATGCTGAGCAGATGAACGATTGAACGAAAGCGGACCGTGGAGCCGCAGGTCGGGCATGACTGCACCTCGCGATCGATGCGCTCGATCGGGCAGCCCAGCACGCGCGTGCCGCAGCAGTTGCAGGTGAAATTCATTGAAGCCACGTTAGCCTCCGAATAGAGTGAGGATTGGCCCAGCCGTTCCTGTCCGTCGTCGAATGCTTTGAGACTGATTGCGGTATGATTTAGCGGAGGATTTGGGTCATCTGGTTTCGAGTTTATGCGGCTTTCGATTGATGCTGCAATCGGCGTTTCTGGATAGTCTGGCGTTTGATCCTTTCTCGTT
>JANNRP010000498.1:0-5029 GCA_031401535.1 Hyphomicrobiaceae bacterium | reverse complement strand
CATCTTTGCCGTGGCTGCGTCGCGGGGCTGTCAGCTTTTCACCATATCTGGCCGGATTACAATTGGCTCTTCGATCAGATGTGGTTTGAGGGGTCGCAGCGGTACAAGCTTCGAGCGGTTGCCGGGGATTGGGAAGCCAGCTTCGGGGCTGGTCCAGTCATGCGTGCGCGGCACCCGGTCGAGACCAATCGGATAGATGGTGACCTGATCCGGTTCAAACTTGATACGCAGAAAGTTTTTGTAATCCTTGATCCGAAGGGCTGCGAATGCGTCCTCGGCGTGCATTTGTCCGAATAGACCCGCGGCGACCCAGTAGCAGCCCCAGATGAAGCCGCCGAGCAGGCCGCCGAAAAGCGTCAACTCAAGCGGATACAGCAAGCCTACTAGCTCACGTACCGTCTTTGGTTCTGCGGTGCGAGCTGCCTCGCTTGAGCGTTTGACTGCGGGTGGCGCCGCCCTACCGCTCTGCGGGTCAGCCTGCCCGCGCTGCATCTGCCGTTCTTTTGAGAGTGGTTCCAGCGTCTCGCGCATAATGTCGCTCACGATGCCTGGCTGCGCATCTTTTGCACGCAGCAAACCGCCGACCTGGGTCTCGACCATCGGGGCGATGTTGTTGTTTAGTGCGAGGAAGGCGATAAACAGCGTGAACATAGCGATCATGTGCACGGCGAAGTGTGTCGTGCCGACGCCGAACTTGACTAGGTAATGTCGCCATGTTGGTCTCTCGGGCGCGTCCACGTAAGCCACGATCGCAGCATAGAGTGCGATCAACATCAGTGCGAAGCTCATGCTGAGCGTCGCCTGCAAGACGTAGATCGGCATCCACGGAAGTAGTGACAACCAGGGGACCGTGAGACCTACGGCGTCGATCTTGCCAGCCGAAATGTCATACGATCGGACGACGGTATGGAATTGCCAGGTCATCAGCCAATAGATGATGCCGATGCCCATCGCGAACGGGAAATTGAATATTGGGAACAGGAGATTACGAAAGCTCAGCAGCAGACTGGTCGAACGCTTGGGGTAAACCTTCGAGGCGCGCGGCGGCAACGGTGGCTTGGCGCTGGCTTTGTCAGTTGGCCTCGCAGGTGCGATAACGTCACGCACAACGTCGCCCACGACGCTGCCTTCGGTGCTTTGGCGTTTCAGTCGAACATCATACTTCTGTGCATGCCAGTCTGATTTCATCGTGGTGACGCCGCGCTCATCGCTTGCGACCACAACCGTTTCAGCCTCGGGCCAGCGCACCGAGATCTCATTCTTCAAAACGTGCGTCGGATGCAGGAATGAGCCGCCACCACCGGCGGTGAAGAAGTGTACGCCAAGTTCGGCCGACGAATAACGGTTATAATGGTGCCAGTCGCCAGCCAGGACGGCGCACACTTTGGCGCCGCGCTCTCGCGCGATGGCCGTGATTTTGAAGAAGTTTTCTTCCTCGTCGAGACCTTGGAAGTCAGCCAGCATCCAGGATGGCTCGGCCATGCATATGATGATCTTGTCGTCAGGCCCCATCTCGGCGGCAACGGCCGAGAAATAGTTCACCTGGCTTGCATCGAGATACTTCGAAAATTGGATGTCAGCGCCCCAGATCCACCATTTGTGCGGCAGCCGCAATGCCCAATAACTGCGATGTTGCTGGCACTGCCATCCGCCGATTAGGTTGCCCTTGGTCTCGGATGACTTGTCACGAGATGAGCAGAACAGACTGTCGAAGGCTTGCAGACCGTCATACCAGTCATGGTTGCCAGGAATCGCGAATAGCTTGCGTTTTGGGCCGGTCTCGCTCAGTGCCATGCCGTAGGGCTGTTGCAGTCGCTTGCGATATTCTTCGCGTGTCGCCTGTGGATAGCACTGGTCGCCGCCCATGATGAGAATGTCGCCATGAGGCAGTTGTGGAACGTTCTTGAACTCCAAACGCTCCTGCGCCAGCAGGTATGCCATCGCGTAGGTCGACTCGAACCCATCGCCAACGTCGCAGATATAGTCGACCCAGAAGGCGCCGGCATCGTCGAACGCTACGCGGCGAGCAGGTTCCGGGCACCGAGGATCGCTGTAGTCGTAGCGCGCAATGAGGTCGTGCCCGCTTGCGGGATCAGTCGCCGCCTGAATCAGTCTCTGATCGGCATATTGTCCAAAAACTGACGACACCATGGTACGGATGCCGACGCGCAGCAGCAGGCGTGGATCGTACCAGCGCACCATCTTGGGCATGCTGCCGTTATTCAACTGTTGGAGTGCCGACTTACCCATGGTGTCCTCGCGTGCGCACGTCAATCAGATCAACGATAGCAACTCGATCGACCTTGTGAACGAAATTCTTGTGGCGAGGATGCGACCCAAAAGTAGGTTTCACCTTGGCGAAGCAAGCGTTACATTGGGATTTGGGATAAAGGGATAGCATGGGGACCGAGCAAACGTGACAGGCAACAACGCTAAGCGGATTGTTCCGCTCGTCGGGCTGCTGCTGCTAGTGGCGACGGCTGCCCCGGTCGCAGCCGAAACGGTCAAGTCAACCATTCTGCTGACGAGTGACATCTATAAAATGGCAGAGTCCGAGGGGCGCGGGGGCTACGCCCGCTTGGGCGCCGTCGTAAAGGCCGAGCGTGCAGCGAGCAGCAATGTCCTTGTCATCCATGCAGGCGATGCCTTTTCGCCGTGCCTGCTGTGCGGCTTTGATCAAGGGCGCCACGTCGTCGATATCACCAATCGAATTGCTCCGGACATTTTTGTACCGGGCAACCACGAATTCGACTTTGGCCGCGATGTTTATTTGAAGCGTATGAGCGAGGCGCGTTTTCCGGTGCTGGCGGCCAATCTGCGTGGCCCTGACGGTAAGTTACTGCCGGGGCATGCTGATACCAAGATCATCACGGTTGGAACCGCAAAGATTGGCTTCGTTGGTGCAACTGCTGAGGATAGTTACAAGAAGTCGAACCCTGAAGACCTCAAGATCACGGCCGTCGTTGCAACGGTGAAAGAACAGGCCAAGCTCCTGCGTGCGGCCGGCGCTGATCTCGTCGTTGCGGTCGTTCATGCGGCCCGTGAAATCGACTTCGAGCTGTACGACAGCCGGGTGGTCGATATCGTGCTCAGTGGGGACGATCACGATTTGCGCATGATGTATGACGGCAAGTCAGTGATGGCCGAAGCGGGTCAGGATGCGCTCAACGTCGTCGCGCTAGATCTGACGATCGACGTCACGGACAAGGGCGGCGTGCGCAGTGTGACCTGGCGCCCTCATTTCCGCCTCCTCGACAGCGCCAACGTGACGCCCGACGCGGATATATCGAGCGTCGTAAAGGCCTATGAGGCGGAGCTGTCCCGCGAACTTGATGTGCCCGTGGCAACTTTGCTGGCGCCGCTCGATAGCCGCAACGCCACCGTGCGCACGGTCGAAGCATCGATCGGAAACCTCATCACCGATGCTGTACGCCAAGCCAGTGGCGCCGACATCGCTGTCATGAACGGTGGCGGTATTCGTGGCGGCAAAGTCTATCCTGTCGGGCACGCGCTGACGCGTCGTGATGTCATATCGGAGCTGCCGTTCGGCAATCTGACACTGGTGTTCGAGTTAATGGGTGCCGAGATCCGTCAGATGGCCGAAATCGGGGTCGCCAAATCACCAACTGCCGCTGGCAGCTTTCTGCACTATTCGGGAATGACCGTCGAGGCGGACCTATCCAAGCCGTCCGGCACTCGCGTGACGGTTGTGACGGTCGGAGGACAGGCCTTGAGTGACACCAAGCTTTACACCGTGGCGTCGAGTGATTTCTTCCAACGCGGCGGCGATGGTTTTACAATGTTCAAAACTGCGCGCCTCGTGACCCGCGTGGAAGACGCCAAGCTGATTGCCAACGACGTGATGGTCTACGCTCGCAAGCTCGACAAGATCGATGTGAAGCCTGAGGGGCGCGTGGTGTTGAAGTGACAGGTCTTAATGTGATTGGAACCCGTCCAGCAGTGCCGATTTGTCCTCGCTACGCTTGAAGCTAAGCGTCAGATTTCCGTTGATCAGTTCCGAGCACTCGACGTGTGCGACGAACGGGTCGGTAACCTCGATTCCGGCTGCCTCGATACAAGCGGCGGCCGTACTGAATGGTTTGAGATGCACGCCGTTGTCGCCGTTCGGAAGCGCAAGCAGTGTAATCATGACGATGATAAAGGGCTCCATGGCGTGAACCTTTCCGCATGGATTGCAATTGAGAGCGTTGATCGCTCTGGTGCACGCAGAACTTGTGACGAGTCCCATGCCCCCGCTGGGAGACTAACGATTCAGCGTCGAAACTGCCGAATCAACGCTACTCACCAACTACTAAGAGCGCTCAAAAGTGGCAACAAATTGAAGGTATTACATCGGGCATGGTAATATCCGGCCACGACGAATGAATTCCAGCCGGGATCGTTGGATCTAAATCAAAAATCGGTCTTGACCCCGCCCTCGGCCTTTCGCCGCGCAACGAACGCATCGAGTTCGGCTTCGATGGCGGCATCCATCGGCGGGCGCTCGTAGCGGGCGAGCGTGTCCTTCCATACGGCATTTGCCTTTTGCATTGCGGTCGTTGATCCGGCCTCGCGCCAGCTTTCGAAGTTTCGCCAGTCGGACAGCAGCGGTGCGTAGAAGGCTGTCTGGTATCGCGCCTGCGTGTGTGCTGCGCCGAAGTAATGCCCGCCCGGACCGACCTCGCGCATGGCGTCAAGCGCGAGTGCATCCACCGACACATCGAGTGGCTCCAAGAATTCAGCGACCATCTGCAACAAGTCAATGTCGACGATGGTTTTTTCGAATGACGCGGTGAGCCCGCCTTCCATCCAACCGGCAGAATGCAGAACGAAGTTGCCGCCGCCCATGATTGCGCCCCACAGCGAGAACACGCTTTCCCAGGCGGCCTGTGCGTCGACAGTGTTGGCCGCACACGTGTTTGATGTGCGGTAGGGGAGATTGTAGCGCCGCGCCAGCTGGCCTCCGACGAACTGCGCCTTCATGTATTCTGGCGTACCGAATGCGGGGGCGCCGGACTTCATGTCCACA
>JANNRP010000497.1:0-5478 GCA_031401535.1 Hyphomicrobiaceae bacterium | reverse complement strand
CCACGCGGTCTGCAGGCAAACCGCAACCAGCGTGCAGAACCAGACGAGATCAATGCCGAGCTTTTGTACGAGCGGCAGCATGATCGGCACGACTATCAGCACGATCGGAACCCATTCCAGGGGCCAACCAAGTACAAAGATTAACGCCAGAATTAGAATGAGCATGACCGTCGGAGGGAATGGCAGCGTAACCAGCCAATCGGCGATCATATTTGCCGTGCCCAGACGTGCGAAGACCGCGCCGAAGTAGTTGGACGCAGCAACCAGCAACAATATCATGCACGACACTTCGAGGGTCGCAAGCATGGCCTTCTTGAACTTCGGCCAGGTCATGGTGCGTGTTGTCAGCGTCAATAAGAAGACGACGAATGCGCCGACGGCGCCAGCATCCGTGGGGGTCGCGATGCCGGCGAGGATGACCCCTAGCGTGCCGAGGATGACGACGATCACCGGGATCACACCGACCGCTAGCTCCTTAAGCACTGCCAATTTGCTTTCCGCGCGTTCCTCCATCGGCAACGGCGGTCCAAGTGAGGGATCGAGATAGCAGCGGCCGAGACAATAGATAATGTAGAGCGCAGAGAGCATCAGGCCCGGAACAACGGCTGCCAGAAATAACGTTGTCGCTGGCACGCCGACGACCGGGCCCATTACAATGAGCATTACAGACGGAGGAATAAGAATTCCGAGCGTGCCACCGGCCGCAATACTGCCAGCGGACAGGCGCACATCGTAGCCAGAGCGGATCATCGAGGGGGCAGCCATCACACCGAGCAGCGTCACCGACGAGCCGACGATGCCGGTGGCCGCCGCAAAGATCGTCGCCGTGACGAGAACAGCGATATAGAGCGAGCCCTTCACGTTGGCGAGCAACTGTTGAACGCCGCGAAACAGCTTCTCCATCAGTCCTGACTGTTCGAGCAGATAACCCATGAACAAGAAGAACGGCACCGATGCGAGGGATGTCTCCTTCATCACCGAGAAGAACTGCAGCGTCATCAGATGGATGGCGATTGGACCGAGTGCGAGCCAGCCGACGCCGAGCGCTACCGCGATCAGCGTGAATGAGATGGGAAAACCAATGAAGATGGCACCGAACAGTATGACCAGTGACAAAAGGCCGACCATTTCATTGGAGATGTCAAGAGCTTCAAACACTGGGCTTCTCCTCAAGCCTGTCGGTCGCTGACGTCGGATTGACGCGCGGAATCCAGACGCCGACTTTCCAAGCGTGGATCGAGCGCAGCAGTTCGGCCGTGCCTTGGATCAATAGAAGAATGCAAGTGGCTGGCATGACGGCTTTCAGCGGCCAGATGCGCGGCAACCACGGTGAGGTCACGCTGCGTTCGTCACGCATCAGGGCAACCCAGAAGTAGTCCCATGTGACGGCAAGGAAGACGAGCAGAGGAGGGAAGAAGAACAGCAGGTAACAGACCGCATCCGTGAACCCCTGCCGTTGTGGCGACCATGTGCTGTAGTAGCTGTCCGTGCGGATGTGACCGGCGCGCTGTAGCGTATACGCCGAGCCGAGCATGAAGAACGTTCCATATGTGATGAACGTGACGTCATAGGCCCAGATCGTCGGCGCGTTGAAAAAATAACGGGCGGTGACCTCGTAGACGAGCGCCATGACCATCGGTACGATAAGCCAACTGACGAGCCATCCAGATGTGAGCGCCACCCGATCGATACGATGGATCAGGCGTGCTATGGCTGGCTCTGGCGGCTCGGCTTGAACAGCCTGTGCCATGCACATTCCCCCGATTATTATGGATCATAGCTAGTCAACAACGCCGCCAGAACCTCTCTGCGGTCCTGGCGGCGTCACGACATTCCGTTCACTTTTTCTCAAGCGCGGCGTTCCCAAGCTGCGAGTAGAGGTCGTTGATCTTTGTCCAGTAAGGCACGACGGTCTTGGCAAAGTTGCGCTGGCTGTCCAGTACTTCTTTGAAGAACGCATCCTTGGCCGCGTAACGTTCCAAGACGGTGTTCGTTGCTTTGATGAACTCCGGGAAAAACTCCTTGGGCGTATCGAGGATCTGCACGCCATGTTTTTCACGCAGTTCGACAATTGCTTGGGCATTGCGCCATACGTTGAAGGTGTAAGTCTCACCGATCGAGGCCATCGACGCTGCCTCCAGGATTGCCTTTTGCTCTGGCGGAAGCTTGTTGTACCAGTCTCTGTTCCAGAGGATTTCGCCAACATCCGTCGATTGGTGCAGGCCCTGTAGATAGTAATTCTTCCATACCGTATGCAGGCCGAGATTGCGGTCGTCAGCCGGGCCGATCCATTCGGCAGCGACGATGGTGCCACGCTCTGCAGCCGGCACGATTTCACCACCAGGCATGGCGACAGCCGCGATGCCCATTTCCTTGAAGATTTCACCGGTGATGCCTGGCGGTGAGCGATACTTCATGGTCTTGAAGTCAGCGACGTCCTTGATCGGACGCTTGAACCAACCGAGGGGATCGGGGCCCATCGGTTGCACCATATGCGCGACAATCTTCAGCTTAAGAACATCTGTATAGAGCTTCTCCAGCAGCTTGTTGCCGCCACCCTCATACAGCCAGGCGACGTGCGAAAGCTGGTCGAGCCCCACACCGGCACCTGCCATGGGGTTCGAGAACAGGCCGGCAGCTGGGTGCTTGCCGGACCAGTAATGCGTCCAGGCGTAGCCGGCCTCAACGATACCCTTATCCACGGCATCCAGAATCTCGAAGGCCGGTACGATGGCCCCATCGGGCAGCACTTCGATCTTCAGCTTACCTCCCGACATCTTGTCGACTCGGTCCGCATAACGCTTCAGCAGTTCGAAGTAGATCGATGCCGACGGCACGGCTGTTTGCATGCGGATCTTCTGTTGCGCCCACGCGCCTGTCGTGACGCTGAGCGCGACCGCTCCAATGGCGAGTGCTTTTAGTAATCCTCGAAACATCTGGCTTCCTCCTCGGTTGCTTCGATCGTCAATCTATCGGGCGACAGGGCGTTCAGACCGTCATGCCGCTTGATTCGCGTTGGATGTGTTGGATCACACCACGTTTGGTTGCGCCGTGCGTTTGCTGGTGGATATCCTCCTTGATCATGTCCGACGCTTTTTCCGCGATCATGATCGCCGGCAAATTTGTGTTGCCGGAGACGAGAGTCGGCATGATCGAGCAGTCAACGACCCACAAACATTCGACGCCCCTCACCTTGAGCCGCGGATCGACCACCGCATCTGCATCGGAACCCATCCGGCAGGTGCCTGAGGGATGGAAGATCGTCGCACCATTGTTGCGAGCGAACTCAAGGAGCCCCGCGTCATCGACAACGTGTGGTCCCGGTAATAACTCTTCGGCAACGTAGTCCGAGAGGGGCGCGGTAGCGGCAAGTTTGCGGCCAAAAGCGATGCCTGCGGTGATGCAACGGCGATCCGTGTCGGTATCGAGATAATTGGCAAACAACAACGGCGCATCCAGAGGATTTGCCGAAGCGAGCTTGACGGAACCGCGACTGGTCGGGCGCAGCTGGCATACAGACAGGGTAAACCCGGAGAATGGGTGCGGCTTTGCGCCTGCCATATCCGCGCTCAAGGTCGCGATGTGGAACTGTATGTCGGGTGTCGCGCTCTCGCCAGGGTGCACGGTTGTGAAAAGCCCACCCTGATTGATCCCGACTGCCAGCGGGCCAGTGCGGAACAGTAGCCACTGGAGGCCGATTTTGACCCGTCCTAACACAGAATTCAGCTCATCATTGGTCGTGATCGGCTTTGAGCACCTGAATATCTGTCGAACCTGCAGATGATCCTGCAGGTTCTCACCGACGGTGCGACGATCGACCAGAACGGGGATATCGTGTTTCTGCAATTCCGCAGCCGGTCCGATGCCCGACAGCATCAAAAGTTGCGGTGACTGTAGCGCGCCGGCTGAAAGGACAACACCGCGATGCGCCCGCACTTCCCGGTCTATACCATCACGACGATAGCGGACGCCAATAGCCTTTAGGCCCTCAAAGATGATGCCGGTTGCATGTGCGCCTGAAATGATCTCCAGATTGGAACGTCGGCGAGCGGGGGTGAGATAGGCGCTGGCCGCACTCATGCGCAGACCATTGCGCGTGGTTAGCTGATAATAGCCGACGCCAGCCTGATCGGTGCCATTGAAATCTAGAGTGCGCGGCACGCCAAGCTTCTCGGCGGCACTGATTGCTGCTTCGATCAGCTCATGTTTTGGTCTTATGCCACTGACTGGTAAAGGGCCGTGTGTGCCATGGGACTGGTCGGCTGCGTGATCCGAATTGCTTTCGAGTTTACGGAAATAGGGAAGTACGCTTTGCCATGACCATCCAAGATTTCCCAGCTTCTCCCAATGATCGTAATCTTGCCGCTGGCCACGTATAGCAATCAGGCCATTGATGGAACTGCTGCCACCAAGAACCTTGCCGCGCGGCCAGTATATCCGCCGATTGTTCATGTTCGGATCGGGTTCGGTGTAGAATGCCCAATTGATCCGTTTGTCCCACATGGTCTTGCCGTAGCCGATCGGCAAATGGATCCAGGGGTTGGTGTCGCGCGGTCCCGCTTCCACCAGAACGACTTTGTACCGCCCGCCTTCGGACAGGCGGTTCGCAAGGACGCAACCTGCAGATCCTGCACCGACAATAATAAGGTCTGCAAGCGGGATCGACATCCGCTGCGTCCTCCCCAGGACACGAATTACTTATTTGTTGTTGCGACCATATGGGCATGTGCCACCGAGTGGCGTCAATCAAAGATTAGATGTAAATATTCCGTTGTACGGGACGTTTATGAAACTCCTGCTGATCTCGGTGCGCGGCGCCGGTCGTGGGGCAAGGACGGATGACGTGGTCAAGAGTTCAAATCAAGCGTCGCACCGCCAACTCAAAGCAGCGAGCAAGCAAGTGCGGCCAGCAATGGAACGCGCGCTGCTATTGCTGGAAGCGCTGGCGGTGCTTGGGCGCCCCGCGTCTTTGAAAGAAATATCGGCGACGCATGGCATACCAGCCGCAACTGCATTTCGATTGTGCCAGCGGATGGAGGAACAGGGCTTCCTGGTCCGCGACGCGAGCTCGCGCCGCTATACGATCGGCGTTCGGCTCATGCGACTTGGTCTTGATATCGTGCGGGCAAGCGGCCCGATGAGCACGCGCCACGTCATCATGTCTGATCTCGTCGACGCCATCGGTGAGACGTGCAATCTAACAGCCCTCGCCGGGACGGAAGTGCTCTATCTCGATCGTGTTGAAACCAAATGGCCGCTTCGCTTGGCACTTGAGCCAGGCTCACGCGTCCCTGTACATTGTACGGCCAGCGGCAAGCTGTTCTTATCGTTTATGCCGGATGACATGCGCGAGCGCGTGCTAGCAACTCTTCCTATGCCGTCATGTGCCCCAAACACGATTGTCGGTCATGCAGAACTGCGCCGTGATCTGCAACGCATCGCCAAACGCGGATTCAGTACCGATAACGAAGAATTCCT
>JANNRP010000496.1:0-2358 GCA_031401535.1 Hyphomicrobiaceae bacterium | reverse complement strand
CAACCGATGATGCGGCTCGGCACCCCCACCGAAATCGCCAACGCCGTGTTGTTCCTCGCCAGCGACGATGCCTCGTTCTGCACCGGATCGACACTGTTCGCCGATGGAGGCTGGACCGCGAGATAATTACTAAGCGCCGAGCTTTGCGAGACTGGCGATCAGATCCTGCGGTTCGAGCCGCAGGCGGTAGTCGACGTCGACATGGGCAAACGTCACCCGCCCATCGCGCCTGATGATGAACGTCGCCGGCACCGGCAGTTGCCAGGTGTCGTCGCCGTTGATGCCTGTCAGCGCTTTGCCAACCGACGACAACGCCTGACGCAACTCTTCGGGCAGTGCGTATACCACCCCAAAATTTCGCGCGGTGACATTGCCGACATCACTCAGCACGTAAAATGACAGCGCGTTGACCTTAGCCGTCGAGAGCGACCCGTCCGGCAATTGTGGAGAAATGGCCACGAGTTGCGCGCCGTGCTTGGCAATTTCGGTCAGCACGGACTGATAGGCACGCAGCTGCAGATTGCAATACGGGCACCAGCCGCCACGATAAAACGTGACGATGACCGGCCCTGTCGCCAGCAGCTTTGCAGACTCAACCAGCGTGCCACCGGCGTCTGGAAGCTCGAACGCTGGCGCGACCACACCTGGTTTCAGCGCTCGTTCGAGCACGCCACTGGCGCGCAGTTCGTCAATCTTTGCTTGATATAGCGCCGCACGCCCTTCAGGCGCCTTCGCGGTCCATTCTGCGCGAAAGGCGTCGAGCTGTTCGCGGAGCGTCATGCGGTTTCTCCCGGTGCTGTCATTGATGGCCTTCGCCAAAGCATTTGAACGTTAGGCAGTTTCAGCCATCTGGACAACGCCGCACCGTTGTGTCCGAATACGATCTCGCAAAGTTGTGATGCGAGGCTGGGCTATCAAGGGAGATTGCAAACTGGACGGCATGACAATCGACGGTGTTGCCGTATCAGACCTCATGGCTCATTGGACTACTCGGGCTCAAACGTAGGCGATCAACCGACCGAGGGTTGCCACCGCGACCCACACGCCAATGGAAATTGCAGCTGACAACCGCACGGCAGACGGCAGTTTTTCACCAGCGGCGGCATTCGCAATCACAGGCGCGGCAAGACGATAGACCATCAAGGCATTTGCCACGCCGACAGCGATCAAGAACACTTTCGTCAAGAATACCCAGTTCATCACGAGGTGGCTCGCCTCGGCGATAAATAGCACCAAGCCGCTTGCCACTTGAACACACAGGGCCGCGATTGCGAGTTTGCGGACCGGGCCGATGACGGCGCCTGGGCGCGTGTCTGAGAACGCGCCCAACAGCCGCGCGTCCATAATTGCAACGGCGCCCGCGAACACCACAAGCGATGTGATGTGCAATATGTTGGCTGACGGATAGGCCCACGGCAGCGACCTGATCGTGTGGCCCAGGCCCGACTGCTCGAGCTCAATGAATATCTGCGGCGCGTCCGCCAGCATCACCTCAGCTCGACGGTTTTGCCATCCACAGTAATCCGCTCGGCCCGCATCTCGTCTGGCGTCACGTTTGACGGGTAACCAACGGCCGTCACGGCCTTGCCCACCCCTATCCAGTCGGAAAGTGCGCCCCTATTGGTCATCCGCGACGTTGGCGCCAGCGTCACCGTCCATACCTTGTCGGCGGCCTTCACCGTGATCGTTGCGTGCGGATTCTCGTAGACCGACGTCACAATCGGGCCAGCAATGGTGACAGCCTTGGCTGCATCATAGCTGCCCCATCCGTGATGGGCGACTGCTGCACCGGACGTTAGCATGGCCGCGATCGCTGGCAGACCAATAGACTTGATTGCTCGTTTGATCATGATGTTACAACCTTCCATACCGGAGCTCGGCCCTGCCTTTCCGGCAGAAACCGGCGTGCAAGCTACTACCCGACCAGCCGACGCTGTGTGACACTTACCCTTCAACTTAGGTATTGATTTTCATTCGGCAAGCGGAATGAGCGCAATGCCGCCGCACACCCTCCAAGGGAGAGACCCAATGCGAGACCTCAAAGCGACAGTTGCCTGGGTGACGGGCGCGGGCAGCGGCATCGGCGAGGCAGCGGCCATCGCGCTGGCCCAGGTTGGCGCCATCGTCGTTTTGACAGGCCGTCGCGTCGAACTGCTAGCAAAGGTTGCAGCCCACATCACAGCGGCTGGCGGCGCAGCACGCATCGAGGCGGGCGACCTGATGAAACGAGACACAGCCTCAGGCATCGTTGGCCGGATCAAGGCTGCCTACGGGCGGCTCGATATCGTCGTTAACAATGCCGGGCTCAACATCGCCGAGCGCAGTTGGCAGCAGCTCAAACCCGAAGGTGTCGACGAG
>JANNRP010000495.1:0-14396 GCA_031401535.1 Hyphomicrobiaceae bacterium | reverse complement strand
GTAGAGCCGTGCCTCCCCGCCTTAAAGCAAGAAGTCCGGCCCGACCACCCACCGTCCCCGAGAGACTGTTCCGCCATCGAGATGGATTGCTCGATCGGGGTGCAGGGACGCCATGGAGGAACGGTGTTACCGAGGGGGGAGGCGCTGGGCCATGGAGGAACGGTACTACCATTCTCTTGGCGTGCTATGAAAACTTGTCCATAAATTTGGAAGAGGGGAAGCACTGGCTCATGTGCCAAATATTGTGCCAAATGTGCCAAAAACTTTTTGTCTAAGACATTGATTTGCATAGAAAAACAGTGGCTCCGTGGGTAGGGTTCGAACCTACGACCGATCGATTAACAGTCGATTGCTCTACCGCTGAGCTACCACGGATGACGACGGTAAGACGCGCTGGGTAGCAGAAAGGTTCGGCGTCGGCTAGTACCCTTAACGCGGTTGGGGGAAATGGCCGTGCCGCCCAGGTCAGTTGCAAGGATTTTGACGCTCATGTCTCAAAACGTCGCCCTGATTACGGGCATCACTGGTCAGGACGGAGCGTATCTCGCCGAATTGCTGCTGGCTAAGGGTTATATCGTACATGGGGTCAAGCGGCGCTCGTCGCTGATTAACACCGCCCGGATCGATCACCTTTACGTCGATCCGCATGAACAGAATGTGCGCTTCTTCATGCACTACGGTGACATGACGGATGCAACCAACCTCATCCGCATAGTCCAGGAAACTCAGCCGACCGAGATCTATAACCTCGCGGCCCAAAGCCACGTCGCCGTTAGTTTCGAGACACCAGAGTACACCGCCAATTCCGATGCCGTTGGCACGCTGCGCTTGCTGGAAGCCATTCGCATTCTGGGGCTTTCGGCCACGACCCGGTTTTACCAGGCCTCCACGTCTGAACTTTATGGCAAGGTGCAGGAAACACCGCAGCGCGAGACAACGCCATTTTATCCGCGCAGTCCGTATGCTGCCGCCAAACTCTACGCCTATTGGATCACAGTTAATTATCGTGAAGCCTATGGCATGCACGCGTCGAACGGCATCCTATTCAATCACGAGAGTCCGCTGCGCGGAGAGACCTTTGTGACCCGCAAGATCACTCGCGCCGTGGCGGCCATCGCCATGGGGCGGCAGGAGCGGCTTTATCTCGGTAATCTCGATGCCAAGCGCGACTGGGGACATGCCCGGGACTATGTAGAGGGCATGTGGCGGATCGTACAGCAAGCGCAGGCCGACGACTTTGTTCTCGCGACCGGCGAAGCGCACGCGGTACGCGAGTTTGTCGAATTGGCGTTCGCGGAAGCAGGACGCAAAATTCAGTGGCGCGGCAAGGGTGTGGACGAAAAGGGCTATGATGCTAAGACGGGCGCGGCGTTGATCGAGGTCGATCCGAGTTATTTCCGGCCGACAGAGGTTGATACTCTGCTTGGCGATCCGTCGAAAGCGCACGATGTGCTTGGCTGGCGACATACAACAACGTTTCCCGAACTCGTCAGGGACATGGTTGCTGCCGATATGGCTGCACTGAAACGCAATTCGGTGGGCACGTTATGAGCGACGCTATTCGCCTCGAAGGCAAACGCATTTGGGTCGCGGGGCATCGCGGCATGGTGGGGTCGGCTGTCGTACGCCGACTGGCGACCGAGGGCTGCTCGATACTGACTGCGGAGCGCAGCATGCTTGACCTCACCCGCCAGGCAGCCGTCGAGGCGTGGATGTCGACCAACCGGCCTGACGTCGTTGTGCTGGCGGCAGCCAAGGTTGGCGGCATACTGGCCAACGATACCTGGTCGGCTGAGTTCATTCACGAAAACCTTGTCATTCAGGCCAACGTTATCCACGCGAGCCATACGTCGGGCGTTGGCAAACTGCTGTTTCTGGGGTCGAGTTGTGTGTATCCGAAGTTTGCCGCCCAACCCATCAGCGAGGACTCGTTGTTGAGCGGACCGCTAGAGCCAACCAACGAGTGGTACGCCATCGCCAAGATCGCGGGGATCAGGATGTGCCAAGCCTACCGGCGGCAATATGGTGCGAACTTTATCTCCGCCATGCCGACCAACCTCTACGGTCCTGGCGACAACTTCGATCTGGCGTCAAGTCATGTGCTGCCGGCGTTACTGATGAAGGCTCATCAGGCTAAACGGTCGGGCGCCTCTCATATGGGGCTTTGGGGTACCGGCACGCCTAGGCGGGAGTTCCTGCATGTCGATGATTTGGCAGACGCGCTGGTATTTCTTTTGCAGCACTATGACGCAGCGGAACCCATCAACGTTGGCGTGGGCGTTGACCTGCCAATCGCTGAGCTCGCACGGCTGATTATGCGCGTTGTGGGCTTCGAGGGCACGCTCACTCTTGATTTGACGAAACCGGACGGCACGCCGCGCAAGTTACTCGATGTCTCTCGTTTGACCCGTTTGGGCTGGTCGGCGCGCACACCGCTCGAAGATGGTATCCAAACCACCTATCAGTGGATGCTGGCGAACACGGTGCGTACCTGATCGAAAAACCCCCGACACCAAGGGTGCCGGGGGCAAGTCGAGCGATCAAGGTTTACCGAAAGACTTATTTGACTACAACGGTCGGGGCTGTGGTGCCCGAAGCAGCGGCTTTAGGTGCAACTGGCGTCGTGGTGGCAGGAGCAGCCGTGGTTGTTGCAGGCTTGGTTTCAACCTTGGCTGCGACCGGAGCAGTTGCCGCAGCAGGAGCTGCAGCAGCAGGCTTCGGTGCAACGACAGCCGGGGTGGTTACGGCCGGGATAGCAGCTTTCACTTCAGGCTTCACTTCGACCTTCGGTGCGACAGCGGGGGTCACGGTCTTCACTTCAGGTTTCATTTCTACCTTCGGAGCAACCGTTGCCGACGGGACGGTAGCCGGAGCAACCGGCGCGCCAACCTTCTGCATCGTTTCCGGGGCAATCACAGGCTTTGCTGCTGCTTCAGCTGGCTTTGCAATCGGGGCGGACGGTGCAGCCGACGGCTTGATTTCCTGAGCGTAAGCGGACGATCCGAGCGCCAGGACAAGAGCGACGGCGGTCATGGTCGTTTTCATTTGAGTGCTATCCATTGTTCGAGCGCCCTCATTGGTGCGCAAGATCAATATGACACCCGCGCGGTGACGTAGGTTGGGAGGTTCCAAGGTCTCTTGGTGTTGACCCGCTAAACCTACCCTGACAGCACCATTCACTGTGCGTTCATTTCAGCGGGGCGCCGACGGGCGTACCCTCGTCCGATGGCTCAGCCACTCGGAAGGGTATCTGCACAGGTATTCAATAAAGCGCTGCCGGAGGACCCATCATTCGTCGCGTCGGGGAGGGAGGTGTGGCGGCGACGGATGAAAGGGCCTTCCGGCAGCGTACTCGATGGCGCGGGCAACGTGCGGGATTGCGCACATCATCGAGGTAGGAATTCTGGGTGACGGAGAAGCGGGGGTTCTCCGTCACCCGTCTCGACCCCGACACGAACGCGTGTCGAAAGCCAAGCCAAGGATGATTTGGCCAAGGCCACGCTGACGCTCAAGGTAGCGTTGGCGCTGGTTGCCTCACTCAAATCAATCACTAAGGCGGATCGGGGATACCGCCCGGCCGATCTTCCAAAGATCTAGTAGATTGCTCCCGATTTGCATTGCAGTGAGGTGCGGGCCGCTACGCGGCTATGGGTGTTGCAATTTCTGCGGCCCAGCAACCAATGTCGATGGACACAGTTCGCACCCAGATTGTGGAGCGAATGTGAAGCAACTGCGGCGCTTGTGGGGTGACAAGCCAGTACCCGTTCAATTAACTTGTCTCGATGTTTCCGGTAATTCGAGCATAAATCATCGGCGATGGACGGCTAATTGAAGTGCCATGTCAAGCCGACCCGAACAGTGGTGAATTCCGCATCGGCGCGGACGGTGCCAGCAGAGAAACGGAAGTCTTTTTCGCCAAAACCGTAGTGGATTGCTTCGAGGCGTCCGCTGACGTTGGGGGCGAATTTCATCTCGATGCCGCCGCCCAACGCATATCCACTGATTGTTTCGTTGATGCGGGCGCTATAGCCCGGACCGGTGAGGCCGACATCGAGGTTACCCACGGCATAGCCGCCTGTGAGATAGAACAGTGTACCACCTGCTGCGTAGCCAAGACGCAAACGCATGCTGGTCAGCCAGTCTTGCTGTCCGTCTGCTGTAAACGCACCGCTTGTGGCGCGGGCAGGGTCAGCCGATTTCAAGCTGCCATCAATTTCCATGCCGGTGACAAAACTGCCAACCTGCCAATTGTAGCCGACGTGTAACCCACCCGTGAAGCCGGTGGAGCTAGCACTGCCACTTGATCCAAAATCGGCGCCGAGGTTGCCACCGAAATACAGGCCTTCCCAGATTTGTGGGCGATAAAGCGGAAGTGGTTCCGAGGTGCGTCGAGATTGATCGATGGGTCGCCGGGATTCTATCGGCGAAGTGTATGACCGACCGAAGTCGGCAGCGAAGGCAGGTGCAGCAAAACCACTGATAGCAACCGCGGAGAGTGTAGCTGAGCCTTGCCGAATAACAGTGAGTAAGCAGCGCCAGCGCGCTGATGATGAATTTGACATGGACGTTTCCCTACGCGGAACACACTACAGGACTGCTTGGGCAAAACCTGCACCCTCACGATTCGATGCTTGCGGCAGAGGTGTTGAAGAATGGTTAAGATTACCAGAACGTGAATATCCCGGATTATAGTAGCTGTGGGATATGTAGGACGGGACTGCTGATGCCGAATGAGGTGTGTGATCGACTGCCTGATGGAGCCCATATCAAGGTCTCCGAGTGCAGGCTTAGAGTTACAGACGAGCCGTGGTGCTTTGCGATTCAGAATCAAGCAGCGATCATCGGCCATTGGGCGCAGCGGCTTGAGCATACCCCGACGTTTTTCAACGGCCGGGTACATATCATGCTGCGTCATAGTGTGACCGATGATACGTTTATGGCGGACTATGCACGCACCGACTTTGCGAGCTTCCTGTATTGGCGGGATCATGGGTTTGGCGATCCGACCGTCAACGATGGGTTCGGCAGCGCCGTGCTTCGTTCAAGCGATGGGGCGATGCTGCTGGGCGTGCAGGGGCCGGGCAATCTGAACTCAGGCCGTGCCTATTGCCCCGGCGGATTCATTGACGTCAAGGATGTAGGTGCGGATAATTTCATAGATATCGACGCCAGTATCACCCGCGAGGTCACCGAGGAGACCGGTCTTGACGCTGCACTCTGGGCTAGAACGCCAGGCTATTTGATAGCCCGTAGTGGCGCGTTGATCGCGATTGCCGTCGAATGGTGCTCTGCACTTGACGCAGTAAACCTTGCTGCAGTCGTCCGACAACACCTGCGCAGTGAGCCTGATGCGGAACTCAATGATGTAACTATGATTGCCTCGTTCGCCGATGCGATGGCAGCTCCAACACCTGGATATGTCAGGGTGCTGGCGAGAGCGCTGCTGCCTCGACACTAACCGCGCTCGCCAGTGCCGTCATACACGCTTGGTACTTGGCCCCAACTGCCGCTAAGTGATGCAACGCTTTTCCATTGTGCTGGAGAAAAGGTTGATGCAACTCGAATTCTATACTCTCGATGTGTTCACTACGGTGCGGTTCGTTGGCAATCCTCTGGCCGTGGTGCTGGGGGCAGACGAGCTGGATACAGCTGCAATGCAGACGATTGCGCGTGAGTTCAATGTGTCGGAAACGGTATTCGTGCAGTCCGCAGAGAACCCGACTCACTCCGCAAAGGTGCGAATTTTTACGCCATCGACAGAGTTGCCGTTTGCGGGGCACCCGACGGTCGGTACCGCTATTTTGCTGGCGCAATTGCGAATGCCGCACGTGACAGGCGAGCAGGATGCCATCGTAGTGCTTGAGGAAAAAATAGGCACGGTGCGCATAGGTGTGAAATTGCGTGAAGGGCAGCCGGGTTTTGCAGAGTTTGATGCACCGAAACTGCCCGAGCAGATCAATACAGCATTGGCCCCGGCCTTGCTGGCCGAAGCGGTTGGCATTCAACCGTCCGAGATCGGTTTCGCCAATCATCGACCGTCGTCCTTTAGCGCCGGTGTTCCTTACAACTTTTTGCCCGTTTCGTCGTTGGCTGTCATCGCGCGGGCGGAGGTCCACGCGCCGCGCTGGGCGGAGGCGTTTGGCTCGGGCAGGATCGGCAACATGATGCTCTATTGCCGTGAGACGATCCACAACACAGCCGCGTTTCATGCCCGCGTTTTTTTTCCCGGCGCAGGCGTTGCTGAAGACCCGGCGACGGGGTCTGCGGCGGCGGCTTTTGCGGGCGTTGTCCACCACTTTGATGCCCTGCGTGACGGCAGCCACAAGCAGATCATCGAACAAGGCTTCGAGATGGGGCGGCCAAGTCAGATCGAGCTTGGTATGGAAGTGCTTGGGGGCAAACTGACAACTGTGCGGATTGGCGGCAGCGCAGTGCGGGTCTGTAAAGGCGAGATCACGATTTAACGCAGGTGACTGCCAAAATTGCTTGCTTTCGCCGATAAGGTCCGGCTTTATCGTCGTAGAGTTGTCGGGCTTGATCTCGGCTCCAGGAAAGTAATAGCCGTCAGATGCGCTCGCCGTCTCACCAGTTCTGCCTAAGCCGGATCGCTGATGCGACCGCAGCCGATCTGTGCACAGGCATCCTTCTCCTTAGCAGCCCCTGAGCATTGGCAGTCCCGGTTTCGACCTGGGACGGGCGCTCAGGGGATGCTTACTCCAAGGTTCAAGGATCAGACCCGGCTAGCCAGATGGCGCCGCCAACTCAGGATACCTCCACACCATGTCGAACCAGTCCAAACCCGCTTTAGGCAGAGACCGAGTTTTCATCTTCGATACGACGTTGCGCGACGGCGAGCAGTGCCCCGGCGCAACCATGACTTTTGAGGAAAAGCTCGAAGTGGCCGACTTGCTCGAGGCCATGGGTGTCGACATCATCGAAGCCGGGTTCCCAATCGCGTCCGACGGGGATTTTGAGGCAGTGTCCGCAATTGCCAAGCGCATCAAGAACGCCACCGTCACCGGTCTTGCACGCGCTGGGATGAAGGACATTGACCGCGCTGGTGAAGCTGTAAAGGCCGCGGCGCGGCCCCGGATTCATACCTTTTTGTCGACCTCTCCGGTGCACATGAAATACAAACTTCAGAAGGAGCCGGAAGAAGTATTGGCGATGGTAACTGCCTCGGTCGCACGTGCCCGCAACTGGGTCGCCGATGTGGAATGGTCCGCCGAGGATGGGACGCGCACCGAACTCGATTTCCTGTGTCGTTGCGTGGATGCCGCCATCAAAGCAGGTGCGACAACCATCAACATCCCCGATACCGTCGGCTATACGACACCGGATGAGTACCGCTCATTATTTCGCACCGTGCGCGAGAGGGTCGTCAACTCTGACAAGGCGATATTCTCGGTGCATTGCCACAATGATTTGGGCATGGCAGTCGCTAATTCGCTAGCCGGCCTCGAAGGCGGCGCGCGGCAAATCGAATGTACTTTGAACGGCATTGGCGAGCGGGCAGGAAACGCTGCGCTCGAGGAAATTGTGATGGCAATCAAGACACGGTCAGATGTTCTGCCTTACGATTGTCGCGTCGATACAACCATGTTGAACCGCGCCTCGAAACTGGTATCGGCGGCAACCTCGTTTCCCGTGCAATATAATAAGGCGATTGTTGGCCGGAATGCGTTTGCGCACGAGAGTGGCATCCATCAGGATGGCATGCTGAAGCATACTCAGACCTACGAGATCATGACTCCAGAGAGTGTCGGAGTGTCGAAAACGTCGTTGGTGATGGGCAAGCATTCGGGTCGTGCAGCGTTCCGCAATAAGCTGGAAGAGTTGGGCTACGAGTTGGGTGAAAATGCCTTGGAAGATGCGTTCACCCGCTTCAAGGCGTTGGCCGACCGCAAGAAACTGATCTACGACGAGGATATCGAGGCATTGGTCGATGAGGAGATCGCGACCGCAACTGACCGCACCAAGGTAGTCGCGCTGATCATCATCGCCGGTACGATGGGACCGCAATCGGCGACGTTGACGCTCGACATTGACGGCACCGAAAAAACCGTACAGGCGACTGGCAATGGTCCGGTCGATGCGACCTTTAACGCAATCCATAAGCTGGTCCCGCATCGCGCCGTTTTGGAGCTTTACCAGGTCCACGCCGTGACACAGGGAACTGACGCACAGGCGGAAGTCTCGGTGCGGTTGCAGGAAGAGGGACGGACGGTGACCGCGAAGGCTGCTGATCCCGATACTTTGGTGGCATCCGCCAAAGCCTATATCGGTGCCTTGAACAAGCTGATGATCAAGCGCCAGCAGAAGACGACGCCACAGATTGCGGCCGATGAACGTCAGCGGCTGGGCGGGGTTTAATCGTAGGCGGCCGACAGCGTTTGGTACGTTTGATTCCCCGGTGGCGAAGTTCGCTACCGGGGATATTATTTATTACAGGTCGCAAGCTCAGCATCTATGTTGAGCCATCGTCAGGTCAAATCTCGTCGGCATGTTCTTTGCTAAGATCGCTGGGGTTACCGTGCCGGTAAGGCTTTGTTTAGTATAAGCCCCATCCGGCGGGCTCTTGAAGGGCATTGTGCGTATGCTTTCCGCGATTACTGGCGCATTTTCAGACGATATTGCGATCGATCTTGGAACGGCTAATACGCTTGTGCACGTGATCGGGCGTGGCACGATCATTGATGAGCCGTCAGTGGTCGCTATCCGGTCACGCCACGGCACGCGTGAGGTGCTGGCGGTTGGACAGAAAGCTAAGCTGATGGTCGGCCGCACGCCGGAATCAATCGAAACCATTCGTCCACTGCGCGATGGTGTGATTGCCGATTTCATAGCTACTGAGGAAATGCTGCGCCAGTTCATTCAGCGCGCAAAGACAATGCTGGGCTTTCGTCGCCCCCGTATTCTGATCTGCGTTCCAGCGGGTGCCACCCCAGTAGAGCGCCGCGCGGTTTATGAGACGGCCGTGTCGGCCGGAGCGCGTCGTGTGTACCTGATTGAAGAACCGGTTGCGGCTTCGATTGGCGCTGGACTGCCTGTCGATGAGCCGTCCGGTTCGATGGTCGTCGATATCGGCGGCGGCACTACAGATATCGCAGTGCTGTCACTTGGTGGCGTGGTCCAGGCACGGTCGCTTCGCTGCGCCGGCAATGCCATGGACGAGGCAATAATTCGGCACGTGCGCCGCAAACATCAATTGTTGATAGGCGAGGCCAATGCCGAGCGCATTAAGATTGAGGCGGGCAGCGCCATGATGTCTCCGGACGGACGGGAGTCTGAGATTCATATTCGGGGGCGGGACCTGCGGCAGGGGCGTCCTAAAAGTATCGTGCTTGGGCCGCACGATGTCGCCGAGGCGCTCGAGGATCCGATCGAGCTGATTGCCGAGTTCACACAACGAGCGCTGGAGGATTTACCGCCCGAGGTTTCGACCGACATCTGTGAACGCGGCATCTATCTCACCGGCGGTGGGTCGCTGCTGCACAAACTTGACGCGGAGCTGGAACGACGTGTGGGCGTGAAATTCACCGTTCCCGAAGAGCCGATGCAGTGTGTCGTCAGAGGAACGGCTCTTGTTCTGCAGGGACTGCCGAAGCGCGAACATCTCCTGATAAAGCCGTGATGCCGACTAGTATAGGGTGTGCCGGATGATTAAATTGCGGCCCGATCTTTATTCGCGGCAGGGTGGTATCGCTCGTCGTGTCGGCGCGCGTCAGGGGCTGCTCTCGGCGCTGGTGTTCCTGTCGATTGCCTTACTCGTGCTCAGTCGTCTTCAGCATGGATATATTACCGAGCTACGGTTGCAGATGGCCGAACTCATGGCGCCGGCCCTGAAGGCAGCCCTGGTACCGCTGGAGCCCGTTCGCCGTGTTGGGCAGCGCGTGTCGGCATACTTTGAGATGTTCAATGAACTGGAGCGGCTGCGCGACGAAAACCAGAAGCTGCGTGGCTGGGAGTGGCGGGCCCGCGAGACCGAGCGCAAGTTCGTGCAACTTGGTCGGCTGGCCAATGTTGTCGAAGAGCCTGGCTTGCCATTCATCACGGCTCGTGTGGTCGCCGACAGCAGTGGGCCTTTCTTGCGAAGCGCCATGTTGGGTGCGGGTGGCCGACATGGTTTGAAGGCTGGCTATCCAGCAGTAGATGCCAACGGCCTTGTAGGCCGCATACTGGAGACCGGCGAGGAAGCCGCACGTTTGCTGCTGGTAACCGATATCAATAGTCGCGTGCCTGTACTTGTAGGAGGTGACGCGATCCGAGCCGTGCTGACGGGCGATAACGGACCAGCGCCGCGCCTGATGTATTTGCCGTCGGAAGCCCGTGTGGCAGTCGGTGATGAGGTGTATACATCCGGCGTTGGCGGCCTGTACCCGCGCGGATTGCGCATTGGCGCCGTGATCGATGACGGACCAAGGTTGCGTGTGAGCCCGCATGCGCGGCTCGACAACCTGGAGTACGTCAGCGTGTTGCTCTATGACAGCCCAACGCTCAGCCTTGCCGACGATGTTAGGCCCTTGCGTGGGCGTGATGCAGCAGCGCGCAATACTGGGGTGCCGAAGTTACCGGTGGAGCCGATGTCGCGAGTGCCTTGAATAAGCCTTTCCAAAACCAAATGGCGATTGAGTTGGAATATAGTTCATGCCGCAGTTTCAAGTGCAGCACACGATACCAGTGCTCTCGACTGCAGTTCTGACGCTGCTCGCAACATTGCCTTGGGGGCTGCCACCGGAAGCACGCTTTTTCTTGCCTTTGCTACCCTTTACAGCGATTTATTTCTGGGTGGTCCGGCGCCCCGGCTTGATGCCGGAGTGGGCCGTTTTTCTTGCTGGGCTGACAACCGACGTTCTAACGCACGGTCCACTCGGGTTCTGGTCACTGGTATACCTCGTCGGCTATATTTTTGCCCGCGCCTTGCCGCAAACTCCATTCGGCGCGCCGCTTCAGCGGTGGGCGTACTTCTGTCTTGCACTTTGTCTACTTGGCGTCGCGCAATGGATCATTGCCTCAATTTACTTTGTCGGGCTGGCCGAATGGCGTCCGCTCGCCAGTGGCACACTGGCCGCGGCTCTGTCCTATCCAGTTATAGGATTGATCTTCCGGCCTTTGAACAGCTTGTGGATGTCGCCCGAAAATGGCCTGCTGAAGCGGGGGATGTAATTTGATGTTCGGCTCGCAGAACGATGACGATGGAGAACGGCAGAGCTTTACCAAACGTGCTGTGTTGGTGGGCGCTGCGCAAGTCGTGGGCCTGGGTGTGCTCGCGGCCAAGCTCTACCAATTACAAGTGCTTGACGGAATGCATTATGCTCCGCTAGCTGAGGAAAATCGTATCAATGTGCAACTCTTGGCGCCGATGCGTGGACGTATTCTTGATCGGTTTGGTACTGTGCTTGCAACTAATGAGGAAGGCTTCCGCGCAATTATCACACCGTCGCTTGCAGGCAATATACGTGAGGTATTGGGACGGCTCCAGCGCATCGTTGAAATTACGCCAGATGACATCGAGCGGGCCGTAACGCGCGGGCGCCGTCAGCAGCCGCATCTGCCGATCATTGTGGCCAATGAATTAACGTTCGATCAAGTTGCTGAGATCAATTTGCTGGCGTCGCAGTTGCCGGGACTGCAGGTGGAGGTGGATCCGCGGCGTCTCTATCCGGGTGGTGCTGCGATGGGGCATGTCGTGGGCTACGTCGGCAACGTCGACCGGGTTGGGCTCGACGATGATCCGGTGTTGAGACTGCCGGGCGCCCGCATCGGTCGCACGGGCATTGAGCGCGGCATGGAGGACCGGTTGCGCGGTCGCAGCGGTTCGATAAAGCATGAAGTTGATGCGCGGGGACGCATCGTGCGGACACTTGCCGAAAGCGAGGCAAGTCGTGGCGACGATGTCGTGCTGACGATCGATACGGGATTGCAACGGGCGGTGATGGCGCGGCTGGCTAGTGAACGGCGGGCTGCTGCGGTGGCACTGGACACCGTGACAGGAGAAGTAATGGCGATGGCGTCGGTGCCGACGCACGATCCCAGCGATTTGGTAAAAGGCCTTACTCGGCGCAATTGGGCCCAATTGCGCCAAGCTGATAATAATCCAATGCTAAACCGCGCGATCCGCGGCCAGTATCCACCTGGCTCGACGTTCAAGATGGTGACGGCGCTTGCGGCCCTCGAAGCAGGCGTCATCAGTCTAAGCGAAAGGATTGAGTGCAGCGGCCGCACCGAGTATGCGGGGCAGACTTTCCGGTGCTGGAAGCGGTCTGGCCACGGCGCGGTTGATTTCCACCGCGGGTTACGTGAGAGCTGTGATTGCTATTATTATGAAATTGCCCGTCGTGCCGGGATCGATGCGATCGCTGCCATGGCGCGCCGACTGGGGTTCGACCAAGTATTCGAGACAGGGCTCAGTCAACAGAAGCCGGGCGTCATACCTGATCAGACCTGGAAAGTAGGACGCTTCGGGCGCACCTGGCTCGGAGGCGAGACGCTGTTGGCCGGGATCGGTCAAGGCTACGTCCTGGCAACACCTCTGCAGTTGGCGGTCATGACGGCCCGCCTAGCTTCCGGGGCGAGTATCATTCCACAATTCATCCGACCAGATACCGGAACAGTTCCTGCCATCTTTGCGGGGCTCGGGTTGAAACCTGCCAATCTCGATGCGGTGCGGCGAGCAATGATTGCAGTGATCAACGAAGAAGGCGGCACGGGCTCCAATGCGAAGCTCGAAGATGGCCGGGCGATGGTGGCCGGCAAGACGGGTACGTCACAGGTGTCGCGGCAATCCGCTGACCGTGCGCAGTCCGACCTTGAGTGGCAACACCGCGATCACGCGCTGTTTGTCGCCTATGTTCCAGCCAACCGGCCGCGGTATGCCATCTCAGTCGTGGTCGAACATGGCGGCGGGGGTGGAGCGACGGCGGGGCCCTTGGTCCGGGATATTGTCGAGCAGTTGCTGCGGCGCGATCCCTCATCGAAAGCCGCCTATCCTGACTTTGCAGGAGCAGCGGGCGCAGCGTCATCAAAATCAGGAACGGCACTATGAATTTGTTCGCTATCGCCAATCAGCACCAGACTATTGGTGGCAAGCTGGCTCGGGTCAATTGGCCCCTGCTTGCCGTAGTCTGTTTGATCGCCAGTATTGGCTTGGCGTCGCTCTATTCTGTTGCGGGAGGATCATACAGCCCGTGGGGTCAGCGACACGCATTTCGGTTCGTGGCATGCGTCGGCATGGTGCTGGCGATTGCCATGACACCGCTTCGGCTGTGGATGGGGCTTGCCTATCCGGCGTACGCCATTGCGTTGCTGCTACTGGCGATCGTTCCCTTAGCTGGAACCGATGCCTTGGGTGCGAAGCGTTGGTTGGCGGTCGGTGGTTTGACGTTCCAACCGGCGGAACTCATGAAAGTTGCACTGGTTGCCATGTTGGCACGTTATTATCAGTGGCTTGGAAGCGAACGTGTGTCGCGGCCACTATGGGTTGCCCTTCCACTGCTCGCCATCGTTCTGCCGGTTGTATTGACGTTGAAGCAGCCTGATCTCGGCACGGCCGTGCTTTTTGCAGCTGTTGGCCTGTCGTTGATGTTCCTTGCAGGTGTCAACATCCTGTACTTCATCGGTGGCATTGCAGGTGGCGTGCTGGCTGCGCCGATCGTATGGTCCCGGCTGCATGACTACCAGCGCCGCCGGATCGAAGTGTTCCTCGATCCGGAGCGCGATCCATTGGGCGCTGGCTACCATATCACTCAATCGAAGATTGCGCTGGGCTCCGGTGGTCTGTCTGGCAAGGGTTTCATGCAGGGCACTCAAAGCCAGTTGAATTTTCTGCCCGAGAAGCATACCGATTTTATCTTCACAACATTAGCGGAGGAGTGGGGCCTCATTGGTGCTCTGGGCTTACTGTGCGTTTATGGAGTGATGCTGACGCTGATGATCGGTATGGCACTGCGCTGCAAAAATCAGTTCTCACGACTCGTGATTGCGGGCACTGGTGTCATAATTTTCGTATACGCCTTCATCAATGTGGCAATGGTCACTGGTCTGGTGCCGGTCGTGGGCGTGCCTCTGCCACTGTTGTCTTATGGCGGCACTTCCATGACGACAATCATGTTTGCTATTGGCATCGCAATGTGCGGTTACGTGCATCGGTCCGAGCAGGTGCGGCGTGGCGATATCGGTGGCTGGTTCTGATAAGTCCGGTACTAAAATTGCTTGGCCATTGGCTAGGATCACGGCACTGGACAGCCCGGGCATCAGGTGTTAAGTCGACCAAATCGGAATGACCCTCCGGACCGCAATCGCCCTTCCGGAGCGTTAGCGTGGGCGATTAGCTCAGTTGGTAGAGCAGGTGACTCTTAATCACCGGGTCGTAGGTTCGAATCCTACATCGCCCACCA
>JANNRP010000494.1:0-2229 GCA_031401535.1 Hyphomicrobiaceae bacterium | reverse complement strand
AGCTATGTCCTCAACAATTTTGACCCACGGGTGCAGGGGCTGGACGGCGACGAGACGCTGACCGAAGTCTTCACCTACACGATTACCGATGGCGATGGCGATGCGCGCACGACGACGCTGACCATCACGATCAACGGGTCGGACGATCCGATCACGATCAATGGCCTCAATATCGAAGGCCCAGAGCTTGTCGTCGATGATGACGATTTGCCAGATGGTTCGTCGCCTAACGAGCCTGCACTAACCAAGACCGGCAGCTTTAACGTCAATGGCGTCGATGGCATCGCCTCGATCAAGGTTGGCAGCACCGAAGTATTCGTCGGCCAGACGATTGTCACCGCAAGCGGCACATTCACGATCACCGCGATCTCGTCACCAGCCGACGGCAATGCCAACAGCATTACAATCAGCTACAGCTTCACGCTGAACGACAATACCGCGCATCCAGGTGGCGGCGGCGAAAATTCGATTACCGAAAGCTTCGAGGTCGTCGTCACGGACACCGATGGATCGATCGACACCGATTTCATCGATGTCCGCATTATCGACGATGTTCCGACCGCAGTGAACGACACTGAATCGATTGCCGCAGGCGAATTTGGCCCCGCAACGGGCAATGTTATCTCTGATGCCGAAGGCGACGGCGGCGCGGACACGCGCGGTGCCGATGGCGCGAACGTTACAGTGATCACGGGCGCAGCAGCAGGCACCGTAGGCGGTACCACTGCGGGTCTATATGGCGTCCTGACACTTAATGCCGATGGCAGCTACAGCTATGTCCGCAACGCGGGAACACCCGGCGGCGTCAACGACGTTTTCACCTACACCATCACCGATAGTGACGGCGATAGCTCGACCGCAACGCTAACCATCGCAATTGCCGATGCTCAGCCTTTGACCGGGCCAAACGCTGCGGTGCTGCTCGACGATGATGCGCTGACCGGTGGCAATGCGGGCGGCACCGGCGACGATGTCGATGCGGCCAACCTGACCGGCACGCTGACCGCTTCGGGTGGCGATGGACCGTTAAGCTGGGCTTACCAGACGAGCGGCGCACCTGCCGGATTTACTTATGTCGCCAACGGCACCGGCATCGACGTATTCCAAGGCGCGACCAAAGTGATGGCGATCACGCTGAACGCGGCGACAGGTGCCTACACGGTGACCCAACTTGCGCCCGTCGTGCACGCACCAGGCGGTTCTGAGAACAATCAGGGCTTCACGATCAGCTATAATGTTACCGATGCCGACGGAGATACGGCTTCCGGCACGCTGACGATCAATATCGATGACGATACGCCGACTGCCACTAACGATGTCGATGAAATCCTCTCGGGCAGCGCTGCTCCGGCAACAGGCAACGTCATTACCGATGCCGAAGGCGACGGCGGTGCCGATTCGGTCGGGGCCGACGGCGGCGCAGCGATTGTCGCGATTACCGGCTTTGGCGGCGCAGGAGCCGTAGGCGGCGTCACAAACGGCCAATATGGTGTTCTAACGATCAATGCCGATGGCAGCTACAGCTATGTCCGCAACGCCGGTACGCCGGGCAATGTCGAAGATGTGTTTACCTACACGCTGACCGATGGCGATGGCGACACGGTTACCGCGACATTGACGATTTCCATCGAAGACGCGCGGCCGATAACGGGCCTGAATGCCACTGTCCTGCTCGACGACGATGCACTTGCTGGCGGCAATGCTGGCGGCACCGGCGATGATGCCAACGCAGCCAATTTGACCGGCACGCTCGCCGGTTCGGGCGGCGACGGCGCGCTGACATGGGCTTATCAGACAAGTGGCAATCCCGCTGGCTTTACTTATGTCGCAAACGGTACCGGGATCGATGTATTCCAGGGAGCCACCAAGGTTCTGGTTATCACCCTAAACAACGCAACCGGCGGCTATACCGTCGCGCAGGTTGCGCCAATCGCCAACGCAAACGGTGCCGATGAAAACAACCAGAGCTTCACCATCAATTACACGGTTACCGACGCCGATGGCGACGTTGCGCCCGGGGCGCTGACGATCAATGTCGATGACGATAGCCCGACTATAGCAGGTTCGGCAACTCAGCCCGTCCTGATTGTTGATGAAACGACGCTTGCGACCAATGCGGTTGCCAACTTCGCCGGCGCATTCGTTCCGCTGTTCGGCGCGGACGGTGCGGCAGCAGCGAACAGCGTGACCTATGCGCTTGGCTTTAACGCAGGCGCGACCGGGCTGGTC
>JANNRP010000493.1:0-4177 GCA_031401535.1 Hyphomicrobiaceae bacterium | reverse complement strand
GGCTCAGACCTATCAAAACCTTGAAATCATCATTTCGGACAATGCGTCGCCCGATCCTGCGGTCGAGATTTTGTGCCGAGAGATCGCAAACGCGGATAGCCGTGTGCGGTATGTGCGGCAGTCACAGAACCTGGGGCCGATGCCGAACTTTGAGTTTGTGCTGCAGGCGGCGTCGGCCGACTATTTTCTTTGGGCGGCGGACGATGACTGGATCGAGCCCTCGTTCGTGCAAACCTGCATGGATGCGCATGCAGCGGCAGAAACCGCAACGGTTCTGGTCACTCCGGAGGCTTGGTATGAGACGCCAGATGGCGCCGATTTTCCTTATTTTGCAGAAGGTGAGGCGCTTAGGCAGTCACTGGCTGACACCATGGAAAATCGGGTCGCCAGTGTAATCCGACACGGCTTTGGCAACTTGATCTATGGTGTATTCAAGCGCCCTGCACTGTTCCATCGAGGGCAACCGCTGACACAATGGATCGGGCGCACGCACAACGAATTGCCGTTTTTTGCGCTCGCTGCAGCGAAAGGTCAGATTTTGAGTTTGCCGACGCCGCTCTGGCATAAACGTGCCCCGGCCCATGTATGCCGATCAGCGCAGTGGGAGCGGGAGGGCGGCTGGAAGTCGTTGGGACCCGGACTGCTGAGGCCGCGACATATATTCGTGTCGCAGCGAAAATATCATCGTGACCTGGGGATGGAAATCACTCAAGCGGTACGTGACAGCGACTTGCTAGCCTATGAACAGGACCGTGTTATCGCCGTCGCCCAACATACAATATGGCGTCACTGGCGCGTTACAGCGATCGGATGGAAACCATCAATCACTTCACCCGCTTCAGCCAAGCCGATGGCCAGTGCGTGATGTTGCCGTTGATGGTGGATTCATTGAATGGCCATGCCGGTTCCTCGATGACAAACTCCGGACGACGTGCGGCGAAGTCGATCGCAGCCTGGGCCGGATTATCCTTGTCCCATGCCGGATTGCCGCGTGGAACGTCGGTCAGATCCTGCATCACCCCATCGGTTGAGACAATGTAAGAGCCCGGCGAAACCAGCGGTGCGTAGGCTTCGAGTTCGGCCATGACGTGCGCATAGCTATGGTCACTGTCGAGCACCACCATGACCTTCTCGCCCGGTTTGATTGCATTCCGCACCTGCGCGACGATTTCAGGTGCTGTAGAGGAGCCCTCCATCAGAGTAATCAACGGCTTCATGGGGTGCGCTTCGATGCGCTGGCGGTTGTGCGGCCGGATCTCGATATCGACGGCAATTACGCGGCCTTTGCCAATCAGTTTCAACAGACTTGCCGACAGTACCGCCGACCCGCCGTGAGCAATACCTGTCTCGACAATGACGTCGGGTTGAATGGTGAACACGGCTTCCTGATAGCGCACGAGATCCTCAGGCAATTGGATCAACGGCACTCCCAGCCACGAGAACGTATAGCTGTACTTCTGGTTCCAGCCGACCTTCACCCACAGGTCCGATAGGACTTTAAACGCAGCATCCGAATAGAGCGGGAAGGTCTCATTGCCCGCCCGCAACGTCTTTGCCTCAGTATCGATCGTGACTTTCATGAGCTTGGTCTCAATTTATCGGAATGAGGGAGGCGTCGATACCAGCGTCGTCAGCAAGTTTTGCGATCTCGTCCAGGTAATTGGGATTCATAACAAAAACTGTCTTCAATTTTCGCGCTGCTGCACGTGCGGGGGCTAGCACCTCCAGCCCACTGCCCGCAAGGTGCAAGCCTTGTTTGGACGGGTTGATGTCGATCGCACAGTCGATCAGCCGCGCATCTGGGTCGGTGAGTAGGGCAAATGTGACCCCCTTTGCTCCAGCACCCCAGATTGCAACCGGTCCGACGCCGCGCGCTGCCGCGACGGCGGTCCTCCATTTGGTTGTAAATATCGGCCCTGCTTCACTCATCTCGCCAACGTCGCTCTTCGGCAATCCCGCAGGCACGACCGATGGCCCTGCAACGCCGCTTGCCCACAGATATTGACCACCGAAAACATGGTCGACTGTCACATTGCCGAAACCTGATTTTTCCATGGCATAACGCAGAGCTGTCGCGGTAAAAACTGAGCAGTGCTCATAAAATAAATCTTGCATGGCCTGATGAGCCAGGATCCAGGAAATGCAGGGTGTTTCGATGAACAGCTTCGCCCGAGAATCGGAACCAAGCGCTATACGGATGGCACTCAAGAAAGAAATGGGATCGGGAACGTGCTCGATGGTGTGTCGGCTCGCAACAACATTTGGTGCGTGCATCAACCGCTGTTGGCTGTCGGCTGTAAAATACACTTTGTGTATGCGGCTGCCATCAGGACCGGCGCCGTCTTCGCCGCGCCACGCCGGATCGAAACCCTCGGCCGAGCGCAACCGACCAGTGGCCGTGCGTGCCACTTCACCAATGAAACCGCCTTGGCCACAGCCAATTTCAAGATAGTCCATGGGCTCGTCGACTGGGATCGAACCAACCACATCGATGGCTCTGGCTTTGACGTGAGCGAGGAACGCTGCAGAGTGCGTTTGATCATTTTCATAGTCGCCATCGTAGACGATCCGATCTGGCTCGAACGCCTGATTCCAGGCAAAGCCACAGGTGGCACAAGCGACAATGCGAAGTGTGCCACGTGGCGCCGCGCGAGCCGCATCGCGCGATGGGTAGAGCCGGTTCATCAGCACGGGCGTTTGAGCGCGATGGTCAACGAGCCTCGGCTGCGATGCACCACATATGGGGCAGTCTTTGTGCATCAATTTAGCCGCCTCTTCCAGCACCAGTCCAATAGTATAGCGCGTCGGAGAGACCGTCAGAGAGGGTGCGGCTGGGCACAAAACCAATCTCAGTTCTGAGACGCGCCACATCGGCGACGATGCGTGGCGGCTCTCCGGGACGATCAGCCAAAGCCCCGATGTGCACCAGTTCGATGCGTCCCGCAAGGCGTCCGAGGGCGCGGGCCAAATCGGCAATGCTGATGCCTTCGCCACTGGCAACGTTTACAGAGCCGGTCGCCGTACTCAACGTCAGTGTCGCCAATGCAGTACCGACATCGCGCACATCCATAAAATCGCGCACACCTGTGCCCGACGAGCACGTAGCCTGGCGACCGGCAGCCAGCGCGCGCGCAACAGACGGTACCAGACGGTTGGCCCCTTCCCCTGGACCATAGATAAAAAACAGCCGCGCCCAGGCCACGCTCATACCGTGTGCCCGGCCAAACTCTTCGAGAATACGCCGCGTCGCATCCTTGGAAACGCCGTAAAGCAGCGCCGGCTTGAGCGGTGTTTGACCTTCCTGGCAATCGGCATCCTCCGGCCAATCGTACTCATAACAGGTACCGGTGCCGACAAAGCGCGTGCAACCTTCTATCCTGGCAGCGCGGGCGAGATTGAGTGTTGCCGCCACCCAATCGAGATTGGCGGGGGCCGTCCAGAATTGCCCATGCTCCACAGTCCAGGCAAGATGCAGGATGGTATCCGGTCTGGTAGCTTGGATCGTGCGGACGGTTGCGGCGTGGTCAAGCAGGTCGGTCTCAAACCATCGAAATTCGCCACCGACGGCAGGCCTCGTTCGCGATAGGGCGAAGATCTCGCAATCAAGGCGCAACAGGGCCTCAAGTGCGGCGCGGCCGACAAATCCACTAGCCCCTGTCAGCAGAACACGCAATCGTCGGATCCTTCTACGCTCAATGGCCTATCTGCGTCTGATCAATCCGCTAATCTGTGCCTGCGCCTGCTGCCAGCGTCGCTGCCACAACAGGCGTCCGGCCATGGCGGCAATATCAGCATCAGGCGCCACCGCCTTATGCCGGCCAACGTAGGATCGGAACTGTTTCGACGGCACGAAATAGGTGCGCGGATCACGTATTTCGATCAAGGCATCGGACGTCACCGGCATGCTTTTGTGCAGCAACACACGATCCTGGGTGACGATCGGGAAGCGCGTGATGAAGGCAAACAGCAAGACCACATCGCCACCCCAACTCGTGAACCCGGCGTGATCCCATTCGTCGGCTGCAACCTGCTTCAGCGCCGCCGTGCGGAACAGGCCATAAATCAGGTTGGCCTTGCCCAGTATTTCGGGCTCAAGAATGAAGCGGGTCGCATCATCGCGTCTCGTTGCGCCGGATGTAAACCGAGAAAACCCCGGATAATCTCGAATTTTCATGCC
>JANNRP010000492.1:0-12286 GCA_031401535.1 Hyphomicrobiaceae bacterium | reverse complement strand
CGCCACACCAAGGTGTCGGTGCGGCGGGGAGCGGGCGCCTACATTTGCGGCGAAGAAAGTGCGATGATCGAAAGCATCGAAGGCAAGCGCGGTCTGCCGCGTCATCGCCCGCCGTATGTGGCGCAAGTCGGCATCTTCGGGCGCCCGACGCTGGTCAACAACATCGAAACGCTGTTCTGGGTGCCGCTAATCCTGGAGAAAGGCCCCGCCTGGTTCGCCGAGCAAGGTCGCGGTGGCTCCAAGGGCCAGCGCTCGTATTCCGTGTCGGGCCGCGTCGCAAAGCCGGGCGTGGTGCTAGCGGCAGCCGGCTCGACGGTCAGCGAGTTGATTGCCGCGTGTGGCGGGATTGCCGACGGCCACACGTTCAAAGGCTATCTGCCGGGCGGTGCGTCTGGCGGCATCCTGCCGGCGTCGATGGCGGATATCCCGCTCGATTTTGGCACGTTGGAAAAATACGGCTGCTTTGTCGGCAGTCACGCCGTCGTCGTTTTGTCGGACCAGGATGACATGAAGGCAGTCGCCCTCAACCTGATGCGGTTCTTCGAGGACGAAAGTTGTGGTCAGTGTACGCCGTGTCGTAACGGCACCGAAAAGGCCGTAAAGTTGATGGCACGACCCGATTGGGACACGGCCCTGCTCGGCGATCTTGCCCAGGTGATGCGCGATGCCTCGATTTGCGGACTCGGTCAGGCCGCGTCCAATCCATTGATGTCGGTGATCAAGTACTTCCCGGAGGATCTCGCATGATCACCTTTGAACTCGATGGCAAAACGGTTGAAGCCGCCGTCGGTGAAACCATCTGGCAGGTCGCCAAGCGTGAAGGCACAACCATCCCGCATTTATGTTGGCACGACGCGCCCGGTTATCGCGCTGACGGCAACTGCCGCGCCTGCGTTGTCGAGGTAGAGGGAGAGCGCGTACTGGCCGCGTCCTGCATCCGCAAACCGACGCCGGGCATGAAGGTCAAAACCGCGACCGAGCGCGCGACCAAGGGCCGTGCGCTGGTGTTTGAGTTGCTGGTCGCCGACCAGCCGACACTGTCCGATGCACACGATCCGAAATCTAAGTTCTGGAATTGGGTTGCCGACATGGGGGTCGCAACCACGAGCCGATTGCCGTCTGCCGATCGGCCGCACGCCGACAACACGCACACAGCAATCTCCGTCAACCTGGATGCCTGCATCAGCTGCGGGCTGTGCGTGCGTGCGTGCCGCGAGGTTCAGGCCAATGACGTGATCGGCATGGCCGGTCGCGGCGCCAATTCAAAAATCGTGTTCGATTTCGACAAGAGCATGGGTGACAGCACCTGTGTCGCGTGCGGTGAATGCGTGCAGGTGTGCCCAACCGGTGCGCTGATGGAAACCAAACTGCTGGATAAAGACTCTGGCAAACGCACCGTTTTTGCCGACAAGTCGGTTGATACACTGTGCCCTTACTGCGGCGTCGGTTGCCAGACCACGGTCCATGTCAAAGACAACCGCATCGTTGCCGTCGACGGCCGTGATGGTCCAGCAAACAACAATCGACTATGCGTCAAGGGCCGGTTTGGCTTCGATTACATCCATCATCGCGACCGACTGACCAAGCCGCTGATCCGGCGCGCCGGCGTTGCAAAGGATCCGCATATGCAGATCCGGCGCGAGGACGTGTCGAAGTATTTCCGAGAGGCCACCTGGGACGAAGCCCTGGCCAAGGCTGCTGGTGGGCTCAAGACCATTTCGACACGCGACGGCGGCAACGCGCTTGCTGGCTTCGGCTCGGCAAAGGGATCGAACGAGGAAGCTTATCTGTTCCAGAAATTCATCCGCCAAGGATTCGGCACCAACAATGTCGATCATTGCACCCGCCTGTGCCACGCATCGTCCGTCGCGGCCTTGATGGAAGGATTAAACTCTGGTGCCGTGACAGCGCCATTTACTGCCGCAAAGGATTCCGAAGTCATTATCGTGATTGGCGCGCGGCCAGCGGAAAACCACCCCGTGGCCGCGACGTTCCTTAAGAACGCTGCCAGACGCGGTGCGAAGCTCATCATCATGGACCCGCGCGGCCAAAACTCCGGATTGTCGAAAGTCGCGAGCCACATCCTGCAATTTAAGCCGGGCACCGACGTCGCGCTGCTCAATGGCATGCTGCACACAATCGTCGATGAAGGCCTCGCCGACGTCCAGTACATCCAGGCGCACACCGAGGGTTATGAAGCCCTCAAAGAACGCGTGAAGGGATATTCGCCGGAGGCAATGGAGCCCCATTGCGGCATAGCGGCTGAAACCGTGCGAGAGGTCGCGCGGCTCTATGCGCGCTCCTCGGCCTCCTTGATCTTCTGGGGCATGGGCGTATCGCAGCATACGCATGGCACCGACAACGCGCGCTGCCTGATTGCGCTCGCACTGACGACCGGCCAGATCGGCCGCCCAGGTTCGGGCTTGCACCCCTTGCGCGGCCAGAACAATGTCCAAGGCGCTTCCGATGCTGGGCTGATCCCGATGGTATTCCCCGACTACAAGTCGGTCGAGCTGCCGGAGGTCCGCGAAGCTTATGAAGCGTTCTGGGGCACCAAGCTCAACCCGGTTCGGGGTCTGACCGTCGTCGAAATTATGAATGCCATCGAGGTCGGCAGCATCAAGGGCCTCTACGTGATGGGTGAAAACCCTGCCATGTCCGACCCCGACCAGAACCATGCCCGCAAGGCGTTGAGCATGCTCGAACATTTGGTGGTGCAGGATATCTTCCTGACCGAGACCGCATGGCACGCCGACGTTGTGCTGCCATCGTCTGCTCACGCCGAGAAATGGGGCACCTTCACCAACACCAACCGGCAAGTCCAGATCGGACGCCCCGTCGTGACGCCCCCCGGCGAGGTGCGTCAGGACTGGGAATTGATCCAAGACCTAGCCCAACGTGTCGGGTTGTCGTGGCACTATCGCCATGTTTCAGAAGTGTTCACGGAAATGGCTCAGATGATGCCATCGCTGGCCAACATTTCCTGGGAGCGGCTGGTGCGGGAAGATGCTGTCACCTACCCCTGCGACGCGACGGACAAACCTGGCAACGAAATCATCTTTGCCAATGGGTTCCCGACAAAATCTGGCCGCGCCAAAATCGTGCCGACCGAGTTAACTCCTCCGGACGAAGTGCCGGACGCCGAATTCCCGCTGGTGCTGACGACCGGTCGACTGCTGGAACACTGGCATACCGGATCGATGACGCGGCGATCAGAAACGCTCGACAATCTCGAGCCCGAAGCGATTGCCGGCCTACATCCTCGCGAGCTTGAACGCCTGGGTCTAACGCCCGGTGATATGATCCGCGTTGTCACTCGGCGGGGCACCGTTACGCTCAAAGCCCGCGCCGATCGTGACGTGGCAATGGGCATGGTGTTCCTGCCCTTCGCCTTCGCCGAGGCTGCGGCAAACTTTCTGACCAACCCACAACTCGATCCGTTCGGTAAAATTCCTGAATTCAAGTTCTGCGCGGCGCGGGTGGAGAAGGTCCGGGAAGTGGCTATCGCCGCGGAGTAGAGACTCAAAGGCCTACCAATAGTGTGACCCAGTAGTACCATCTGGGTCATGAGCACCATCGACGAAAAAATTCGATCCCTATCACGCAGGCGCAGCACGAACTGGTCAAAGCCGCCATTGAGCGGGGAGCCTACGCCTCGACCAGCGAAGTTATTCGCGAGGCGTTGCGCGATTAGGAACTAAAACAACGCCTGCGCGCCAGTCAGAGCGAGAAAATCCGCAAGTTGTGGGACGACGGCGTGGATAACGCCCGTCTGGTCCACGGAGCGCGGGATCTGGCAGCGGTGCTCGCCAAGGAGCGTCCGGATGACGATTCCGAAGCAATCAGCGGCGATTGACCCGCGCCACATCAACAACGCACTTTCGCTGAAAGGATACTTGCACGGCCTAGGCCGCAACTGCAGTGTCACGTTGGCATTGTAATCAAACAGGAGTGGCTTGGTGTTTCAGTTACTGGTATCGCGTAAGGCGATAATTTTTGCCGTGCTGGTATTATTCGGTGCTCATTCTGCCCTTGATCCGGCTCAAGCCCAGCGTCGATCGCGCGTGTTTGAGGAACCCCAACCCTCGCCCGCGATTCTTCCTGCCATCAGCGACGAAACCGCCCGCTGCAGCTTCGCCTTCCACGCTGAACTGACGCCGGTGCGCGACGGCGATGCACGTCGCATGGCAGCCTTTGACCAGCTAGCGAGGGTTACGGAGCCGGGTTTGACCGGCAAATGGCTGTTCTGGAACAAAAGCAGTAAAGCGCCACAGGAGGACCGAGTGTGCGTCGAACGCACCAGCAGAGCTGGTCGTGGACGATGCGAGCGATGGGAGGTGAAGCCGATCGACCCAGCAAAAATTACATCGCCCATACCGCCTGGGCCCAATGCGGAAGAATTGGCGGTTCTGAAAGTGATCGACGGTTTTGTTTCGGACAAAGGAGCAACCCTTGAGTTCGGCTCGAATGGTCGGCAGTTTGCGACCTTGCAGAGATTTACTGCAGAGTTCAGCAGCTACATCAACCAGCCGCAACATCCGGCGCTATGTGCTGGCGTGCCGCAAATGCTCGACTTCCACACAACGAATCTGGTCGGTGTATCCAAGCGATTGACCGACGTCACGACGAATGCCGCGCGTGCACAGATTCTGGCCCGCACCCGCATTGATGCGCAAGCTCAATTGCGGACAACTATCGCAAACGCCGCAACCAGCGATCCAGCGGCACCATCTGTCGCAAAACCGGTATCTATTCCACTCCTGCGCCCCGGTTTGATCGCAACCAGCGAACTTGTTCTGGCATCGGTCGACGGACTGCTGGCCGACGAGCCTTTGAAAGCCTTGAAGTCAGAAAGCAACGGGCTTCGTCAGCTAGCTGCGGCACGCGAGTTGTTGGTGACGGGCACGCTTCCCGATGCGCCGATGGCGATGCGGGCCGCGGCAGGCGCCAGCCTCCGGATGATTGAAGCCGCCACCTATGCCCAGTTGCAAGTCGCCCGCGTCAAACAAGTCGAGCAGATTCTGGTGGGACCGATCGACCAAGTCCGTAAAGCGCATCGCGCCATATGCACCTGTGGCAGCTGACGCATGGCAACTTGCATTCGATGACCCAATCAGCCGCCGTCCACTCGATGCCGTGGTCGACCACCGCCGTTGAGTTCCTGACCGGTGCGCCGCGCACCCGAACGTGCCAAGGCGATGTTTATCGCAGTCCTCTTGCGCAGTGGCGGGCAACGTCGGCGTGGGTTGCGAACCAGCATCCCCCCTTAGCCTTCATATGCGCGATCAACTCTTCGAGGATGAATATCCGCGACCTGTAGGTAATGACGTGCGGATGCATTGTTAGCAAGAACAGTCCGCCCTCGTCCCAGGCACGATCGAACTCGCGGCGGAATATGTCGAGCACGGCGGTTGGCGGTGTATAGGGGCGCAACGCACTGTGCCGGTGCATATTGAAGTAGACCGCATCATCCCGCACCCATTCGACCGGCAACTCCACGATACCGGTCGCATCGCCATTTTCGACAAGCTCGTAGGGGTCGTCATCAGCCATCAGCGAACTGTCGTAAATGAGGCCAAGTTCCCGTTGGATCTTCAACGTTGCAGGCGAAAAATCCCATGATGGTGTACGCATGCCAACGGCACGGGTGCCGGTAATTTTCTCCAACGTATCGGCAGCGCGAAAATGCAGATCGCGTTCGACGGCTTCGGGTAGAACCGAATTCAACTCGTGGATCCAACCGTGCAGCCCGATCTCGTGTCCTTCTTTCACCACCCGCCGTTGTTCGTCCGGGTGCAGCAATGCCGCGACCGCTGGTACGAAGAATGATGCGGGGATCGCAGCCTGTTCGAGCACAGCTAGAATGCGCGGTATGCCGACCCGTGTTCCATACTGGCCCCAGGACATGCGGCCAATCGAATTTCCACCGTCACGCAACTCGTTGGTCTCGTGATCGGAATCAAACGACAATGCAACGGCACAGCGCGCATTGCCCGGCCACACTGCGGGCTTCAACGAGCGCCCCGCCCGCACCTGATCGACGCGACCGCGCCATTCGTCATCCGACCATTGCCAAGGTTCCATGCGACGTCCTCATGGTTCGAGTGGAAAATGACAGGCTGCTTGGCCGCTGTCCCCGCATGCCACCAGTTTGGGAACGTCGGTGCCGCAGCGCCCTTCCGCCTTCGGGCAGCGCAAGTGAAAATGACACCCTGGCGGCGGCGACAGCGGCGACGGCAACTCACCCTGGATCGGGCGGAACGTTACGAGGCTGTCGTCGGCGAGTTCGAGCTTCGGCACACTATCCAGTAGCGCGCGCGTGTACGGATGCTTCGGCGCCGCATAAACCTCGGCCGTGTTGCCCGTCTCTACAATGCGGCCCAGATACATGATGGCAACGCGATCGCAGATATGGCGCACGACGCCGAGATCGTGACTGATAAACAGCATCGTCAGCCCGAGGTCCCGCCGCAACTTCAGGAACAAGTTGATAATCTGCGCCTGGATTGAAACGTCGAGTGACGCCACAGGTTCGTCGCATACGAGGATATCTGGTTGCATGGCAAGCGCACGCGCGATTGCAACACGCTGCCGTTGGCCGCCGGAGAACTGATGCGGGTACCGGTCGGCTGCATCGGCGCCGAGGCCAACTGCTGCAAGCCAGGTCGCAATATACTGCGGTGCTTCGAGTTTGCTGACGAGCCCGTGCACGACCGGGCCTTCCGCAATCGTTTCACCGACACGCAGACGGGGATTGAGCGACGCAAAAGGATCTTGAAACACCATCTGCACACGGGTCGTGATCTTCACCGGTTTGCGTGTTCGCCCCATCACGGGCTCAGCTCCGATCGCCGTCGAACCCGCTGTCGGCGACAGGATGCCGGCAATGACGCGGCCCAATGTGGACTTCCCGCAGCCTGATTCACCGACAAGTCCCAGCACCTCGCCGCGACGGATGGCGAGGCTAACGTCATCGACGGCATGTACGGTGCGGTTCTCGATTGCGACCCCGAACGTGGCGGCGATCCGCTCGCCAACGGTCAACGAAGGCGCGAACCGCTTGCTGACGTTCTCGACCATGACAAGCGCGCTCATCGTGCAACCTTTGCGGCGATCGGGTGATGACAGCGCAGGCTGCGGGCACCATCGCGCACGATCTCCGGTGCAATCATACAGGCGCTGTCTGCGAAATCACATCTAGGGGCGAAGGCACAGCCCTCGGGCAAGTTCGATAACGACGGGGTCGCGCCGGGAATTTGCACGAGTTCCTGGCCGGGCGTGCCGTTGCCCGGCAGCGAATTAAGCAGCCCCTGCGTGTAGGGGTGGCGCGGTGCCCTGAGCACGGCAGCCGTCGGCCCCTCTTCGATCAGGCGGCCAGCATACATGACGAGCAATCGACTCGCGATCGACGACACAGTGGCAAGGTCGTGACTGATCCAGATCAGCGCCGTGCCGAACTGACGCACCAGCAGCCGCATCTCCGTCAGGATCTGGGCCTGGATCGACACATCGAGCGCAGTTGTCGGTTCGTCACAGACGATCAGCGCCGGCCGGTTCAGCAGCGCAATTGCGATCGCAACTCGCTGGCGCATCCCGCCTGAGAACTGATGCGGATAGGCATCGAGCCGACGGCCAGCATCGGGGATGCCGACGGTCGTCAGCACTTCGACGGCGCGATCACGGGCGGCGTTCGCCGAAACGCGCTCGTGCGCTTCCAGAGCCAGCCGCATCTGGGTGCCTATCGTCAACACCGGATTGAGTGTGGTTGACGGATCCTGAAACACCATCGCCATGCGGCGGCCGCGCAGCTTTCGCAACGCCGTCCCACTCGCACCGACAAGCTCTTGCCCTTCGAGCTTTACCGAGCCCGAGACAATTCTACCGGGCGGATCAATCAACCCGAGGATGGAAAATCCTGTGACGCTTTTGCCCGATCCCGATTCCCCGACGAGCCCGACCACTTCGCCGCCCGCCACATCGAACGACACGCCATCAACGGCTTTGACAAGACCAGCTCTTGTATCGAATTGCGTGACGAGGTCGCGCACCTGAAGCAGAGGCTCGCTCATCGCTTCAACCTCGGGTTCAATTGGTCGCGCACCTGATCGCCGACGAGGTTGATGGCGACGATCAAAATGATCAGTGCGACGCCTGGATAGATCGAGATCCAGTAACGCCCCGAAAGCATATATTGAAACCCGTTGGCGATCAGCGATCCGAGAGACGGCTCGGTGACCGGCAACCCCAGTCCCAGGAACGACAAGGTCGCTTCGAGTGCGATCGAGTTTGCGACTTGCACCGTCGCGACTACGATCAACGGTGGTAGACAGTTCGGCAGGATGTGCCGAAAGATAACGCGCGACGCTTTCAGCGGCGTCGACAATGCCGCTTCCACATAGTCCTTGGCACGCTCGGTCGACGCCGCACCATGCGCCGTGCGGGCAAAGTATGCATACTGTGCGGTGACCAGCGCCGCCACGAGCTGCCACTTGCCTTGGCCGAGAAGGGCGGCGAGCACCAACGCCAACAGGATCGCTGGAAATGATAGCTGCAGGTCGATCACACGCATGATCAATGCTTCCGTGCGACCGCCGAAGAATGCGGCCACGCAGCCAAGCGTCGCGCCAAGAACAAACCCAATGGCACCCGCCATTAGTCCGACCTGGATCGAAATCCGCAAGCCGTAAAGGATCGCCGACAGCAGGTCGCGCCCCTGCGCGTCCGTGCCGAGCCAATGCGTAAATCCACTGCTACCGACATAGCCCGGCGGACGGCGTGCGTCGCTCAGCACGAGCTTGGCCAGATCATATGGGTTTTGCGGCGCGATCAACGGCGCCAGCACCGCGACAAGCACCATCAGCACAACCACGACCAGTGCCGCGACCGCAACTTTACTCTCGCGGAACTCGTTCAGGAAACGTGCGGCGGGCGACGATTTTTGCATCAGGCGCGCCGTGTTCTGAGCCGTGGATCGAGGCCCGCATAGGCGATGTCGACGAGGAAGTTGATCATGATAAACAGGAACGCAACCAACATCAGGTAGGCGACCATCACCGGCCGATCGAGCGATGAGATCGAATCGATGATCAACTTGCCGATCCCCGGCCATGAAAAGATCGTCTCGGTGACGACCGCGAAGGCCAGCGTGGAGCTGAACTCAAGCCCGAACACGGTGACGATCGGTATGGCGATTAGGCGCAGCACATGACGCCGCAGTATGGTCCATTCGCTGATCCCTGCTGCACGTGCGAACTTCACGGTATCGGTCAACATCGTCTCACGCGTGCCGGCCCGGGCCAGACGCACCATCATGGCAAACTTGAAGAGTGAGAGATTGAATGCGGGCAAAGCCAAGTGCCGCCATCCGTTGCCGGTCAGTACACTCCACTCGACGCCAAACAGCGAGGCTGTCTCGCCACGCCCACCCGCTGGCAGCCAGCCAAGCGTCACAGCGAAAGTCAGGATCAGGACCAGACCGATCCAGAACGTCGGCACCGAGAAGCCCAGGACGGAGACAGCCATGATCACCTTCGAGGCGATACCATCGGGCTTGTAGCCGGCGTACATGCCAAGCGGCACGCCGAGGGCGGTTGCACCAAGCACGGCGACGAGCGTGAGCTCGAGCGTTGCTGGCAATCGTTGGAAGATCAGCTCGAGCACCGGCATGTTGTAGATAAACGAGCGGCCAAAATCGCCGCGCAGCAAGCGACCCAGGAATGCTGCGTATTGTCGCCATAGCGGTTGGTCGAGGCCATAGGCCTTTATCGTCTGTTCACGAATTTGTTGTGTAGCATCCGGCGACAGCAGCACATCGATCGGATTGCCGACGGCGTAGATGCCCGCAAATACCAGCATCGAAATGACCAGCATCACGACGCCGGCCTGGAGCAGCCGCTGGATCACATAACCGAACATCAGGCCCAGCCGTCCGCGATCAAGCCGCGGGTTTCTTCGACAGCAATTTTCCAGATCGCCAGCATGTCCTCATCACTGCGCTGGTAGAGGCCACCGTAATTGCCATCGCCGAGAAGCTCCTTCTTCTTGACCGGGTCGAGTTGCTGAAAGCGGTCGAGCCGCATCATCGGCTTCTGCGTCGAGGGCATCGCGATATTGCCAAGCCGAGTCCACGGGAAATTCTCCATCCAGGACGCATGCGAGGCGACTTTGTCGGTGACTTGGACTTGTGCGTACGTTTTCGGCGCATTCCACCAGTTGTGCCATTTGACTTGAACGCCCCGATTCTGGTCAAGCCATTCGAGCACTGCGCCATGGGCCGGTGAATTGCCGCCGTGCCCGTTGACGATCACGATCCGCTTGAAGCCGGAGCGCACCATGCCCGACAATAAGTCCGTCACGACAGCGCAATAGGTCGCCATTTTGAGCGTCACAGTGCCAGGGTACTCGACAAAATTCGGCGTCAGTCCATAATTGAGGACTGGAAACACTGGGACTGCAAGCGGTTCCGCCGCCTCGATCGCCACGCGCTCGGCCAAGATGGCGTCAACGGCAAGCGACAGATACGCGTGCTGCTCGGTCGAACCGACGGGCAACACCGCGCGATCGTCGCGGGCCGCATGATCGCGTACCTGCATCCAGTTCATGTCAGCAATACGCATGGCGAGCGGACCTATAAATGGTTCCAGTTGGAACTCATCTTGACGGCTGAGGCAATTGTGCGTCAAGTTCCAATCGGAACTATTTCATCAGGATGGTCATGCTCGACAAGGTTCGCCGCGAACGGTTACGTCCACGGTCGAGGTCCGTGGCCCCAGCTGCGGTGCCCGTCGACCTCAATCCGATGATCGCGACCAAACTCTGGAGCAACCCGTGCTGGTTGTCGTTCCGGGCCAATTATATCGCGCATCATTTCAATCAACCGATCTACGAATGGATCTGGCGCACGCACAGGCTGACGGCGCCCGAGCACGTGGTGCTGTATGCCGTTGGCCTGACCGAGGGTATCACCGCTGACGACGTGGCGGCCTCCTCGGCAAAGCCCAAGAACACGCTGAGCCGAGCGGTGAATGCGCTCGTTGCCAAACGTCTATTGACTAGGGTGCAGGACGCCAAGGATCGCCGTCGCTTGCGCTTGTACTTAACGCGACAGGGCCGGAAAATCGTCGCAGACACGGTGCCGGCGCTGGTTTCTCATGAGCGTGCGATGTTCCGGGCGCTAACCGCCGATGAACAGCGCGCGCTCGAACAACTCATGACCAAGATCGTACTCAGCCAGAACGCGTGGCCGACACGCATTGACCAGGAGACTTTGACATGACGACGAGATCGCGGTTGTCCTTAGCACTATCCAGTGCCGTATTTTTTGCAGGCTTGGCATCGACGGCGAGCGCACAGACCCTCACGATTGGCGTGCGCGGCGGGCCGGATTCGATCGACCCGCACTTTACCGCAACTGGCACTCACGCCGAAGCCCTGAAGCATGTGTTCGATACACTCACTTGGTCGGGTGACGGTCTCGAGGTTCAACCTCGCCTTGCCGAAAGTTGGAAGGCGCTCGATGCCACCACCTGGGAATTCAAGCTCAAGAAGGGCGTGAAATTCCATGATGGCTCGGACTTCACGGCCGATGATGTAAAGTTTTCGATTGAGCGCATCCCTGTCGTTGCCGGTCCCAATCCCACCACAATCTATGTGCGCCGCGTGAAGGAGACAAAAATTGTCGATCCGCACACGATCCACATCATCACGGACGGCCCGGCGCCGGTGCTGCCGAATGATTTCATCCGGCTGTTCATTGTGTCGTCGAAAGCCGCCGCCGGCCTGACCAAGGAGACCGCCAACGAAGCCTTCAACAGCGGCAAGGCGGCCGTCGGCACCGGCCCCTACAAGTACGTATCCTGGGCGCCAAAAGGTGATCTCGTGATGGATCGCTTCGATGGATACTGGGGACCGAAAGAGCCTTGGACGCGCCATGTCCGCAAGGAGATCGCCAATGATGCCGCCCGCGTCGCACAACTGAAGGCAGGCCAGCTCGATCTAATCACACGGGTGCCGGCGACCGACGTCGCTTCACTGAAGCAGGATGCGAAACTTACCGTTCAGACGATTGACACGGTCTATGTCTTCAATCTGGAAATGGACTTGCGCGAGACCCCGCCCGCTGGCCAGATCACCGCCAAGGATGGCACCGCGCTCGCCAAGAACCCGCTGCTCGACATCCGCGTGCGCGAGGCCATTGACCTTGCCATCGACCGCAAGACCCTTGCCGAGATCGCAATGGAAGGTCTGGGCCTTCCCGCCAGCCAGATGGTGACGCCGTCGATCTTTG
>JANNRP010000491.1:0-2417 GCA_031401535.1 Hyphomicrobiaceae bacterium | reverse complement strand
CGATGGCGACAGCCCTTACATGCTTCTGGTGGCCGACGTCGTAAAGTCTCGTCGGCGAGCGATGACCAACGAGGAAAACAAGCTGTTTGGGATCGACAAGCTGAATGTGCCTCGCTCGGACATTCCTGCCGTGACCCACGTTGACTATTCAGCGCGTATTCAGACCGTTGATCGCGCTACCAATCGGCGATATCACGATCTTCTGTCGGCGTTAGAGCGTCAGACAGGGTGCCCGGTGCTCGTGAATACGAGCTTCAATGTGCGCGGTGAACCGATCGTCGGGACCCCCGAGGATGCGTTCCGCTGCTTCATGGGCACGGAACTCGACGTGCTTGCGGTGGGCAACTGCTTGCTGCGCAAGGAGCAGCAGGATCCCGCGCTGAAGCAGAACTACGAAACGGCTTTCGAGCTTGATTGACCGTGCTGGCGCGCATTGGCAGGCTGGTGGGTGGGCTGGCGCTGGTGGCATCGTCAGTTGTCCTGTCGGTGGTATTGGCAGAAGGCGTGTTGCGGCTCGTACTGAATCCGTCTGACTTCCTGCACGCCTCCTTGGTCGAGGATCCCATACTGGGCCGACGAATCGAGCCGCTGACCACCGGCCATGACTCACTCGGGTTCAGGAACAGTGAGGTGCCTTCGCAAGCTTCGATCGTCGCTATCGGCGACTCGAACACCTATGGCGTGAGCGCGCCGCGCGAGGGCAGTTGGCCATTTCAACTCGGCGTGCTGCTGGGGGATCCGGTCTACAACCTGGGAATGGGTGGGTTCGGCCCGCTGCAGTACCTGCACTTGGCTCAGGTTACGGCGAAGGCTCTGCATCCGCGTGTCTGGGTGGTTGGCTTCTACTTCGGCAACGACCTGATGGACGCCTACTATGTGGCGCATGGCACACCGCATTGGAAGGAGTGGCGACTGTCACAAGCGGTCGCGGCCACGGCGGCTGATCAGGCTGCCGCGGCCGTGCCGAAGAAGCGCTTCGAGGACCTACGCAACTGGCTGTCGCGCCACAGTCTGCTGTACTCGGTGCTGCGCGCGACCGTGTTTCCGCGACTTGCAACGCTGGAGCGCGAGCAGATGGTGCGCCAATCCACACCCGATGTGCAATGGGCCTGGAGCGATCCGGCCAAGACCGATGTGCGCACCGTCTTCACCCCACAGGGCAGGCTGGCGGCGGTTGACCTTGACGATGCCCCCGTGCGCGAAGGCATGCAGATCAGTCAGCGCGCATTGATGGCTATGCAGGCCGAGGCCGACCGGCAGAGCGTGAAGTTGATCGTCGTGCTGATCCCTACCAAGGAGCGCGCGTATTGTGGCCACCTGAAACAGGGCGCCACGCCGCTGCCCGCCAGCCACAACAGGCTGTGTGACGCTGAAGTCCGGGCCAAGGCCGAACTGGTGCGTGCAATGGAGGTCGGCCAGGTTCGTTATGTGGACGCCACCGGTGCGCTCGAAGAGAGGATCGCCCAGCATATGCAGTTGTACCCGGCGGATTCCGACGGCCACTTGCAGGCCACCGGCTACGGTGTCGTGGCGCAGGTCGTGGCCGATGCCGTGCGGCGTTACGCGCCCAAGCCGTGAGCATTGAGATCGTGCCGCACGCCCTGGGGCATGTCGGCGCCGTCGAAGCATTCAACCAGCGCCTGGCCGCCGGCGGCTCGCGCTGGAGCTTCTATACCGACCCGCAGCCCCACTGGATCCCACGGCGACCAGGCCAAACGGTTTGGCGTGAACACCACCTGGCGGTCGACGAAACAGGCGATGTGCGCGGCGCATACGCCCTCAAACCGCAGACCTGGATCGTGCGCGGGAAGGCACACGTGGTGACCGACTGGCAAGGGCCTTTCTCCGAAGGCAGCGTCGACCCCAAGTTCAACACGCTGGGCCTGCGCATGGTCCGCGACATGCTGAAGAAGTACCCATTGCTGTACAGCTGGGGCCATGGTGGCGATGATCAGCCCGTTGTGCAAATGCTGTGCAAGATGGGCTGGGTCATGCATCAGACGCCGTTTTGTCTATTGGTCGTCAAGCCCGCCCGTTTCCTCAGGTTGAACGCGTTGCTGCGATCGAAGCCACTGCAGCGTTTTGCGTTGGACATGGGTGCTTATAGCGGCGTCGGTTTCGTCGCGCTGAAGCTGATGCATGCCACGTTACGCTGGCGCCACGGCTGCCGATTCGAGGCCACGGCCACGGTCGTTCCTGAGTTCGGGCTCTGGGCAGATGACTTGTGGGAGCGCTGCAAAGCGCGGTACGCCGCGATCGCATTGAGAGACGCGGCATCGATGAATGTGCTGGTGCCCGCGGTTGGCTGGCCCAAAGGCATCCGCCTCAAGGTCGATCGCGGTGCGCAGACCATCGGTTGGGTTGTTGTCCTAGACACTCAGATGCGGGGGGATCCACGATTTGGCGAACTTCGCGTG
>JANNRP010000490.1:0-21102 GCA_031401535.1 Hyphomicrobiaceae bacterium | reverse complement strand
TACGATCGCCACCCAACTCCAGTGTCCGGCTGTTGACGTTGACTGGCCGTTTAGACGGAGAAGGCGACTTACAGCCCGGCTTGTTAAGTTGCGTCTACTCGCTCTCCGAGGGCGATTGCGGCAACGTCGCTTGCGATCATCCAAAAGGCTTCCTTCGCTTCGAACCCAACGCTCGTGCTCGCGGTTTGTTCCGACCGTGCCGGGACAATCGCCCCCAATAAAACTGACATCGTCCTTGGTTTTGGCAAACACCGGATAGGAACCAAACAAGTGTGCGGGTGGGCTGCGCCTGGGATTATTTTGCACCCGTGGCCATCGTTCGCGGGCCGCGTCGCTTCTATTCGCCAGTCACCTGTGGACGCCATGGTCCGCTATTGCCGATCGATCTCATCCCCCGTCTGATCGTGCAATCGATGGCCAAAAAATAACGGGCCCTACGTTTGGGCTTCCACCAACTCGCTTCTCAAAACGATCCAGGTCGACGCGTCGATCCAAACCTAGCCGCAACTTAACAAGCCGGGCTGTAAGTCGCCTTCTCCGTCTAAGCGGCCAGTCAACGTCAACAGCCGGACACTGGAGTTGGGTGGCGATCGTACGTCGGCAGGATACGCGGATGGCAACCTTTTTGCTGCGGTTCGCGTTATCAGCCGGATCAGTCGGATTAACAGTCGTGCACTTTCAAAACTGCATGGTGCAGGCGGATTGCACTGCGTCCAACAAGGTATTGATGTTGCGGACGCCACGCACGGCGTAACAGTGGGAGGCCAACGCTATGGCCCACATCACTACAGCGCCAACTTCATACCTACGTGACTTGCCGCAAACCCCAGTCGCTCATAGAAACGGTGGGCATCCCCGCGGGATTTGTCGGTCGTTAGTTGCACCAATTTGCAGCCGCGCGCGCGGCACTGGTCGATGGCAAATTGCATCAGCATCTCGCCGAGCCCATTGCCGCGCCTATCCCGAGCGATCCGTACCGCTTCGACAAGACCGCGCCACATGCCGCCCCGCGACAAGCCTGGAATAAAAGTGATCTGGAGATACCCAGCGATTTGACCATCGCGCACCAGAACGACGGGCATTTGATTCGGATCAGCGTCGAGAATTGCGAACGCTGCTCGATAGAGAGGTAGCGCGTCCACTGACTGATTTTCGCGACCGCGCCCCAAATCATCATCGGCCAACAGCGCAACAATCCCCGGCACGTCGTCCAATGTGGCAAGACGAATAGCCAAACCGGCGGGAAGTGAAACCGCGCTCACAGCTCCACCACATCGATGACGCCGGGCACGGTCGTCAACAATCCAACCTGCATCGGCGATACGTTAAACTTGGTGCGCGGAAACTCGAGGTCGATCTCGGCGCTACCATCGGCGAGGCGCAGCACTAACCGAACGTCCGCTCCACGTGCACCGGCAACAGCGCCCGACTTCAAGTGGGTGCGCAACATCGCCAGCCGGTCTGGTGCTGCCAAGATCGCGCGTTCGTCGAGCACAATCCGAATACCACGGGTGGCGTTCGCTGCCGCGGCATCCAGTGCCTCAAGCCCTTGTACGCGGAGCTTCAAGGTCTCGCCATCGCGTTCGGCTTCGACTGCGATGACAACGGCGGTGCCAGCCACCAGCAGATCACTGCACTGGTCAAGCGTATCGGAGAAGATCACCGCTTCGAATGAGCCGGTCTGATCAGAGAACATGGCAAAGGCAAACTTGTTGCCCTTTTGGCTGCGTCTCTCGCGCGCCGACACAACGATGCCTGCAAGACGCGCTGCCGACACGCCGCGCTCGGTTGCGGCGACAAAATCGACATAGGACGTGACACCGAGATTCTTGAGTGTCGATTCGTAAGCATCGAGCGGATGGCCGGACAGGAAAAATCCAATTGCCTTGAACTCTTCGTCAAGCCGCTCCATCGGCGTCCAGACTTTGGTCGGCCGCAGGTCGAGCGACGCCTGACTGGCGTCACCTCCTCCGCCGCCGAACAAATCCGTCATGCCCGAGGCAGCATTCGCCGCAAGTCGACCGGCCAGCGCCAAAATCTGCTCAACGTTGGCGTAAACGCGACTGCGGCTCGGCTCGAACGCATCGAAAGCGCCGGCTGCCGCAAGCATTTCCAGTCCGCGCTTATTCAGCGCCTTCGGATTGAGGCGGCGGGCAAAATCTGCCAGTTCCTTAAACGGCCCGTTCTTGTCGCGCTCCTCGACGATTGTGCGCACAGCCGCTTCCCCGATGTTCTTCAAGCCGGCCAGTGAATAACGAATCGCACCCGGCTCCGCCCTGAAATCGACGCTCGATCCGTTGACGCAAGGCGGTAACACTACGATTCCGGAGCGCTTAGCTTCGGCGGCAAACATCGCCAGCTTGTCGGTGTTGGCGAGATCTAGTGTCATCGAGGCTGCAATAAACTCTTCCGGGAAATTCGCCTTTAAGTAGGCCGTATGATAACTGACGAGTGCGTATGCCGCAGCATGGCTCTTGTTGAATCCGTAGCCAGCAAACTTGTCGACCAGTTCGAAGATCGCAGCCGCCTCGCCTTTTTTGACGCCGCGCTCGACGGCGCCTGCAACGAACCGAGCCTGCTGGGCCGCCATTTCGGCCTTATCCTTCTTGCCCATGGCGCGGCGCAGCAGGTCGGCCTGCCCCAGCGTGTAGCCACCCATGACCTGAGCGATCTGAATTACTTGTTCCTGGTAGATGATAACGCCGTAAGTTTCTTTAAGAATGCCTTCAAGCAGTGGATGCAAGCAGTCAACCGGCTCCTCGCCGTGCTTGCGGTGGATATAGGTCGGAATGTTGTCCATTGGGCCAGGCCGATAAAGCGAGACCATTGCGATAATATCGTCGAACCGGTCGGGCCGCAGCTTCTTCAAGCTGTCGCGCATGCCGGTCGATTCCAACTGGAATACGCCAACCGTGTCTGCACGCGCTAGCAAATCATAGGTCGGCCGGTCATCAAGCGGCAGTTTCAACAAATCGATCTCGATGCCGCGCCCACGTTTGATCTGGGTCACTGCTTTCTGCAGCACAGTGAGGGTCTTGAGCCCAAGGAAGTCGAACTTGACGAGCCCGGCCTGCTCCACCAGTTTCATGTTGAATTGACTGACCGCGAAATCCGACTTGGGATCACGGTAGAGTGGCACCAGTTGATCCAGCGGGCGATCGCCGATCACAATTCCGGCAGCATGCGTCGAGGCGTGACGGTAGAGACCCTCGAGTTTCTGTGCGATTTCGAGTAGGCGGGCCACCATGGGCTCGTTATCGCGCTCTTCCTGCAGCTTCGGTTCCGAGGCGATCGCCTCAGGTAGTGTGACGGGCTTGGCCGGATTGTTGGGCACCAGCTTGCACAGCCGATCAACCTGTCCATATGGCATCTGCAGCACACGGCCAACGTCACGCAGCACGGCACGCGCCTGCAGCTTACCATGCGTGATTATCTGCGCGACGCGGTCGTGCCCGTATTTCCGTTGGACGTAACGGATCACCTCGTCTCGCCGGTCCTGGCAAAAGTCGATGTCAAAGTCCGGCATCGACACGCGCTCTGGGTTCAGAAACCGCTCGAACAGCAGGCCAAACCGCAGTGGATCGAGGTCGGTAATGGTCAATGCCCAGGCGACGACCGAGCCAGCGCCCGAACCGCGACCGGGACCCACCGGTATGTCACGCGCCTTCGCCCACTTAATGAAATCGGCGACAATCAGGAAGTAGCCGGGAAATTTCATCGACGTGATTACGTCAATCTCAAAGGCAAGGCGCTTTCGATAGTCCTCGATTGAAAAGCCTTTCGCCAAAGCATTATCGCACAGGCGGACCTCAAGGCCCTCCTCCGCCTGCCGCTTCATTTCGTTCGCTTCGGCGGCCAATTGATCGGCGTCAGACGCGCCGTCCTGGGTTGTAACAAAGCGTGGCAGAATGGGCTTTCGTCCTTTGGGACGGAAGGCGCAGCGCTTCGCAATCTCGATTGTATTGTCGAGTGCCTCCGGCAGATCGGCAAATAGCGCCATCATCGCCGCGGCACTTTTCAGGCCATGCTCGGGCGTCACCCGTCGCCGGTCATCCTCGACGATGTAAGAGCCAGCCGCGATACACAACAGCGCGTCATGCGCCTCATAGTCGCTGGCATCTGCGAAATAGACTTCGTTGGTTGCAACGATTGGGATCTCTAGGGCGTAAGCCAGTTGTAGTAACTGCGGTTCGACCTGCGCCTCGTGCGCCAGCCCATGCCGCTGCAGTTCGATATAAAGCCGGTCGCCAAAGATCTTTAATAACGTCTTAAGACGTGCTGTCGCCAGTGCTGTCTGACCATCGCGCAACGCCCTGTCGATCGGACCATCCGGTCCGCCGGTCAGCACAATCAGGCCGCTGCTCAAATCCTGCAGCGCGTCAATCTTGATATGCGTGACTTCGTCATCGCTGGTGTCGATATAGGCCTTGCTGCCTAGCCGCATCAGGTTGGCATAGCCAAGTTCGTTGCAAGCCAGCAGCGCGATTTGGCCAGCCGGTTTTGACTGTGGCTCGTTGCGAAGGGTGCGTGGCAGGCCATCCTTCTGGCTCGCATCGAGAAAATCTGTTGCCAACGTGCACCCGGCAATCGGCTGGATGCCAGCCGCACTCATTTTTTCGGAGAACTCGAGCACACCAAACATATTATTGGTGTCGGTGAGGCCCACCGCTGGCAGGCTGAGTTTGTCGGCGAGCTTGGCAATCGTGCTGATCGGCAGTGCGCCTTCCAGCAGGGAATAGGCCGAATGCACCTTCAGATGTACGAAGCCAAGCGGTGTCGACGCGTTATCCGCCTGCGCCCCTGCGACCGAGGCGGCTGCAGCGCGAGCTTGGGCCTTTTCGTTGAGCTTTCGAATCGCTGCGTTCATGGACTTTATTATAGGTCACACAATGCCCTCGCGCGAACCACAACCGCAATGATTGTGGACCACCGCTGGATAACTGCGCGGTTCTCAAAACTATGCCGCATTCACCTGATTGCGTGATGACCGCAAAAGCCCTACCACGTCGGGCGGCTATCCGCCGCGCCGAACCTTTTCAAAAGCCCGCACCGACCTTGGACGCCCCATGAGCACCTGGACAAAGATTGCCGCACTTTTTTCGATCTTGGCCAGCCTCTTCACAATATATGAAGTTGGCGTACGACCAAAGGATGCGCCACCTCTGCTGAGCGTAGTGCTGTCGTCAGTCGGGCTGGGATCGAAGCAGAAGGCCGAACCACCTGCGACTTGCGCGCGGGTTCGTCGACCAATATGGCCAGAGCAGTCCTGGAGCGTGCGCACGGCACCCGGCAATGATCACAAGGAGATCGCACGCATATCGCCGGGAGATAACGTCGTCATCGTTAGCCAGACCGGCGACTGGGTACAAATCCGCGAGCAGGTGGGTCTTGGCGCCACTGTGCAGGGCTGGACGTTCATTCGCGCGGTCGACAAGGTTGCCTGCGCGACTCCGAAGAAATCCTAAGCGGTTCAGTCAGCGCCTGCCGTGACAATTCGGCGGCGGAAATAAGCGCGCGATGCATCAGGCACGATGATCGTCGATGCCGCAGTCGGTACGGGGGTCGGCTCGACATCAGCGCGTCGGGTGGCCGTCAGATTGGCAGGACCGCCATAGTTGGGACTGAACGGCTCGCTCGGATCATCCGGCTCGACCTGACGCCGCCGCAGCGGCTCCACAGGGGCATCTTTGATTGGGTCGCCAGCCTCAGGCTCGTAGCGCGAGTTCGCAACAGCAGACGATGGGACGGGGGTTGATACCGCACCGGCCCACGTTGGCGGCTGATGATTTGCATAACGGCTATTGCTGCACGCACCGAGTGACAGGGCAACGGTGACAATCAACAATGCAGGGGCAAGCCGCGACGACGGCAATGCTTTGGCAACACAACGCATGACTACTGGAACTCCGACCGACGCGACAACACAACAACTGGTCGCAGACGATGTCAGAGCACGGTTAAGGTCCACTTAATGCGCGTGCCGGAAAACAACAAATTTCGGCCTGCAGCTATTATGAACGGCAGATGAACGGCATATTCAGACTTGGTTCAACCCACGGGCGCAATGGTAAGTGCACCTTGCACTCAACGACTTTCCCAGCGTGATCCAAAGGGCTGAACCCGCAAGGTGGTTCAGCCCTCTTTTTTGTGTGATGACGGCGTTAAACGGTTAAACTGCGCCCCACAACAGAAGCCCGACGCCACCACCTCCAATGCCATTCCGAGCTTCTCAATGGACTTGGTGTTCTGAGCAAAAACACGCTTCGACATCGCCTGCGCGAAGAGCACCTCGATGAGACCTAATGTGCGCACGTTGGCAGCACTCGTCAGGGCAAAGGCAATGAACCAACATTGCGATGCGACAGCACCCATAAGGCCAGCAAACAACGATTGACGCCACGCGGCGAAGATCTTTACCAGCGTCGGCCGGTCGAACAGCAACATCCAGCTGACGATCAGCGCGGTCTGGATCAGCAGCCCGAGCGCCAGCGTCGTCGACGCCCTGACCAGGAACGAGCCGTCGGCGAGATTGACAATACCGCCGCGAAACCCAATCGCGGAAATAGCGAACATCGCCCCAGCCCCGATGCCCATTAGCGCCGGCCGCCAATTGGTCTCATCGTTTGCCGCACCCGACTTCCACGACATCAGGCCGACGCCTATCGTCGCAACCAGACAGCCCGACGCACCTAGCAACGTCATCGGATCGCCGAGCACTACCAGGCCGAACAGCGCCACCTGAACTGGTTCAGTCTTGGTATATGCGGTCGTCAACGCGAAGCTGCGATCGCGCATCGCAGTCAGCATCAGGCCGGTGGCCAGGATCTGTGACACCGCGCCAATCAGTGTAAATGTCATCGACCGGCTGGTCATCGTTGACACGCTTTCGCCGGTCGCGAGCAAAACGAGGCCGAGTAGCAACAGGCCGAACGGCAACCCGTATAAGAAGCGCACCTGCGTCGCACCAACCGTGCCGAGCGTTGCGGTCAAGTGCCGCTGCATGGCGTTGCGCGCGGTTTGCGCTGCGGCTGCGGCAATGGTGGCTGGAACCCAGAGTAAAGTCAGCATAAACGTTCAGCCGCTTTCTTGCGGTTGTCATTAAGAGCATTGAGAAATTCCAACAAATCTTCCGTCATATGATGGATATGCGCAGGTGGCTCAGTCCAGCTCTTGATCTTTTCCTGGATCGGATGGTCCATGTAGCTTGAGTGCACCAGCACAGTGGTCATGCCGAGCACATGCGGTTGCTCGAGATTGTGCGGCATATCCTCGAACATGCAGGCCGCTTCCGGCGCCACGCCGTGTGCAGTGATAAAGCCCGCATAGGCCGGTGCGTGCGGTTTTGGCACGTAGTCGCAGGCGACGATATCATGGATCGCCTCGAACAGGTGCAGCACACCAAGCTTGTCTGCCACCCGCTCAGCATGGCGCACCGAACCGTTGGTGAAGATAAGCTTGCGACCCGGTAATCGATGGATCGCGGCCGCCAACGCCGGGGCCGGGTTCACCGGCGCCAAATCAATATCATGCACGTAGTCGAGGAAGGCTTGCGGATTCATTTTGTGAACCTGCATCAACCCCGACAGCGTGGTGCCGAACTGCCGGTAATAAGATTTCTGCAAGTGCCGCGCGTGCGCGAACGGCACATCGAGATAATTGGCGATGAAGTCGCCCATGCGCTGGTCCACCTGCGCAAACAGGTCGCACTCGGCCGGGTACAGCGTGTTGTCGAGATCAAACACCCAGATCCGCGTCGCATCAAACCCGCGCACGGCGACGCTCGCGGGCTCCGTCATCCCCGGCCTCATGCTCGTCCCCTCGGCTTCTTGTTGCGTGATCCCAGCAACGTACCGGCGCCGTGCTCGGTGAACAGCTCTAGCAGCACGCAATGGGGCACACGGCCATTGATAATGACGACCGCCTCCACGCCCGCTTCAACGACCTCAATGCAGCCTTCGATCTTCGGAATCATACCGCCCGTGATTGTGCCATCCCGCATCATCGCGCGAGCTTGCTCGACGGTCAGCTCAGGGATCAGCTTCTTGTCCTTGTCGAGTACGCCTTCGACATCGGTCAGCAGCAGCAGGCGCACTGCTTTCATGCGCGCGGCCAGAGCACTGGCAAACGTGTCGGCGTTAATGTTGAGTGTCTGCCCTTCGCGACTGACCGCAATCGGCGCAATCACAGGGATGAGGTCCGACTTCGAGATCACATCGACAATGTGCGGATTGACCTCGATCGGATCACCGACGTAGCCGATATCAACCGCCTGCATGAGATTACTCTCAGGGTCAGGCATCTCGGTGATCTGGCGGGCAATCATCAAATTGGCATCCTTGCCGCAGATGCCGACAGCCTTGCCACCCTGCCGATTGATCGCCGATACAATCTCCTTATTGATGGCGCCGGCCAACACCATCTCGACGATCTCGACGGTCGGCTTGTCCGTGACCCGCAGCCCGTGCACAAATTCGGATTTGATTTCAAGTCGCTTCAGCATTGCGGCGATCTGCGGGCCTCCGCCATGGACCACGATCGGATTGATACCTGACTGTTTCAGGTAAACGACGTCCTGGGCGAAGGCATCGGCAAGCGCCTGATCGCCCATGGCATGACCGCCGAATTTGATAACGACAGTCTGTTCATCGTAGCGGATAAGCGACGGTAGCGCCTCGGCCAGAACCCGAGCCTGCATCTGTGGCGATAGGGTCGGCTCCGCTGGGTGCCCGTCGTGCTTGGCCATTGTTCGCTACGTCCTTTTTTCCAAGGGCTTCTGTGTCGCAGGAGAGTTAGACCGTCCCAGTCACGGCCTCAACGGAATTCCCTCACAATTGGTCAGTAACAAAAGACCATATGAGCATAGCGTCCTCCACACTGATTTCGACCTTTAGGATGCGCGTGACAGCCATGTTCGGTTAAGCTTTTTCGGTGCCGAATCAATCGTCACGGCGAAAACTCGACCTGCCCCAGCCGTGTTGCCCGCATTTTTGACGTTGCATTGGCAGTTTTTGGAGTGGATTTGCCCTATTTTGGAGTAGAAGTGCATGTCGCAGTCGTTTGCCGAGGCGTTGAGTTGGGTGCCGGTGTCACGCACCCTAGGCTCAACGCTGGCGCGCGCTCACGACTATGCACGGTCGCAATCCCACCGAACGGTGGCGCTCGAACATGTGCTGCTGGCGCTTGCCGAAGACAGCGACGCCATGATGGTGTTGCAGGCGTCGTCCATAGACGTTGGGCGCCTGATGGGTGACATCTCTGCCTTATTGGGGCGCAGCGAGGACCGCTTCAGTCCCGGCCAGCCGATCGATCCAGCAGCTGACGAAGCCTTAATCCGCATTCTCGACTATGCCGCGGCCGCAGCTAGGCAAAGTCGACGCCGCGAAATCAACGGTGCCATCGTTTTGGCCGCAATCGTTGGCGAGGGCCGCAGCACGGCGGCAAGTCTGCTGCAAAGCCAAGGCTTAACATTCGAAGGCGCCATCAAAGCGTTGCAGCGAAGCCAATCGGCATCGGTTACTCCTCCCGCGACACCCGAACCAGCACGTCACGTGCAGCCGCCCCCGATGGCGCCGCCCGCAACGATCAACGGCGCGGCCACCGAAGCCAACGAGCAGATGTTGTCGCGCGTGCGACGCCGCATCGATGAAACCCGTACCGCGCCCCCCGCTTCACCGGTAGCACCGGTCCGGGAGCCCTATCCCCAACCGCCGGTCACGCCGCCGCGACCGATCCAGCCGGCAGCGACCGCCATAACAGCCGCACCGCCAACGATCGTTCAACCGACGCCAGCGCCTGTCGTATCGTCCCTGCCGTCGCAGGCGGTGTCTGACGGTGCTAGTGATCCCCTGAGCGAGGCAGATGGCTGGTTGCCGCCGTCTTCGGCTCAGGCTTCATCCCCGCCCGCACCCATGCCGTCGTCACCAGCACCGATGCCAGCGGCCGAGCAGCCGCGCCCGTCGCGGCTGCCACCACCGTTGCCGCCCGTCGAAGCGAGGCCTCCGGCGCCAAGCTCCATTGGCGACAGGCCTGCCGATCTTAGTACGCTGAGCGAACGACGGCCGTTGGATGTACGATCCCGAGTTACAGCACCCGTTGTGCCGCCCGGTTCGATCTCTTCCGTACCTTGGCCCGAGCCAGTGCAACCGCAGCCGCAGGCGTTACCGACATTCGCGCCAAAACCGCTCGTGCCAAGCCTGCAGACCAACAACTATCCTGCAGACGGCGGCATTGCCGGACCACCCTACCTCAACCCCGATCTCGCAAGCCCCCCGCCGCCTGTTCCAGCGGCTAACCTACCGGTCCCAAGAAACCGCGATACTCAGCTGGCTGCCCCACGTATCCGTGCGGCGATTGAGGCCGGTCAACTAGTCGAAAACATTCCGCGCAACATGCGAGTGGACCAGACCGTGACCGTAGAGGTCCGGATTGCCAAGGCAAATCTCAAGGCGTTAGCCGATGGACTGGAAGGCCGCAGCTCGGTGTTTTCGCATGTCATCGTTGTAACCAAGGCAATGTCTGTGCGGCTGCGAGCTCCAGACAGCGCATTCGTCATTGAAACCGCCTCGCCCGAAACTCAGTGGATCGAGAATGCTCTCGACCAACCTGGGGACGATTTTGCCAGTTGGCGCTGGCACGTCACACCTAATCGGCGCGGCAAAGCGCGGCTCCAGCTGATCGTCTCCGCCAGGACGGTTGGATCAGATGGGTTTGCCGCCGAGACGGCCCTACCCAATCAAGTCGTTAACGTCGTCGTGCTCACGAACTATAATCGCCTATCAAAACGCGTCGGCGCCTGGGCGCTCGCTGCATTCATCGGTGGCATGATCGCGCGCTTCGGCCAGGGCAGCGTCGATACGATCCTGACGCTGTGGCGTGGTTTTGAGTAGCCGTAGCTATGCTGCGAAGCTCGAAATCACGAGCCGCAGTTCGACCAACCCCTCGCCTCGATCCGATGACGTAACCAGCACCACGGGGTAGGCAGCTGGATGTTCCTTTAACGCCTCTTCAGTGCGTGCCAGTAGAACGTCACGCGCGGCCAAATTGATCTTGTCGGCCTTGGTCAACACCACCTGGAACGAAACCGCTGCTTCGTTCAGCAACGTCATGATTTCGCTATCGACGGGTTTCAAGCCGTGCCGGGCATCGATCAGCAAGAACACCCGCTTCAAGCGCACGCGCCCGCGCAGGTAATCCTTCACAAGGCGGGTCCAGGCCTGCACCTTCGATTTTGGCGCTTTGGCAAATCCATAGCCCGGCATGTCAACCAGATAGAGCAGGCGGCCAGCACCCAGATCCGGCGGACGAAAATAGTTTAGTTCCTGCGTGCGCCCTGGAGTATTTGACGTCCGTGCCAAGCCGTGTTGCCCGACGACAGCGTTGATCAGGCTCGACTTGCCAACGTTCGAGCGACCGGCAAAAGCAATCTCCGGCCGGTCACTTTCCGGCAGGAAGTCAAGGCTCGGCACACCGCGCACAAAGGTCCATTTACCAGCAACCATCCGCTCGGCATCGGCCAATTCGGCGTCCGTCTGACTAGGTAACGCGTCGTCGCCCGGCGGGTATGTCATGCTCTATTTTTTAGGCGGATTTTTACCGCCCATATTGAGCTGGCTGGTCGATTTTGGGGCTTTCCCGCCTGTCTTCTGATCGCTGACGAGATTTTTAATCTGGCCGCCCGCATCATCGTTGCCACCCGGTGTACCGGCATCGTTCGCCGCTACCGGTGCTTTGACGGCTGATGCCATGGGGACCGCGATCGAATTGGGCGTCGCCTTGGCTGTACCAAACAATCGATCAAGGCCTATATTCGCCATCAGAGGAATATCGACCCCTTGCCGCTTCATGATGAACGACTGCTGGACGATGGAGAGCAGGTTGTTCCAAGCCCAGTAAATCACGAGGCCAGCCGGGAACGATCCCAGCAGAAACGTGAACATCACCGGCATCCAGTTGAAGATTTGCTGTTGAACCGGGTCAGGTTGTTTCGGATTCAACTGCATCTGCACCCACATCGTCACGCCCATGATGAGCGGCCAGACGCCAATGAGCAGGAATTCAGGAACAGTGAACGGCAACAAGCCAAACAGGTTGAACAGCGAGGTCGGATCGGGCGCCGACAGATCCTTAATCCACCCAAAGAACGGCGCGTGGCGCATATCGATCGTGACAAACAGCACCTTATAAAGCGCGAAGAACACCGGTATTTGCAGAAGCACAGGCAGGCAGCCGGCCATGGGGTTAATCTTCTCTTTCGAGTACAACCCCATGAGCTCTTTCTGCATCGCCATCTTGTCGTCTTTGTAGCGCTCGCGCAGCTTTTCCATCTCAGGCTGCAACTTTTTCATCTTCGCCATCGATTCATACGACTTGTTGGCGAGTGGGAAGAACGCTCCCTTGACAATCACGGTCACTGCCAGAATGGCGAGACCGAAGTTACCGAACAGTGTCGTCAGCCAATGGATCAGTTGGTAGAGCGGCTTGGTGATAAAGTAAAACCAGCCCCAGTCGATCATCAGGTCAAAACGCTGCACCTTGAGATCGTCGCCATAGCGTTGGATCAACTGCACTTCCTTGGCGCCGGCAAACAACCGGCCCTCAACACTGCGCTTCTGCCCTGGGGCCGCAACCTGCGCCGTCAACATATAGTCAGTCTGGAAAGATTCCTTTACGTTCCCGACTTTCTTGTTACCACGGAAATTGGCACTGAATTGATCGCCCGGTGTAGGGATCAATGCTGCCGCCCAATACTTATCGGTGAAGCCCAACCACCCGGATGCCGCCTTCTCGATCGACTTGCCGCCGCCGTCCTTGATCAGATCAGCGTAGGTGTGCTCCTGCAGGCCCGCTTCGCCGACGTGGCCTATCAAACCTTCATGCAGGATGTAGAAGCCTTGGATAACGGGTGTGCCAAGGCGGAATAAGCGCGCATATGGGAACAGCGTCACGGCGGCTGCGGTCGTATTTTCCACCGCGTCGGTCACAGTGAACATGGCCTCTGCATCGACTGCGAAGGTGCGGCTGAACTTCAGGCCCTGGCCATTGTCCCAATTGATGGTGACAGGCTGCGACGGGGTCAGCGCACCCGTTTTCTCCTGGACCCAGAGCGTCTCACGCTCTGGCAATTTTGCTGTAACGCCAGGCCCAGCAATCCAGCCGTATTCGGCAAAGTAAGGCTCCGGCGCGTCGGATGGCGAGAACAGTTTAACGTTTGGGCTCTGCGGGTCAACGGTCTCGCGATACTTGGCGAGTGCAATATCGTCGATCCGGCCACCTTTGAGCGCAATCGACCCCTTTATAGCCGGGGTATCGATGGCGACACGAGGCGAAGCCTTAAGAGCATCCTCACGGGATAAAACTACGGTCGGCGTCGCGGCGCCGGGGATCCCTGGCGCACCAGTTGTGGCACCCGGCGCCGTGATACCGGGACCGGTGATGCCCGGTGCAGCGCCGGTGGCCGCCCCTGCCGGAGTTTGTGCCTGGGTCTGTGCCTGTTGGCGCTTGAGGCGGTCCTGCTCCTCTTTCATGCGCGGACCGGCGTAAAAATATTGCCAGCCGAACAGCACGGCCACCGAAAGAACGATCGCAAGGATCAAATTCTTCTGTTCTTCGGGTCGTTGTTTCTGCATCTAGGCCTCGGCTCCGGCGCGCAGGCGCAATGCCCGCCGCCCACTGCTATTAGGATGGCACCACGGACGCTCCGCCGTGCCAATCGTGTGCTTCTGTGCCGAAATTCAGGCGCTAAAGCTAGTCCCTCAAGCGCGTGTGGCGGGTGGCGCTCGATTGGACCGTGATTTTGCACCATGTTGCGCCCCAGGCTGGTGTACCCGGCCAAAGGCTTTCGCGAACTCAGCCTCCAACGTAGCAAACAAGAACGTTTCCGCGCCGCTGCGGGCAATTATAACGTAGTCGAAGCCATCGAGCGTTGTAGTCGGCGCTACAGATTTCACGACCGCCTTAAGTCGTCGCCTGATCCGGTTCCGTCGCACCGCATTGCCGAGTTTCTTGGTAACCGTGAAGCCGAACCGCGGGCCGACCCAACCGGCCTGACTACCCCGAGCTGAGATCGGACGCTGTTTGGCTTCAATCACAAAACCTGGGCTTGCCCAGCGTAATCCTGCACGGCAGCGCAAGAATTCTGCGCGTCGCTTGAGAATCATGAGTTTACCGCCGACGTCGGCCATAGCATTCGCCGAACGATTGAGTGACGGTATGCGCTGAACGCGACGACTGCTCCATCGGAGGCCTTATGTATTCAGGCCGACAGGCGCTTGCGACCCTTTGCACGGCGACGAGCCAGCACGCGCAGGCCGCCCACCGTTTCACAGCGCTTGCGAAAGCCATGACGGCGCTTACGAACGAGCTTACTCGGCTGATAGGTGCGTTTCACGGAACGTGTCTCCAAAAAGCATAAGGAATTGCCACGCGACGCGAGGTGATCCCGGACGATTGACCGCCAGCGATGCCGACCCTCTTTCGTCGAGAGCCGTTATCCATCGGTGTCTGAATTGCGCTCTTATATGTAGCGCGCGCCATCAAGTCAATTCGCGTGCTGCGCTGATGATCGTTAACGCGCACGGCAAAAGGCCATCAGCGGTCATCAACTGCGACAACATCGACCCAACTGCTCAAGCTCTGGCCTCCGGAAGTGACTAGAACGCCACCGACCGGGGCCACATCGGCATAGTCCCGCCCCAGCGCAAGCGTCACGTGGCCGCGATCGACGACAACAGCATTGGTCGGATCAAGATCGACCCAACCAGCATCATAACCACACCAGACCCGCACCCAGGCGTGCATGGCGTCGGCACCGACTAACCGTGCCTGACCGGGTGGTGGCGTCGTCGCCAGATAGCCACTGACGTAGGCTGCCGGAATTCCCAAGCCGCGGAGTGCCGCAATCATGATATGCGCGAAATCCTGACATACCCCGCGCCCACCAACAAAGGCGTCCGCAACGGGGGTCACCACGGTGGTTGCATCAGGATCGTAGATGAAGTCGTGCGCAATACGTCGTTTCAGGTCGATCGCTCCGGCTAAAATGTTATTGCCCGCCGGAAAACTAGAACGGGCATATGCCGTAATCTGCGGCAGCGGCTTCGCCACCCTGCTGCCAAAGATAAAATGTGCTGGCGACGCAGCACGAATGTCGAACGTCGCCATTGCATCGGCAGCGACCCGTTCCCACGTCGGAGTAATCGCCGTCTCGGCCCCAATCGTCGGCAGCACCACGACCTCATCGGCACCGCGGATATCGAGAAAGCGATGGTCGGAATCGATGGTGATCTCGAGAGTATGATTGCCGAATGGATCGATTACCACATGTTGCTCGGCGGGGACTGGATCGATCGACAGCGACGAGGCCATTACCTGCTGTCGTGAGCTCCCGACGGGTGTCAGTCGCAGGATATGCCGTGCGAGCGGCACGACCGAGCGATAGTTATAACGCGTGGCATGGCGCACGCTGTATTTCATGGGGCCATGCCTTTTGACACGGCAACGATCGGATCGCGCCGCATCAGATAACCGGTCGCGACCAAATCGCCAAGCCGGATCAACAGGCGCTCCAATACCGGCAAACCACTGGACGCTTCGGCAACGCCAGTGATTCCCTGCGCCATCGCCGCACATCGTAGATTTAATCCAGTCATCTGCTGGTCGCCGCGGTTGGCGGCGGCTGCTTCCGCGATCTCAACCGCAGGCGGGGGCAGAACCAGCAGGGCGTTCGTGATCAAAGCTATGTCGTGCGCGACTGAGATCAAACTGCCCGCATTGCTGACAAGGGCGTCAAACAGTGAGGCCCGGGGCGCGGTATCTGCAGCAATTGCGGTCCCCCTAAGTTCGAGCGCCAATGCGAAGGCACCATCAATATCAGCCGCTGGGCCAACGCCATAGCGGGCTGCCAAACGGCAACCAGTGATCGCCCGCTCCACGTATCGACCGATTGCCACGAATGCTGCCGATTGATCATGACCCATGCCGCCATCAAGTCGCACCTGCAGCGCAACAAACTGATCGAGCCGTTCTGCGCCGAAGGCAAGTCTGAGCCGACCAAGGCAGTCTGAAATATTGGTCGGCAGCGCGCCAGCGGCTCGCTCGGCATTGCTGCTTGCCGCTTGGATCAACCAAGGTAGGCTACCGCCATGATCATGATTCGACGCTGCAATTTGAGCAGCATTCCAGGGCGCAGTGTAGGGCGCGGCGCCCCAGGCGGCGATCAATTGCGCCAAATCGATCGTCTCGCTCCAGCCGGGCTGCAACACCTGGGTCGCAAGCCTGGTTTCCAGCGCGTGCAACGCACGGGCGACAGCCGCTGCTCGCTCCACATAGCGGCCGAACCAAAACAGATGATCGGCCGTGCGGCTCATCAGAGGTTCGGAGCGGCGCGCCCGCGATCCGGAGATCGCCATCTCATGCCTCGGTGCAGTCGGACGGGTCACCCAAACATCAGCGATCCCGGCGCGGCCGCCACCAGCGGCACCAATAAACTGACAAAGGCCTCCCGGCATCACTTGCCAACCGTCGTTGCCCTGCACAGCAAAAACGCGCAGCGAAAATTGGCGCGGCCGCCAGCGCCCGTCTTCAAACACCGGCAATGTCGAGAGCGCAACGTCCCCTTCGCGCCCCTTGAGAATTAGATTCTCGCCGCGCAGATGACGCGCCAGCGCCGCCCAGTGCGGCGCAAGCGCCGACGATTCAGCAAGTCCAGCTCCAATGCTGTTGGCCATCACAACATGACCGGCTCGCAGCACTTGCACTAGTCCGGCAACACCCAGCCTGGACTTTGGATTCAATGTCAGAGGATCGGTAAAATCCCCATCCAGCCGCCGCAGCACTGCATGGATCGGCTCAAGCCCGGCGATGGTGCGGACGTAAAGTTTTGCATCCTGGACAATCAGGTCACCACCCTCAACCAGCCGCATATTGAGCTGCCGCGCAAGCATTCGGTGCTCGTCGTGGTTTTCATTGAACGGACCGGGCGTCCACAGACAAACGTCGCTAGGACCATCCCGGCGCAGAATTGCGTCCAAGCAAACAAAGAACGGCTCACAGCCCGATACGCGCAGATCAGTAAATTGCCGACCATTGGCACGGAGCACATCCGCCCGCACGCCCATCACGCGACCAAAGCCGGACGGGGCTTGCGTACGATCATGCAGTACACGCCAGACGCCGTCGGCATCGCGTCCCAGGTCAGTGGCATAGACGATAAGATGATGCCCACCGGCTGGCGTCACGCCAACAAGCGGTCGCAGAAACTCCGCACTTTGCGTGACCACGCTCGCTGGCAAAACCCGGGAGCTGAATAACGCCTGAGTGCCGTACACATCAGCAAGCACAGCGTCCAGCAGTGCTGCCCGCTGGATCACGCCCGAATGTATCTCTCGCCACTGAGGTTCATCAAGCAGCAACGGCAGCGATGTTGCCGTCGCCACCAGATCACCAAACGCCCGCCAATGGGGTCGCACCGAACCCGTACCATCCACGACCTCGTCGTAGTGTCCAGTCGAACTCTGATAGGCCGCCGCCCAAGCGCCCGCTGTCATCGCTGCCACGCCCTCATAGGATCTTAGGCGGAGGCCGTCGCAGGTCCAGGGTCGCTGGAAACTCCGCCGTACGCTCATCGGCCGACATACGTATGACGCCCGGCGTGTGACCGTGCGTCTCGAAGCGCGCGAGCCGCCGTGCCTCGGCTTCATAAGCGTTGACCGGGAACGTGTCGTAGCTGCGGCCGCCCGGGTGTGCGACATGATAAACACAGCCACCGAGCGCTCGGCCGTTCCAGCGGTCGACAATGTCGAACGTCAACGGCGCTTGCACGGCAATGTTGGGATGTAGCGCCGACGGCGGTGCCCATGCCTTATACCGCACGCCTGCTACATATCCGCCGCTCTGGCCAGTGCCGGTCAGCGGCACGATGCGACCGTTGCAGGTGATAACGTGACGTGATGGATTGAGGCCATCCACCCGTACCTGGAGCCGCTCAACGGAACTATCGACGAACCGCACCGTGCCACCGGTCGTGCCTTCTTCACCTAGCACATGCCACGGCTCTAACGCATGACGAATTTCGAGGCTCACGCCGCCATGCTCGATCGTGCCGTAGCGAGGAAAGCGGAACTCGTATTGAGCCTCGAAACAGCCCGCATCAATAGCATAGCCAGCGCCCGCGAGATCGGCCAGAACGTCCTTGAAATCGGCCCAGACGAAATGCGGCAGCATAAAGCGATCGGCCAGCGCCGTACCCCAGCGAACACAGTCACCTGATTGCGGCGCGCGCCAGAACCATGCAATTAGTGCACGGATCAGCAGTTGCTGGGCAAGACTCATGCGCGCATCGGGCGGCATCTCAAACGAGCGGAACTCCACAAGACCCAACCGCCCCGTGGGGCCGTCGGGCGAATACAGCTTGTCGATGCAGATCTCGGTCCGGTGCGTATTGCCAGCTTGGTCAGCAAGCAGATGTCGGAACAAGCGATCGACGAGCCAGGGCGCAGGCGCCGGACCAGCGCCGGGCGGCAGCACCTGCGCCATCGCGATTTCAAGCTCGTAAAGCGCATCATGGCGCGCTTCATCGACCCGCGGCGCCTGACTGGTCGGACCGATGAACAGGCCCGAGAACAGGTACGACAACGACGGATGGCGCTGCCAATACAGGATCAGGCTCTTCAAAAGATCGGGGCGGCGCAGAAACGGACTGTCAGCTGGCTTGGCACCGCCGACCACGACATGGTTGCCACCACCAGTGCCAGTGTGGCGACCATCAACCATGAACTTCTCGGTGCCGAGCCGGACGAGGCGGGCATCCTCGTACAGGCCACGGGTTGTATTAACGCAGGCACCCCAAGACGCTGCCGGTTGGACATTTACCTCAATGACGCCGGGATCGGGTGTGACCTTGATGACGTCAAGGCGTGGATCATGGGGCGGAGGGTAGCCCTCGATATGGACCTTGAGGCCCAGGTCGGCAGCTGTCGCCTCGATGGCGGCGAGCAACTCGAGATAATCCTCGAGCGCCTCGACGGGTGGCATGAAAATGCAGATGCGGCCATCGCGCGGCTCGACCGATAGAGCCGTCCGCACGGCGTTGCCGTGAGTGATGGTCTGCTCGACCTGCTCTTGGCGTTCAGCGGTGAGGGTCTCTGCGCCGACCGATCGCCGGAACGCTTGCACAACTGCAGCCTGATCGGGAAGCGGGCCGCGCGGCGCAAAGGGATCCGGATCGGTGACCCGAGGGCGCTCCGCCTCCGGCAACCACGGCAGGCTCGCCAATGGCAGCCGATACCCGACGGGGCTGTCACCTGGCAACAGAAACAATCTCTGGCGCCGCAGTTTCCAGCGCTCGCTTACCCAGCGCCCGCCAATCGCCGCCGCATTCCACGGCTGCACTTTCTTGTGTGCGCGCTTTTCCGTTGGCGCAGCGTCTGGGTCCTCCGCACGCTGGATCGGCAGCACGTAGCCGGACGGCTTATCGAGGCCACGCTCGAATATGCGGGCGAACCGGCCGCGCTCCTCGGCATCATCGAGCTTGGTATCGAACGGATTGGCGTTGTCCGGCAGGTTCGCTTCCTTGGCGATCCACTGCACCGGGTCTTCGAACGCCTCAATAGCGTTCTCTGCACCCACCCCCAGTCGGCTGGCTATCCCAGACGTCAACCGGTTAGCTGCATCGATGGTGGCAAGCGTTGGCGCGGTTTCAACCGCAATCAGATCCGGGTTTTGCCAGATCGGCTTGCCGTCCTTGCGCCAGTAAAGCGCGAACGTCCAACGCGGCAGGCTTTCGCCCGGATACCACTTGCCCTGGCCATAATGCAGGAAGCCGCCCGGCGCGAACCGATCCCGCAGGCGCCGGATCAATTGATCGGAAATGCCCCGCTTGGTCGGACCGACGGCGGTCGTATTCCACTCCTCCGCCTCGTAGTCATCAATCGCAACGAATGTCGGCTCACCACCCATGGTGAGACGCACGTCCTGGGCCTTTAGATCGGCATCGACCTTGTGCCCGAGCGCTTCCAACTGGCTCCATGCATCTTCCGGAAACGGCGCCGTGACGCGCGGACGTTCATCAACCCGGTGCACTGTCATCTCGAAGCCGAACTCAACCTTGGCTGCATCAACGAGGCCCGAGATCGGCGCGGCGGAGCGATAGTGTGGGGTGGCGGCCAGCGGAATATGCCCTTCACCGGCGAGCAGACCCGATGTCGGATCAAACCCGATCCAGCCAGCTCCCGGCAGATAGACCTCCGCCCACGCATGCAGGTCGGTAAAATCGTGATCGGTGCCGACTGGCCCGTCGAGTGCCTGCAGATCCGGCTTCAACTGGATGAGATAGCCAGAGACAAAGCGCGCGGCAAAGCCCAGATGGCGTAGCGCCTCGACCATCAGCCACGCGGTATCGCGGCACGAGCCGGAGCCCCGCCGCAACGTTTCATCCGGCGTCTGCACGCCCGGCTCCAGCCGCACAAGATAGCGGATCGCCTGCTGCAGCCGCTGATTGAAATCAACCAGGAAGTTGACGGTCGGCTTGCCCTTGAGATCAATCGTCGCCAAAAAGTCCTGCAACAGCGGCCCCGCCGGTTCCGGGTTGGTGTAGGCAATGAGGTCGGCCTTGAGTTCTGGCGTATAGGCCAGCGGTAACGTCTCCGACACCTCCTCGACGAAAAAGTCGAACGGGTTGAGCGTTGCCATGTCGGCCAGTAGATCAACGGTAATCGAATACACGGTTGTTTTATCGGGGAACACGAACCGCGCAATCCAGTTACCTACCGCGTCCTGCTGCCAGTTGACGAAGTTCGGGGATGGCTCGACCTTCAGGCTATAACTTAGGATTTTGGTGCGCGCGTGCGGCGCCGGACGCAGACGGATCAACTGCGGTCCGAGCCCCACCGGCCGGTCATAGGTGTAGCTCGTGACGTGATGGAGCCGTGCAAGGATCGACATGAATTTTGGCACCCGACTTTTGCTGCAAATCTTAGACTAACCCGAATGCGTGGCATCCTCGACCGCAAATGTGGGGCACCGCCGCCCAAATATTAGGCATTGCCGACCGACACATCATTGGAATGCTGTTGCATTGCCTCCATCCTCCCGCTGCTCCGAACCGTC
>JANNRP010000489.1:0-8037 GCA_031401535.1 Hyphomicrobiaceae bacterium | reverse complement strand
ATATCCCGACTGGGTTAATGTCGTAGCGGTGACGCGCGACCAAAAGATCATTCTGGTCCGCCAGTATCGGCATGGTCTTGGCGCCGTCGCTCTTGGATTACCTGCTGGTGTCTTGGAGACGACGGACGTTGATCCCGTTATCGGTGGCGCCCGTGAACTGTTGGAGGAGACCGGATATCGCTCCGACGACATGCGGCTTGTGGCAACGGTGTCGCCCAATGCTGCAACACACAGCAATCGCCTTCACGTGGTTGTTGCAATGGACGCACACTTCGTGCAGGACCCAGTGAGAGATCCGACGGAACAAATTGAAGTTGCTTTTCTCACCGTCGACGACGCCATAGCACAAGCGCTTTCTGGCGGGATTATGCAAGCGACACAGATTGCGTCGTTGATGCTTGGGCTGGCGGCCGCAAAACTTCTGGCCGTTACTGAGCGCCACCCAACGTAGACGTGATGGTGTTCTACCCCCGTTCTTCGGGCCAACGGTTATTTGGCTCTGCCCGATGATCCGGACCCACGACGGGTGCCGATCAAGTCAAAGTGCACTGGCTCAGCCATTGGAGCAACGAGCCGGACTGCGAAGTGCGCATCACGACTCCAAGTAAATTATTGGTTCTGTGTGCCAAGATCAAATCAGCTATGCCGCAGCTCGGTTCTGCATAGATAAAGTATTAACTTTATTTCATTAACTTCGTTCAGTGACCAGAAATCGCTGAGACAGCCTGGACATCAAATATCGATGCCTACCAAGAAAAATTGACATTTTTAGTGCGCCAACAAATTACTCTTTGGAATATCAATTGCCACACCTTAAACCTGTAAAATAAGCCTGCGCAGCAAATTGAAGATGAGGAACCAGCATGGCATTGAGTTCTATATTGATGTCATTGAATGAGCAGGAGCGAACAAGCTCGCAGGTCGGACAATTCGCATCTTTGACTCCACCAACTGTGCCGAAGCTTGAGCCAATATCGTCAGTCGCCCGAATAAACCGCAGGGCGCTCCGTCGTCATGTACGGACCCAGGTTCGCATCCGCGCCGTGCTGTATTATTCCACGAGCTTCCGATCGGTTATTATCAAAAATATTTCTGAAGGTGGTGCTGCACTTGAATGTTCTACGAGTCTGATTCGAAATGATGCCATTACAATAAAACTCATTTCCGGCCGGAGTATTGATGCCCGCGTGAGGTGGTGGCTTGGGGGTATTTGCGGCGTTCAGTTCGTCGAGCCACTCAAGTCGAATGACCCACTGCTGAGTAAATCAAAGGCTATTCTACCGTCAGAATAAGCAGTTCGTTCACCCGTTGATCGATTGTGGAGTACCGCTGAACAACTTGAACTTTATGCTGATAGATTAGAAGTTCAATTGGCACGTTGATCGATTTCGCAACCCCTATACCGGTTCACTCCGCCAGCATGGCCGCCTGCAAATTGGTAGGAATGCGACGACGGGATCGTACCAACGCGATAAATCCACCCAGCTCAGCCGGTATCAAATTTCTTTGGCCGTGGTGCGCCTAATTTTGGCGTCCTTGCGCTTGAGCACCTTTGGGTCGAGTTTCGTGCCCAGACCAGCCCCCTTCGGCACAGTGATCATGCCATTCGCGATCGGTGGCAACTCGGTCAGAAAGCGGTGGTACCAACCGTAGTAGAAAGCGCGAACAATCTCCTGTACCCAGCAGTTGCGAGTATTGAGCGCGAGATGCGTCGACACGGTAAGCGCCACTGGCCCCGTGCAGTCGTGGAAGGCGACCGGCGTTTGATAGGGCTCAGCCATGGTTGCTATCTTCTTTGCCTCGGACACGCCTCCGCACCAGGTAACGTCCATGATCACCATTGATAGTGCTTCGAGTTCCAGCAGATAGCGAAAATCGGCTCGACCCCCCCGAGTCTCTCCGACTGCAATTGGTGAACGCGTAGCACGAGCAACCTCGCCGATCGAATTCATATGCTCCATGAAGACCGGGTCCTCGACCCACATGGGGTCGTAGTCCTCGAGTGCCTGCGCAATCTTAATCGCCTGTGGTCGGCTCCAGAGCGAATGAAGCTCATAGGCGACATTCATCTTGTCACCGCAGACCTTCCGGATTTTGTCGAACGGTTCGAGGCCCTTTTTTAGATCAGCTGTAGAGATCCAGTGGCCTTGGCTCGCTTCCGCTGCATAGTCGAGCGGCCAGATCTTCATTGCATCAATGCCCTGCTCCAGAAGCGACAGCGCCAGTTCATCCGCATTGTGCAGGAAGGCATTCAGATCTTCGAATTGGCCCTTTTTCGCGTCGATGCCAAAATTGGCCGTGCCCTGTGTTGGCTTGGTCTGCACATAGGAATAACCGGCGCAGGTGTTGTAGACCTTGATCTCATCTCGTAAGCGGCCACCCAAAAGATCGCACAAGGGCAGGTTGGCTGACTGGCCGAGAATGTCCCATAGCGCGATGTCGATCGCCGAGCGGCCACGCATTTCAGCACTCGCCGACGAGAAGCCCACATAGCCGGTCAGCGCGCCTTGGATACCCTCGATGTTGCGCGGATCGCGGCCCATCAGCGCGGCGGCGACAATACCGTGGATATGCGCTTCGGCGGCTTCCGGTCCATAGAACGTCTCGCCAAGACCTATAAGCCCATCATCGGTATGCACTTGCACCCATAGTAGGTTCGGGAACTCCGCAATGCGGATCGTCTCAATGGCCGTGACCTTCATTGATGTGCTCCGGTACTTACTGCGGTGCTCTCAAGTGATGAGATTGCACAATGGCTCACCCTTCAACAGTCGACGGATATTGTCGGCCATCGTCTGCTGGCGCCGACGTACGGTGCCGTGGGTCCAGCCACTCATGTGCGGGGTCATTGTGAGATTCGCCAAATCTTGGAATGGCAGATTGCCGGGCATGCCGGTAGGATTGCCCGCCGTCGGGTAGGTGTACCAGGTATCGATGACGGCGCCACCGATGCGGCGGGATTTGAGTGCTGCGTAGAGTGCCGCTTCGTCGATCACCGGCCCGCGACCGACATTAACGACGATGGCCTCCGGTCGCATTGCGGCAAATGCTTCGGTATCGACGATGCCCTTGGTCTCTTCAGTTAATGGCAATGAGACAACGATGATGTCGGCAGCGGCCATGAAAGCGGCGAGGCCATCGAGACCAAAGCCTCTATCAACCATTGGACCGGTCTCGATCGGCGAACGGTTGGCGACCACGACCCGCATGCCAAAAGCCTTGGCACGGACGGAGATCGCCTTGCCGATGTGGCCAAATCCAAGCAACCCGATCGTCTGGCTGCCTAGTTCGGTGCGCAATGCCCGAGGCATACCTGCCCAATATGCCCACTCGCCTTGGCGAAGGCGGCGGTCGGCATCTTCCAACGGTGCATGCCGTTGCAACAGGGCAGCAAAAACATACTCTGCAATGGCGTGTTCATGGCCAAAGCAGTTGCAAAGCGCGGCATTTGACGGAAGGCGCGTCGCGTCTATCGCATCCGTTCCAGCGGCTGGCGCATGATAAAGCCTGACTTTCTCGGGCGTAGGCTCAGATGCGCCCAGTCGGTTACCGACGATTACTTCAGCCGTAGTATAGTGTTGACGTTCGCCTGCAAGCGTTAACCCGTCTGTCAAGTCGATGATGTCGTGTGGGCCATCCAGCAAAGCTTCGAATCCGGCGCGAAAATTGGCGGCGTTGCTGCCGTGAAATGCAATCTTCATGGTCGTTTCCATCTGCTAGCCGAAATGCAATTGGGTCTCCGCCGCCTCAGAGCACCGACAGCATGCCGCCATCGACGTAGATAATCTGGCCGTTGACATAGTCCGACGCGGCTGAAGAGAGAAACACGGCTGCACCCACCAGTTCCTCCGGCTTGCCCCAACGTTTCGCTGGTGTGCGCGCTTTCACCCAAGCGTCGAACTCCCGATTGTCAGTGAGCGCCTGGTTCATATCCGTAATCATATAGCCGGGACCGATCGCGTTCGCCTGGATGCCACTTTGTCCCCATTCGGCAGCCATGGCCTTGGTCAGCATCTTGATGCCGCCTTTGGCAACCGTATAGGGGGCAACCGTGGCGCGTGCGAGTTCGCTGGTCAGCGAGCCAATGTTGATGATCTTGCCGCGGCCGCGGGGAACCATGCGTTTTGCCGCCTCTCTTCCAATCACGAAGGCACTCGTCAGATTGGTTTCGATCACACGGCGCCAGTCGTCGGTTGCCAGATCGAGCATTGGCTTACGGAATTGGATGCCAGCATTGTTAACCAAAATGTCGACCGAGATCCCCTTCGCATCGAATGTGGTGAAGGCGGCAACAATCGCGACTTCATCAGTGACATCAAACACTGACGTCTCGGCGTGATGGCCCGCCGCGCGTAGCTCGCTCTCCACCTTGGCAACACTTTCTGCTTTGGTGCCATTGACGATGATCTTCGCGCCAGCCTGCGCCAACCCCTCCGCAATGGCGCGACCAAGCCCACGAGACGAGCCGGTCACCAACGCCGTACGACCCGATAAATCGAACAGCTTCAAGAGGAAACTCCAGCAAGTTTGAGGGTCGTCGCGTGGTGGCACGCGACCTTATGGTTTGGTGCAATCGCCAGGGTTGCGGGGCTCTCGATTTTGCATTGCTCGGTTGCATAGCGGCAACGCGGATGGAAGGCGCAGCCCGGCGGTGCATTGGCTGGATCCGCCACTTCACCCTTCAGAATAATGCGCTCGGTGCGGCGCTTTGGATCGGGCTTAGGCACCGCCGACAACAGCGCTTCGGTATAGGGGTGGCGCGGTGTGTTGAACAGCGCATTGGTCGGCGCCTCTTCGACAATACGACCGACATACATCACGGCAACGCGGTCGCTCATGTGTTTTACAACCGACAAATCATGTGCGACGAACAGGTACGAGAGGCCGAGCCGCTCCTGCAGTTCGAGCATGAGATTGACGATCTGTGCCTGCACCGACACGTCGAGCGCGGACACCGGTTCGTCGGCCACGACAAGGCCTGGATTTAACGCCAGCGCCCGAGCAATTCCGATGCGCTGACGCTGGCCACCGGAGAAAGCGTGCGGAAAGCGGTTCAGATAGGCCTTCGGCAGCTTAACCACATCAAGCAGTTCTTCAACCCGCGATAACCGGCTGGCATGATTGCCGATGCCGTTGACCAACATCGGCTCCGCGATAATGTCACCCACCATCATTCGTGGATTCAGCGAGGAGAACGGATCCTGAAAAATCATCTGCATGTGCTGGCGCACTGATGCGAGCCCGGCACGATCAAGATTGGCAATATCGGTGAGAGGCCCATCGCCGGTGCGGAAACGGATCGCCCCTGACGTTGGCTTCAAGGCACGCACGATGCAGCGCGAGACCGTTGTTTTACCGCAACCTGACTCGCCAACGAGCGACAGCGTTTCGCCCTTCTTGATCGTAAGATTGACGCCATCAACCGCCTTCACCGCGCCGACCATCCGGCGCAGGAAACCGCGGCGGATCGGGAAGTGTTTTTTGAGATCGTCGACTTCCAGCACATTCGTCATGGCCGGACCTCTGTCGAGTGAGTTTTAGCCTGGTACAGGAAACAGCTGACCGCCGTCACCGTGTCAACGGCCTCCAATGTCGGCGTTTCTACGTCGCATCGCCCCTTCATCATATCGCTGCAACGAGGATGAAACGGGCACCCCTTAGGACGATTGTAGGGATGTGGGATGGAGCCTTCGATAGTCTGTAGCTTGGAGCGTGGCGTCGCCAGGATCGACGGGATCGAGCGCAGCAACGCTCGGGTGTAGGGATGACGGGGCGCGTGAAAAATCTGCTCGACCGGTCCGCGCTCGACGATACGGCCAAGATACATGACTGCGACATCATCCGCCATCTCGGCAATTACGCCCATATCATGCGTAATCAAGATCACCGATAGCCCGCGTTCGCGTTGAAGGGATCGAAGAAGATCAAGGACTTGCGCCTGGGTCGTAACATCGAGCGCTGTCGTTGGCTCGTCGGCAATGAGGATTCGCGGATCACAGGCAAGCGCCATGGCGATCATCACCCGCTGGCGCAGACCACCCGATAGCTGAAAGGGGTATTCATCAATGCGACGCTCAGGGCGAGGGATGCCAACCAGCCGCAGCAATTCGAGGGTGCGTTCGCGCGCGGCCTTTTTATCCGACTTCGGATCATGCACCAGGATAGCTTCACTGATTTGATTGCCGACTGTGTAGTGCGCCGATAACGACGTCATCGGCTCTTGGAAGATCAAGGCGATTTCTTTGCCACGGATGGCGCGCATCTCGCGACTGTTGGGGTCGAGTTTTGCCAGATTGACCGAGAGGTGCCCTTCGCGATTGAGCCATACTTCACCACCGGCAAGTTTTCCGGGTCGCTCAAGAATTTGCAAAATCGACCGTGTCGTGACGCTCTTGCCGCAACCGGATTCCCCTACGATACCGAGTGTTTTTCCCGACAACAGGTCAAACGACGCATTGTCGACAGCACGTACCAAACCCTCGTCCTGGACAAAGTGCGTTTCGAGATTGCGAACCGACAGCACGGGCTTGGCGGAAATTGATATCTCAACCATAGGGATCCGCCGCGTCACGCAGGCCGTCACCGAGGAAGTTGAATGCGAGGATAACAACTACGACTGGAACGGCAGACAGCAGAAGCCAAGGTGCGATGGCCAAGGTCTGGATGCTCTGGGCGTCTTGCAACAGGATGCCCCAACTAATCGCCGGAGGACGCAAACCCAGTCCGAGAAAGCTCAAGCTCGTCTCCGAAATAATCATTGCCGGTAATGCCAGCGACACCGCTGCGATGATGTGGCTGGTGAACGAGGGCAACATGTGGCGAAAAATGATTCGCATGCGGCTCGCACCCATCAGTTCAGCGGCAACGATGAAATCTTCTTCCCGAAGTGACAGAAACCGGCCGCGTACCACACGTGCTAGATCAGTCCAGCCGATCAGAGATATGATGATCGTGATCGCGAAGTATACTTGCGCCGACGACCACGTATTCGGTAGCGCGGCGGCGAGCCCCATCCACAAGGGGATGGTCGGGATCGAGCGGACCAATTCGATCAACCGCTGGATTGCGGTATCGACAGCACCGCCGTAGAGCCCGGAAATGCCCCCGAACAGGATACCAAGAAACAAACTGATCGTAACGCCAGCCAACCCGATCAACAGCGAGACCCGCGTCGCCACCATCAATCGCGACCACAGATCGCGCCCCTGCACGTCCGTCCCCAGTAGAAACAATCCATTCTCTGGCACCGACGTGTCGAACCCCAGCAGGTGCCGGTTCGTCGGTATGAAGCCAAGCAGATGGTACGGATATCCCTCTGCAAAGAACCTGATATAGACTTTGCGGGTCTCGTCGATCTTGTAGACGAGTTTGAAGGTCTTCATATCGCGCACGCCCTTTAGGCCGTGCACATAGGGACGGAATGCGCCATCCGAGTCGAACCAGGAGATCGTTTGCGGCGGAATGTAACCGCGGCGCGAGTCGCTAGCCTCTGGATCAGTATAGGCCAGGAAATCGGCCAGGACGACGACGAGATAGAACAACGCGACGACAAACATGCTCACAACGGCAAGCTTGTGCTTTTTGAAGCGCCACCAGATCAGCTGCCGCTGGGACGCGATGGCGATGCGATCTTCCGCGACTGCACCTTGCACCTTCGGTGCGCGGCCGAGCAGGCGATTGGCGAGGCCAGCTAACGTCCTCATGCGCCCGCCCTTATGCGACGCCACTGCGTAAGTTGGGTTAGCGCCTCAATTGGAGTGCAACCCAACATCTCGCTGCATTTCGGAGTTGCAGGCTTACGCATGCAAGGCGGCGTCCTGACCCAACCTACGCTTCCAACGTGCCGCATATCAGTCATTGGTCCACCTGATGGCGGATGCGCGGGTCGATCCACATCAGAGCCAGATCCGAGATGAACGTACCAACGACAGTGAGTGCACCGAGCAGCAGCACGATCGTTCCGGCAAGATACATGTCCTGCGCGATCAAGGCGCTGAGCAATACCGGGCCAACGGTCGGCAGGCTCATAACAAGGCT
>JANNRP010000488.1:0-28798 GCA_031401535.1 Hyphomicrobiaceae bacterium | reverse complement strand
CCGCCGAGAGCAGCTTGGGCCATCTTGCCGCGATGGCTGACGCCAGCACGCGTATCCCAGGCGCGGGGGCCACGCTTACGAACGACAGCGCCGATCTGCCGATATATGCGCCGTGCTGCAGCAATCGCCCAAGCAGCGCGTAACGGTAGGGCTGGCAACCCATAACGGGCCGAGAGATAGTAGCGGTCGGCTTCATTGAGCAGCCGATTGACGACTGCGAACACCGCGACGCGCTGATCTGGATCGGCGATGTCGGCGGCGGTGAGCCCGGCTTCTGTCAACCAGTCGGCGGGCAGATAAACGCGACCCGCCACGGCATCGGGGATCACGTCACGTGCAATGTTGGTCAATTGGAATGCGATGCCAAGGTCGGACGCCCGGTTCAAGGCTGCTGTATCGCGCACACCCATGATCATCGCCATCATTACGCCGACAACACCAGCGACGTGGTAGCAATAGCTCAACGTATCATCGAGGGTTTGATAGTGGCGATCCTCGACGTCCATCCGGAAGCCTTCGATCAGTTCCATCGGGTGGCGGGCTGGAATATCGTGCTTCGCTACAACCCGGGCGAGTGCCTGGAACACCGGATGCTCGGCATGGCCATCGATGGCGGCCATTGTCTGCTGAGTGATCGCCGCCAACCTCACGTCCGGCGGGACGATCACTGTGCCGGGCGCAACGTTGAAGCCAAGTTCCTGGCCGTCGATCTCATCGTCGCAGTGCCGACACCAAGCGTAGAGCATGTAGGCGGAGGCTTTGGTATCCTCATCGAACAGCCGTGCGGCGCCAGCAAAGCTCTTGGAGCCCTTCTCGATCAACTGCCGACTATGTTCGACAATGGCATCCATGCGATCTATTTAGCCCAATTGTGATTTCGAAGAACGATGCTTAGAGGCAAACTCCCAGGATGATGCTTCGCTGAAGCAGGAGATGGCGCGCCCGAGTGGAACCGGTGGTTTGGTCGCCATAACGGCCATCAGCATAGCGATGTCTGTCGCACGCAATGCGCCCGCGTAAAATCGTTCAATCGTCGCGGTGGGCAGTTTTGCATAAAACCGGTCGAGGATGCGGACGCGACCCGACGGATCGGCTGCCAGAAACAGCGAACGATTGAGTAGCCGGAAAATGGCTTGTGCCTTCCATGTCTGGCGTGAACGCTTTTCGATCAGCCGTGCGATGGCGTCGGATGAAAGGTCGGGCGCGCGGGCGATTTCTTCGGCCAAACGAACGGCGTTTGGGAAACTATAACCGGTGGTTGCGTGAAACAGCCACGCGCGAAGGCCGGAGCGTGGGATTGCCTGCCCCATGGTGCGCCAGTGCTGGTCGATGTCGCCTGCGAGTGTGATGGGCAGAACACCAGATTCGCGGCGAATGACGCGGCCGCCGATCCACCCTTGCGCGGCTGCGTACGCTTCGACGCCGCGTCCGAGGCTATCGGCGTCGAGTTCCGCGGTGTCGCTGTAATAAGTGTCCTCGATCAGCAGGCGGGTTGGTGAAAACGGCAGCGTGTAGACGAACCGGTAGCCATCGGTTTGCGGCACGGTTGCGTCCATGATGATCGGATGGTGTTGACCATGTGGCTTTTCTGTCTCGATCTCGACGCCAACGAATTTTTGATAGCCGATCGCCAACGGCTGGTCCTGCAGCGCGCCACGCCCATCGATAACGAGGGGGACGGTCACGCTCGAGCCATCAGCAAACGTCACGCCATCAGGTCGGACCTCTCCGACAGAGCAGTTCAGCCGGACAGCCGGACCGAGCAACTCCATGGCGACATCGTGCAGGCGCTCTGACGAAATCGAGTTGTACCCCGTCTCCAGTATGCGGCGACCACTCGGAAACCTCACCTCTTGGCGTGGCCAGCTGGCAATGACGAGCGGCGCGATCCAGGCGCGCTGCTCAGGCGTCAGGTCGGTTGAGTGAAACGACCAGGTGTGGTTGGCACCGAGCGACGGGCCCTGTTCCAGAACCAGCGCATGCACATCGGGCCGCTCCGCCTTGAGGCGCATGGCGATCAGGATATTGGCGAGGCCGCCACCGGCCAGAATAGCACTTGCGTTGGTCATGCGCCGTCCTCCGCGGCGGTGGCGGGACACTCGTTATAGCGGTGCGGAACGCCGGTATAGTCGGTCACAATGTGGCCCTCGGGGTCCGCCGCCAGATAGGCGGGGCCAATCGGCATCTTGCCATGCCCGCCAGGTATGTCGAGCACGTAGGTTGGCTGAGCAAGGCCCGACAGGCGACCGCGCAGGCTCTGCATCAGGGCCTGCCCCTCGGCAATGGTCGTGCGAAAATGGGCAGTGCCCGGCGCGCGGTCAGCATGGTGCAAATAGTAGGGCTTCACACGGATCTCGACCAGCGCCCGCATGAGTTGGTCCAGGGTCGCCGCGTCGTCGTTGACACCGCGCAGCAAGACCGTCTGGCTGACCATGACGATGCCAGCATCGACGATCATCGCGCAGGCGGCTCTTGCCGCTGATGTCAGCTCGCGCACATGGTTGGTATGCAGGCCGACGTAAACAGCCTGAGTTGGTGATTTCAAGGCTACAATCAGTTCGGGCGTAACCCTGTCGGGCGCCACAACGGGAACACGGGTATGCCAGCGCAGGATCTTGACGTGCGCGATTTCAGACAGTTGCATCGTCGCTTGTGCGATGCGGCGCGGTGATAGGATCAGCGGATCGCCACCGGTGAGTATGACCTCCCAGATTTCCGGATGTGCCCGTATATAAGCGATGGCAGTGCTTAGATCGTCAGACGACAGCGATGAGCCAAGGGCCGGTCCGACGGCTTCGCGCCGGAAACAGAACCGGCAATATACGGGACACACGCTGGCGAGCTTCAAGAGAACGCGGTCGGGGTAGCGATGGACGATGCCTGGAACCGGAGTATACGCGGTATCGCCGATCGGGTCGGCTTCCTCGCCCGCAGCAGAATGCAATTCGCGTTCATCGGGCACGAACTGGCGCGCAATTGGGTCTGTTGTATCGTCTGGATCGATTGCAGCGAGCATCGCTGGCGTTATTGCGACGGCATAGCGATCAGCGACGCTCTGTAGGCCGACGACGCGCGCCTGCTCGATCAGGCTGGCATCGCTCAGGTCCTGCGGCGTCAGCAGCGTTGTGACGGGCGTATTCATGTCAGTCTCATCTGCCCGGTTCCGGCAGCGGCGTCCAGAGCACCTGATCGACGGAGGTGGCACCGGTCGCCAACATAACCAAGCGGTCGAAGCCGAGTGCACATCCCGATGCCGGCGGCATTTGAGCCAAAGCGTGTAGAAAATCCTCATCGATCGGGTAGCGCTCGCCGTAGATCCTAAGCTTTTCAGTCATTTCAGCCTCGAAGCGGCGGCGCTGGTCAACCGCGTCCGTCAGTTCGCCAAAGCCGTTGGCCAGTTCAACGCCGCAGACATACAACTCAAATCTCTCTGCAACGAGTGGATCGTCGGGCACGGGCCGGGCCAGTGCCGCCTCGTGCGTTGGGTACTGATAGAGAATTTCAGGGCGGAAATTACCAAGGTTAGGTTCGATATGCTCGGTGAGAACCCTGGCAAAGATATCGGACCAGGTGTCGTCCGGGGCAGAGCGAATTCCAGTGGTGACGGCTGCCCGTGCAAACAGATCACGCTGGGGTGCAGTGCCAACGAACATGTCACGCAACGTGATGTTGGCGAACTGGAAAAATGCCTGATCGAGCGTTGTCCAGTCGATCCCGGCATCGATGTCGCACGGCCGCCCACGCCACGACCACTGACGACGCCCGGTGATGTCGGCAGCAATCTTAAGGATCGCTGCGCAATCTTCCCACAGGGTCTCGTAGGATGCGCCCGCACGATACCATTCGAGCATGGTGAATTCCGGCGCATGCAGCACCCCGCGTTCACGATTTCGGAAGCAAGGGGCGAACGTGAAGATCCTGCTTTCTCCTGCTGCTAGAAGCTTTTTGCAGGCAAATTCTGGCGACGTGTGCAGGTAGAGCGGGGTTTTCGCAAGGTCAGTGCCGATTAGTGACGTCTGGAAGGCGTGCAGGTGCGTCTCATTGCCAGGGGACACCTGCAGGCAGCCGGTTTCAACCTCGGTGAAACCTTGCGCTTCGAACCAGGTGCGGATTGCCGATTTGATCTGGCCGCGCTGCAACAGTCCTGGGCGCCGGTCGGCATGAACGCCTCGATCCCACCACGGGGATGCGGACGGCGCGGTTGAACTCGAACTGGTCATCGGGCGGATCCGGTGGGTGGCTTTGCGTTGATCAGGACCGCGCCCCTTGGCCACGGCGCGGGAAAGAGGTATGAGACCGGCGAGAAATGACGCACTGACGCTGGTTTTGCGCACGCCAGCCGGTCGGTGAACGGTTTACGCGACATCTGGAGAACACCCTTGACCAAGGTTATTGCAAGCTCAATCCGCAAGGGCAACGTGCTCGATCTCAATGGCAAGCTTGCCGTCGTGATGCACGCTGAAAACATTCATCCTGGCAAGGGCACGCCAGTGACGCACCTTGAGTTGCGCCGCATCGCCGATGGCGTCAAAGTGACGGAGCGCTATCGGACGACCGATCAGGTCGAGCGCGCCTACCTCGAAGAGAGTGACTACAATTATCTCTACGAGGATGACCAGGGCTTCGTATTCATGCACCCTGAAAACTTCGAGCAGGTGACCGTGGCCAAGGATGTCATCGGCGACCAGAGCATTTACCTGCAAGAGAACATGAAGTGCGCTCTGAGCCTGTTCGATGGTGTCGCTGTATCGATTGAGCTGCCGGCACGGGTTACTCTGGAAATCGTCACGGCTGATCCAGTGGTTAAGGGCCAGACGGCATCATCGTCCTACAAGCCTGCAATTTTATCGAATGGCGCCCGTATCATGGTACCGCCGCACATTGGCACCGGTACGCGCGTGGTGGTCACCGTGGCCGACGGGTCTTACGTCGAGCGCGCCAAGGACTAGTTTGGCGCGCAGGTTGTGTTGACAGCAGGCTTTTGAGCAAGCGCCATGGAACCACATACCTGAAAAGGGAGCGCCCCCGCTTCCTAGTCAGGGAAGCAGGGGCGTGGGAGCCGCGTCAAAAAGGTGCAACATCGTTTGGGTGTCGTGCACCCGAAAGGGAGGCCGGATCGGGCGCCGGCCACGCCGTCGGTCTTTCTTTGAGAAGACCAGTATTGAAACTTATCGCAGTTTACTTGATCGAGGGGCGAGCAACGACAAGATCGTTTTCAAGATTGGTCGCCCGAGCGCCGGGTGTGAGCATCAGCGAGCCGACCAGCAGCCCACAAGCAATAGCGAAGAAAAGGAATGCAGAGAACTTGGCCAAAGACCAGTTGTTGCCGCTCGTTTGATGTGCTGACTGCAAATCCATTGTAGTTGTCTCGTTGTCGCGATCATGCCCAATCAGTTAGTAGTTTTGTAACCGATAATGAGTTGTTAGGCTATGCTTACGTTTAAGTAGGCTTAATGGTGTGACAGTCAATTTAACGCTTTGTTATTGTTTGGGAAACGTGTGTTTTTATCTCTGAAATTCCTAAATGATCGGCGCAATACACGATCACAGTACAGTGCCCTCTGTTGCAGACGCACCATAGTCGGCTCATGCCGCTCGGGGTACAAGGGGTGGATATCAGACGGAGTGCGATGAGGGGCTGTGCTGGCGGCGTCGGCAGCGGGCGAGCCGAGAAATAATCTGGGGTTGAATTATGTCGCGCCTGACTGGCTTGTCGAACGCGAGAAACGTCACGTTTGTTGCCGTTTCGCTTGTTGCGGCGGTCTTCACAGCCCTGTCGTTTGCACGTGCGCAGAATGAGTCGGCACTAAGAGACCTGTCGTCAGCGGTCGAGTCTGCAAGCGAGCGCGGTCCCTTTGACCCAACCGAGTCGGTGGCAAAATCGCTGATCGTTGATCGGGTCCCTAAACCGCCCGCTGATCCGCGTGCCGCCAAAGCCTATGCCGTGTTCGACACGTATTGTGCACGCTGCCATCAGACGGGTCGGCTGAAGGGGCCGTCGCCAGCCCATCCGATTGCCAATATTCTGGCGCTCGACGACATCGCACGCCAGCCGTCCTTGGTGCAGCCGCGGTTGCCAGATGGATCGGCGCTCTACACAATTATGCTGCGGCGTCACGCAACGCTGGATCTCGATCGCGAGCCCCAGGCCGATGCTGTTCAAGCGGTGCGCGATTGGATTCAGGATTTGCCCCCGGATGTCGGGCGCTGCGCGCAACAGCAGCCGATTACCCAGACGGTGGTCAATAAGGCGATAGCCGCCGATCTGGCGACGATGCCAGCGGACAAGGCAAAGGATATTCGCTATGTCAGCCTGACGCATCTGCACAATGCCTGCACGCCACAATTGGTGATGGCGCACTACAGGCAGGCGGTGACCAAGATCATCAATTCGTTGTCGTGGGCACCCGAGCCGGTGCGCCCTGAGACAATTGATGGTGCAGACACGATACTAAAACTTGATCTGGCTGAGATCGGCTGGGTTTCAGCCCACTGGGAAAAGTTGGTGGCCGCGTCGCCGTATGCGGGTCTTGCCAGTGCAAGCCTGTCTGATACCGAGCGGCGGCGGACGGGCACGACCATGCCAGTTGTTCGGGCAGATTGGCTGGCGCATGCGGCAATGACAGCACCGCTATATCCGGCGCTGCTGGGCCTTCCGGGCCGTCACGTCAATTTGCAGCGCATTTTGAATATTGACGTCGAGGCCAACATCAAGTCGGGCGCGGCGCGCCGTGCCGGTCAGCAATCATCAGCTGTAACGCGGGGCAATCGACTGGTCGAGCGCCATCCGACACGCACCGGCAGCCTTTGGATGACCTATGACTTTGCCACGTCTGACGCGCGACAGAATTTGGCCGCTAACCCTCTGGGTCCAAGTGCGGGCGGCATGGTGAAGGTGCCGTTCAAACACGACGGTACAAAATCACTATATACGCTGCCAAACGGCTTTTTTGCTTATTCTCTCAATGATATGCGCGGCGACCGTATTGACCAGAGTCCGGACACCATCGAGCGTGATGAGACTTTATGGGGCGGGCCGGTTGGCAATGGCGGGCCATGCATGGCGTGTCACCGTGTCGGACCTGTTGGGGTTATCGATTCCGTTCGGGCCCAGGTCGAGGCGGACACGGCCGCACCGAAGGAGTTGCGCGACGCTATCCTGGGGCTTTATGCAGAGCAGTCCGAGATGACGAACCTGATTTCCGAAGATCAGGAGCGCTACGCGACCTCCCAACGACGTGTCGGTATCGATCCGGACGCATTGGTAAATGGGCTGGAGCCGGTCGCGGCCCTAGCCAGCGAGTATACGCGCCCAGTCGGGTTTGATCGGCTCGCGGCCGAACTGGGTACACCACTCGCTGATGTCCAGGCCAAGCTCGCTGGACTTCCAGTGGAGCTGCAACTCTCAATCAGACGACTTAAGCTTGCCGTTGCCTCACGAACGGAAGCTGATCGAATATTGGTCCGGCTCGGGATGGACGCTGGGACGGGTGGCAGAACCACCGTTGTGCTCGATGCGCCGGAACAGCGCAGCGAGCTGGAACTGCTGATATGGATGTCGGCCGAGGCTTATGCCGTGGGCGATCTAGCGACGATTTTCGCGCGGGCAAGTCAAAATTGCTACCTGACGCTGGTCAGTATCGACGAGGCCAACCGAGCCACTGTACTGTTTCCCAACGAGTTCGAGCAAAACAACCTGCTGCAAGCAGGCAAGGAATTCCGCCTGCCGGGTGAGGCGGCGCCGTATCAGTTCCGGCTAAAGGTGCGCGGTCGCGAGACGGTGGCGGGGATGTGTTCGACGGTTGCTAAATCGGTCGATGGCATCGCGCATGACTTCGAGCGTCAGCGTTTTACAATGCTGGGTGACTGGCGGGCGTTTCTCGGGCAGGTCTCAACGGAGGGCACGCGCCCACTGTTGAGCGCCGCTGATGCACCGCGCGCGCCCCAACAAAAGCGCGGACGAGCCAAGCAAGCGCCACCCGCTGCAACGCCCGAACCAAAGTTGGACGGAATGAAGCCGGATGCTGGCAAGGCTAATGGCGACGTTCAGGCGCGTGCGGCGATTGCCTACGACGTCAGGTGAGTGGCACGGTGTTTGCTGATCCGTTACCGGCAGGCCAATTTATGGCATAGGGAACGGATGTTCACGATCAGGGAAAGTCAAAGTGCGTAATTTCGTCGAGCGACCGGCGTCCGTTCGACAGCGTCGGGTGGCAGTCGTCGCCGTCTTTCTGGGCTTCTGCGCCATCGTGACCAGCATTACCCCTGGTCTGACCCAGGCCCGCAAAAGCTCGAATGCGGTCACTGGCGCGGCACCGCAGGCCTTGGCATCGGCACAGCGAAAGCGTGAGCTCGGCAAAGTTTATCGGCGCCCCTTGATGCGTGTTGGACGCATCCAGTTCTGCTTATCCAGGATCGACCGTTACGAAGCGCGGATCACGGGCCGCGAAAATACCGCGACCGTGCGCGCGCTGCGGCGACTGCGCGATGATTGGCAGCTCAGAAGCGATAACGTGATGCAGGATTGGGCCTTGCACGCAGTCTTGTGGCGCCAATGCCGCGATGCGTGGGTTGCAGGTGGAGGTAGCATCGATCGTTTTGGCTTGGCCTCGATCGCGCCAGCGGCGCAGCCGATGGCGGCGTTCATGCGCCGTCCGTCGGCGGCCGCAGTTGAACCACCTGGTCCACCGCCTGCTGATGGTGCGGCTCTGGCGGCCACGATGTTCTGCCTGCCAATCGATTTACGGGAAATTTTGGCGCGCTCGCATGGTCAGCGCCGTGACATCGGCATTTGCGAATTGCCGTGTCTCGCCCCTGTTGCCGATTTTGGCAGGGACGATGGCCAGACGAGCCTGCGGCGCCTTGGCGTTACGTGGTGCAAGGACTGTGTTCGCTATAAAAGTCTACTTGGCCTCGATGAGATCATGCAGATCGAACAGGCGGGTAAATTGATGTTATGCCCGGAGCCGCGACGGCAGTCGCGTGTACGCGCCGAACCGACCGCACGCCTGACAAGCGACGCGTTGAGGGGTGTGCGCAGCCTGTTCCGCCGGGACGTGCGACCGGCCGAGCCACATAATGCGATTGCCGTAATCATCGGCAATGCGAATTATTCAAACCGATTGCCGGTGCGACCGTCAGCGGAGCGCGATGCGGCGACAATGCGTGCGCTGCTGGTGGAGCGACTTGGCTTTCGAAGCGCCCGCGTGATCGAACTCAAGGATGCAACATTCGCCGATATGGAAGGCATCTTCGGTACCGTGAGCAGTGTGCGCGGCTTACTGGCGGAACGCCTTAAGGATAGTTTTTTGGCGCCTGTGTATGTCTATTACACAGGCTTTGGGGCCATCAGTGGCGAGAACGGTGAGGCCTATCTGCTGCCGGTTGACGCATCGCCCAATCAAGTGGCAACGACGGGGGTACGTCTCGACACGATCTATCAGAACGTGACGCGCATGGGGGCTGGCCCGGTGACCATCGTTTTTGAGGCAGACTTCGCATCCGATCCGGCCGGCCCGGTCATGGCACCAAACGCGCCAGGGACGCGATCATCGGTGCTACCAAAACTGGCGATACGCGGTCTGACGGTGTTCACCGCTGCCGAACGAGATCAACGCACGCTTGAAGATCCCGACTTTGGCATGGGTCTTTTCACCAGGCATCTAATTGCGGGTCTTTCCGGCTATGCCGACGAGGCGCCGCTCGGTAACGTGGACGGTGTCGTCGATACATCCGAAGCGTTTGTTTATGCATCCTACCGGACGGGCATGACCGCACGAAAGGTGTTTGGCGTTCTCCAACACCCGACGATCAGCCAAGGTCGTCCGCTGATGCTGGGCACCGTAGGTGCCGCTTTGAAATCCAAAGCAGCAGGCCAGCCGGAATAGGTGCCGTCAGGCGTCCCGCATTAGTAGAGCCTCGAGTACCTTGACGCCGACAATGCCGCCGCCGACCAGCCCCGCAAACGTCAGGAACGCGCCAAGGCTGAGGGTCGATAATCCGGTAATGCCTTGCCCAATCGTGCAACCTAGCGCCATCATGCCGCCGATGCCCATCAACACCGCGCCACCCAGATGGCGCAGTGTGTCGCCACCGTCGGAAAAGGTTGTAATGCGGAAATGGCCGGTGGCTATAGCCATCAGGAATGCCCCCAGGATGGTTCCAAATACACTTGTTACGGCGAAGCCCGGGGGGCCAAGCGCGGTAGCGCGCTGCAACCATTCCAGCGTGTCGCCTGTGGGGCGCACGAACGTCAGCGACACCGGCACCATCGGCTTGTCGGCAAGCTCGTCGAAGGTGAGGCCCGTCAGCGCCCAACCCGCGACAATGCACAGTCCGACGCCGATCCCCGACAGTACGTGCACGGGCGACGACCGGAAGTGCGAATCCTTGAAGCAATACGCCAGCATGATTGTCAGCACGCCAGCCATGACCGCAACACCGATAGCGGTATTGCTGCTCATTCTCAGTGCGACATAGGCAAGGTCGGGCAACCCCTGTGTGGCGGCTCCCATTTTTGCCAGTGGTATTGCGGTCGCCGTTTCGATGGCCACGCGGACCGGCCCGAGTATCCCAGTCATAGCTGTATAGGCGGCGATGCCGAGTACGATCAACGTCAGCAGCGAGCGCAGATCGCCACCGCCGACACGGGCGAGATTGCGCGTCGCGCAGCCGCCGCCAAATACCATGCCGAAGCCGAACAATGCGCCGCCGATGATGTTGCCGAACCAATTGAGGCTTGGACCCAGGTAGATCGACTTCGAAAGATCGACGACGCCGTTCAGGTAAAGCATCTGTGTGCCGAAAATTGCCGTCGCACCGGCCAGCACCCAGGCACGGAAACGCCGATGATCACCGAACGACACCATGTCCGAGATCGAGCCCATGGCACAGAAATTCGTGCGGTACACGATGGCGCCAAGGAACATGCCGATGATCAAACCACCCAGGCCAAGGCTGAGGATAGCGTGGGACGTCAGTAAATCGCGCAAAGAGAGCCTCCGGATCGCAGCAGATCTTGCTCTCATTGAGCGATTTTGTGCGCGCCAGCAAGGGCACTGCGGGGATAGGTAAACGGATGCCGGGCCGAGGCGTGCGGTTTATTGACCATCGCCCCGCAAAAATCATGCACATGGCGTCGCGGCGCAATCGTCAACTCTTTACATGACACCCCCCCAGCCTTATGTGCCTTGTTAGCCAAGCGATGCGGCGAAAATCCGTTGCGCGGCCCCGTGCCTTTGAGCGAATCCGGCCTGCATTCCGGCCGCTTCCCCTTGACCGACGGAGGTTCATGCGATGGAAAAGTACGCCTCGGCCGCTGATTACGTGGCTCGTCATCAGCCTGATCGTCCCGTATTCGGCGTGCGCCCCCATGCGGCCGGTCGCGCCGCGCGCTGGTTCCTAAAGAATTTCCCGGGTGAAGTCGCATACGCCTACAAGGCGAATAGTTCGGTGTTCCTGTTGGGGGCATTGTTCGGCGCTGGCATCACGCAGTTCGATGTTGCGTCGCTGCCAGAGTTGGAGGATGCCGCTACCATTCCGGGCGTTACGCTGCACTTCATGCACCCCGTGAAGTCGCGCAATGCGATAGCCCGTGCGTACCACGAATTTGGTGTGCGGTGTTTTGCGCTCGACACCGAGGATGAGCTTCAAAAGATCGTCGAGGCGACGTCACGCAATAGTGTGCCGGCAACTGACCTTGAATTGTTCGTGCGCGTTGCAGTCGCCGCCAAGAACAGCCGCGTGCCATTGGAGCGCAAGTTCGGCATTACGGGCGCGAAGGCGGCCAGACTTCTGGTCAAGACCCGGCAGCACTGCGATGAGCTTGGCATCGCCTTTCACGTCGGGTCACAGACTACGACGCCGGATGCGTACATTACGGCGCTCGACGAGGTGCGTCGGCTGATCGTCAAGGCTGGTGTTGTGATCGACGCTATCGACGTTGGCGGTGGCTTCCCGTCTACCTACACCGATAGCCGCCCCGCCCCGCTCATCGATTTCATCGATGCGATCAACATCGGCATGGAGAAGATGCCAGTGACCGAGGCCTGCCGCCTGATCTGCGAGCCGGGCCGGGCACTGGTTGCCGAGGCCGAGAGCCTGATCGTGCGCGTCGATGCCCGCAAGGGCGGCGATCTCTACATAAACGACGGAGCCTACGGCGCATTGTTCGATGCGGCCCATCTTGGATTCGTGTTTCCAGCCAAGCTGGTAAGTCGTTCTGCAGAAGAGGCGGGCCCACTTGAGCCGTTCCAGTTCTGGGGACCAACGTGCGATTCAATCGACCATATGAAGGGTCCATTTCTGCTGCCGTCGTCGATCCACGAAGGCGACTACATTGAGATCGGTAATATCGGCGCTTATGGTCGTGCTATTGCCAGCCGGTTCAATGGCTACGGCCAGCACGTCGAGGCAATTTTGATGGATGAACCGATGGCAACGGTCTATGGCCCGCAAGCCGACACGCGGGTCGCCCAGCTGCTCAGCGAAGCCTGAGCGTCGGGCCACATTGACTCAAGGGTGCATCCAATATGGCCGTAAAATTGCCGACGTTCGACTATTTGCCAGCTGAGCGCTCCTATCTCGATCCCGTTCGTGCAGACGCGGCTCGTCCCGATGAAGCGCGGGCGGTAGTGATCCCGTTTGGTCTCGAAGCCTCGGTGAGCTATGGCGGAGGCACGTCGCGCGGGCCATCGGCGATTCTGGCGGCAAGCCAGCAACTTGAGCTGTTCGATGAGGAATTGTGGCGTGAGGCGTATCTCGATTACGGGGTTGCGGCGATCGCCGAACCGGCAATCGCGGCAACGGTTCCGGCAGCTCTTGACCAGATCGAGGGGATTGTCGCGCGGGTGCTTGATGCTGGCCGGTTTCCATTCGTGCTCGGCGGCGAACATTCGCTGACGGCTGGCGCGATCCGGCCATTTGCAAAACGTCATCCTGATCTGGTGGTGTTGCAGTTCGACGCCCACGCCGACCTGCGCGACGGATACCTTGGCGAGCACTATTCTCATGCAGCCGCGATGCGTCGTGTGCTCGACCATGCGCATGTGTCATTGGTGTCAGTTGGCATCCGAGCAATCTCATCGGGCGAAGTAGCCGTTCTCGAAGCCAACCGTCACCGCGTCCATATGCACTGGGGCAAGGATCAGGCACGCTGGGATGTCGAGGACATCATCAAGCCTCTGCGTGGCAAACCAGTATACATCACGTTTGATATTGATGCGCTTGATGGCGCGATCATGCCAGCGACCGGCACGCCAACACCGGGCGGTCTGCAGTATCTGCAAGCGCTCAGTATTTTGCGGCGGGCCTGCGAGGTTGGCACTGTGGTTGGCGCTGATCTGGTCGAGTTGTCGCCGATCGAGGGCTTCCACGCTTACGATTACATGACGGCGGCACTGAGCTACAAAATGTTGAACTATGCGCTTTCAGGCACGGGTAAGCGGTCGTGTCCTCCGCGGCGGTAATTGTCGGTAGCAACCGTCAATTCAGTTGCATGCTTTTCGACAAGGCGGGATGCAGACAGCTTGAACCGCCCCGGACAGACGTCGCCCAGGGCGGTTCATTGCCGAGTTACTTGACCAGCTTCGGTTGGACCTTGGCTTGTTCGGCGGTCAATGTCAGGTCAACGCGATCCTGGCCGAGTTTGAACTGACCCGGCATCACCCGAATACGGGTTTCGCCAATGCCGAGGAAGCCGCCGATGTCGGCATGCATCTCAGTCACCTTGCCTGACGGATCGCGAGCAAAAGCGGCTACCTCGCCTAGCTTCGTGCCGTCGCTGCTGTACACCACCTTGTTGACCCACTCCTTCGCCTGTGTGTCGGTAAGTGTGATGGATGGCGCCGTCATTGGGGTTGCTGGCGTCAACGAGGGCACAATCGGCTTGTCAACCGCCGATGGGGCAGGGGCAGTCGGCTGTGTCGACGGCAGGGTGGTCTGGGCAAAGGCGCTGCTTGCGGTGATGAGTGTCACGGCAACGGTTGAAAGCAGAAGTTTTTTCATGATTGCACTCCAAACTGGTTGTTGATGTTGGACTAAGTACGCCACTCTTGTTTGGCGTGATTGGCAAACCAGTGGTGACAGGAATGGTTCCCTCAAAGACAATGGCCGCATTATATTTGGGAACGCGCGCGCCATAATATAACCGTATTTGTTGCCGGGACAATCGCATATCAAGTGTCTTCGTTTGTCATCATAAAAATATGCAGAGCGTTGGTATCGAAAAAATTTGATTGGATGGAACAATTTTCAACCGGGCGACGTTTGTCGTTCACTCCTTCGGGAGGACTACAACCGGAGTACCACTATGAAAAAATTTGTCTTGCTATCGATGCTGAGCGCAGCCCCCTTACTTGGGTTGGTTGCAACGTCTGCGTCGGCAGCGCCTACAATGACCGTGCCGACAATCGCTGCCGAGTCGATGATCGAAAAAGCTCGCAACGACTGCCGCTGGGTCGACAACAAGTGGACCTATCAGCGCGGTGACAAGCGGCTGGTTTGTCGTCCCAATCGGCCGTCAGGTAACGGCTGGAGATGGCATCGCGAGGGCCAGCGGTTTGGCTGGTATCAACCGAACCGCCGGACTTGGCATTACAACGCCTGGTGACTTGGCCTGAAGGTCGCCAAATAAACGGCGGGCCCTGTGTAACAGCAGGGCTCGTCTTGTGCGCAGTACCGCTGCATTATCGTGGCGGCACTTACGGTCTAGCGCAGACGAGCTATGAATACCGTCTGCACCGTTGGTGCAGGAAGTTGTTAATTCCATCGAATAAAGGGGAAAATGCTATGCGGTTATCCGTCGGTAGTGTGCTGTACGTCGTTGCCATCGTCATAACTGTTCTCGTGATCGCCGCCAAATATTTTGGTTTCCAGGCACCTCCAATTACTGGCTGGGTTATGCGCGATCCCACACAAAGTCTATTATTGGCTCTGCTTTTGTCGTTCGTTGCGCGATGGATATAGTCGAAAGGGCGATTGCGCGCGCGTCGCACATTTTCGCAAACTTATATCTCCCGCCGTTCGACCACCCCCTTTCGCTCTGGCGATCCGGGATTAGTCGAATCGGCACTACAGCCACGTAACTGACGCTCAGGACGTAGCTCAGAAATATTGGTAGCAATTTTTCACGATCCGCCCATCACGTGCCGTGGGACACTTCCAATTCTAGCACCATAATTGTGATGATGATGACGCCATCTTGGAACACCAGCAGCCTGACCGTGCCTCAGATTTTTACTCCTCATTGCGCGCCTTCGGGAGGTGCTGCAACAGCGTTTGCTTCTTGAGGCGGCATAATTCACATTCGGCGTTGACCGCGTCGCGGTTCCCGAGGCCCGATTGGTGGTGGCTGATTATCTGGATCGACCTTAAGGAGAGCGCGCACTGATGACGTCTACGGCCCATCCCGACAAGGCCCACTCCGAAAAGGTATGCATCATCGGCGCAGGTTCGTCGGGGCTAGTGGCGGCTAAGGCACTCAAGGTCGCTGGTGTGCCGTTCGATTGCTTCGAACTTGGTTCCGACATCGGTGGAATGTGGCGCTACGAGAACGACAATGGGATGTCGTCGGCGTATCGCAGCCTGCACATCGACACGAGCCGCAAGAACCTGGGGTATCCCGATTTTCCCATTCCGGATGACAAGCCCGATTTTTTGTCGCACGGCGAATTGCTCTCCCATCTCGAAGCCTACTGCGATCATTTTGAACTGCGGCCCCTGATCCGCTTCCAAACCGAAGTCAAACACGTAAGGCCAATCAATTCCGGGACGTGGGAGGTGAGGCTTGGAAGTGGCGAGAGCCTTCGCTACCGGGCGATCATCGTCGCCAACGGACACTTGTGGGATCCGCGCTGGCCATCATTCGCGGGTACGTTTGATGGTGCGGTGATTCATTCCCATCACTACCGCACGGCTGAACCGTTCGATGGAAAGGACGTTCTGGTCGTCGGTATCGGCAACTCTGCAGTCGACATCGCAGTTGATCTTTGCCGCCGCGCGAAGTCAGTGACGCTATCGACGCGGCGTGGCGCTTGGATCATGCCCAAGTATCTGATGGGCATCCCGATTGATCGCTGGTCCGGTTTTCTCAGTCGTCGCTTGCGATTACCCACCCGTGTGACACGCACCATCATGTCGCGTTTGATAAAATTGGCCGTGGGAAACCAGGAGCGTTTCGGTGTTCCGCGCCCTAAGCATCCGATGTGGCGGGAGCATGCCACGCTCAGCCAGGAACTTTTGCCATATATTGGGCACGGCTGGATCAGCATCGCCTCTGATGTCCGCGAATTGAAGGCCCGCGAGGTGGTATTCGCTGATGGCAAGACGCGGCCGATGGATGCCGTCATTTACGCCACCGGTTACAAGACAACATTTCCGTTCCTCGATCCGGCACTTTTCGCAGTCAGGGACAATGATGCTCGACTCTACCGGCGTATGGTCGTGCCGGATCAGCCCGGCTTGTATTTTTCCGGCCTGGTCCAACCGATCGGACCAAATATCCCGCTCACCGAAATCCAGGGGCGGTGGCTTGCCGGTGTACTGGCGGGCTCGATCAAGTTGCCGGACAAGGCCGCCATGAACGTCGAGATCGACCAGCATCAACAGCAGCTGGCTAAGACCTACGTTGGGTCGGCGCGCTATACTCTTGAGGTTGATTTCAACCAGTATGCCAAACAGCTGCGGTCCGATATAGCGGGCGGAATGTAACGTTTGCATCCGCCGCTCCGATCATCCAAGTTCGATCAGACTATGGAGCTTCGCGTGGGAGACGTCGGACGATGCATACCGTTTTTGTAATTGTTGCAGGGTTGGCGCTGCTCGGCGCAGGCTTGGTAATTGGCAAGCTGGTGGGCCGCGGCCGGTCGTCGGTCGTTGTCAGTGCCGCCAAAGGCTTTATCCCAGTGTGGTTCGCACTAGCACTTCTGAATCTTTGGGTCGGGGTCGCGAAGGCTGGCTATTCGTTGTCAGCCGAGTTGCCGATCTTTGCTGTGGTGTTCGGCGTGCCGGCAGCAGTTGCGTACTTCGCTGCCCGGGCGATGTCCGGAGCCCCCGACAGCCAGAGTTGAGCCCCCGCCATGCGCTCAAACACCACAATCAATGGTGACCGGCTGTGGTCGACGATCGAAGCCTCCGCTCGCATCGGTGCTGGCCCAAAGGGCGGGCTGCGTCGTCTGACGTTGACCGACGATGACAAAGCGATGCGCGATCTTTTCGCATCATGGGCCAAATCATCGAACTATGGCGTGACCATTGATGCTCTCGGCAATATGTTTGTGCGCCGACCGGGGACGGACCCTGCGCTTGCGCCTATACTGATTGGAAGCCATCTCGACACGCAAGCTGCGGGCGGCCGCTTTGATGGTATTCTCGGCGTGCTGAGTGGACTAGAAGTGCTGCGCACGCTGGATGATCTCAAGATCGAGACCCGGCGTCCGATCGAGGTTGTCAACTGGACCAACGAAGAGGGCGCGCGGTTCTATCCGCCGATGCTGGCCTCGCTCGCTTATGCCGGCAAGGCAACCGTTGAATGGGCACTCGACCGTACCGACAAAGAGGGGGTGCGGTTTGGCGACGAACTCACCCGCATCGGCTACGCCGGGGCGGCACCTGTTGGTGGGCGCACCATCGACTCCTATTTCGAGCTGCACATCGAACAAGGCCCACGGCTCGACGCGGCGGGCTTGAAGGTCGGGATCGTCACCGGCGGGTTTCCAACCAAGGGAATGCGCATCGAAATTACCGGTGAGACGGCCCACGTCGGCCCAACGGCAATGGCGCGACGGCAGAATGCGCTGGTGGCGGCGTCGCACGTGGCCGTCGCCATCGACGACATTGGCTGGCGCTATGCTGCGAGCGAGGGCAAGACCACGGCCGCTCGTCTCGATCTGTGGCCGAACCTGCCAGGTATCATCTCCGAGCGTGCGACGTTGTTCTGTGATTGGCGTCATCCCGATCCAACCGAACTCGATCGCATGACGGCAGAAATCGAAACGGCGCTACCCGATTGTGCGCGGCGCGGGCGCTGCCATGTCGAGGTCGCCGAGCGCTGGGGCTTCGGCGTGATGGCCTTCGATGCTGAACTGATCGGATTGCTTCGTGGGGCGGCGGCGGATTTGGGGCAGCCCACGATGGACATCAAGTCGGAGGCCGGTCATGACAGTTATCACATCGCATCGGTGTGTCCGGCGGCGATGATCTTCACGCCGTGCAAAGGCGGCATCAGCCACAATGAGGCGGAGGACACGACGCTGGCCGATACACTGCCTGGCGCCAACGTGCTGTTGCGCGCGGTGCTGGCGCGCGCGACTAGGTGATCGTCTAGTACGCCGCGCAAATCGCGGCCGTGGTCATCAATACGGACTGCTGCTGGTGTCGGGCCTTGTAGAGTGCGATGATCTCAGCGATTTTGAGTATTGCGGCCGGATTGTCGATGATGATCAACTTCAAGACTTTGCCGGGTTCACGCACGATGCGGCCACTCGGCTGATCCCGCCATTGGCCTTGGATCTCGAAGACCGACAATCCGTCTGGAAATCGCGGCGTCACTACGCCGTCAATGAACTTGGCCCAGTCTTCGTCACTGACGCCAAGTGTCTCGCCGATATTGCGGCCGAAGTATAATTCGGCAGCGATCCGCGGCTCTGATCCTGATGGGCAGGTGAGGGCTGTGGCCGGCGGCGCACCGACCAGTGACAGAAGTGCGACGGCCGTCAGCGTCAAGGTGCGGCGCATGTGAAACATATCCCTCGTTGCATTAGGCGTACCGAAGTACTCGTCGAATTTTGCACGTCTGCCGAGCAGTAGGACGAACCATCTATTGCCATCCAGCAGCTTGAACGCGCAATCCGTTCTGGCCTAGCGTCGGCGTCCAAGTATGGCAGCGCGACGGGGCGTCACACGACATGCGACGCATCCATCTTCCGGTTGCCTTTGGCACGATCGAGAAAACCCAAGCTCGCGCGTTTGTCGCGATGTTCACCTGTGATGCCGTTGCCCGCTCGATCCTGATCTCCCTCGTCCCTTTGCAAGCCTATGCACTGCTCGGCACGGCGCAGCGGGTCAGCGTTCTCTACTTCCTCGTGGCGTTCGTTGGCTTGGTTGGTAGCCTGATCGTGCCAGCAGCCCTGCACTATACGCAGCGCCGATGGATGCTGGCGGCTGGCTCGATTGCACAGATCATAAGCGCCGCATTGTTTGCGGCAGGCACACAATCAGCACTGATCGCGGGCCTGTGCATTCAGGTGCTGGGAGCGGCAATTCTGGAAATCACGATGAACCTGTACCTGCTGGATCATATTCCGCGTCGTCGGTTGAACCAGTTCGAACCTGTGCGTTTGCTATTCGCCGGTAGTGCCTTCGCGGCAGGTCCATGGCTCGGTGTTTACCTGCACCGCAGCGTGGCGGAGAACTCCAGTTTCATGGTGTCCGTCGTCGCCTGTGTGGTGCTTCTCGCGGTATTCTGGAGCCTGCGGATGCCGGGCAACCACATTGCAAACGCATCGGCTAAGGCGGCAAGCCCGTTCCGGTTTATTGCGCGCTTTGCTGTGCAACCTCGCTTGATGCTGGCGTGGATGCTTGCGTTTGGCCGCAGCGGCTGGTGGGTCACCTATTACATCTATGCGCCGATTTACGCCGCACAGGTAGGATATGGACCGGAAATCGGGGGTGCGTTGGTGTCACTTGGCATGGCGCCGATGTTGCTCGTGCGGTTATGGGGGCGGCTTGGCGATCGGATCGGTGTACGCAATCTGTTGACTATCGGCTACGGCCTGATGGGGCTGGCGAGCCTGGCGGCGGGTGTATCTGCCAGCGCGCCGCCCGTTGTGATGGCGCTGATCTGTCTGGCTGCTTGGGCTGCGACTGTCGTTGATGGGGCCGGCAATGTGCCGTTCCTGCGGGCGGTTCGGCCGTTTGAACGCGAGGCCATGACGTCAGTGTTCATGACGTTTCGTCACGTCAGTTCGCTCCTGATCCCAGGCGTGTTCGCCGTTGTTCTTTGGTTTTTTCCGCTTGCCTATGTGTTTGTCGGCGCAGGGCTGATGGGCCTCGCCATGGCAGGGTTTTCACGTTACATCCCGGCGCGGTTGTGACGTCGTGCTGGCCATGGCAGCCGACCGAAATTTCACAAGGAAATTCACTCAACCATGTTGACCGGCCCCAAGCGAATAATCGACGCGCTCTATGGTGCGCCATTCGTGCTGCTAACGCTCACCGCTTTATTCTGGGGTGGCAATGCCGTTGCTGGTCGCATTGCGATCGACCAGATCACGCCATTCACGCTCGTGGCCTTACGGTGGGTATTAGTGTTGGCCGTGCTGTGGCCGATCTATGGTGGGCAGGTGCGCGCGCATTGGCCTGAGATCAAACCTCAGCTGTTTCGTATCGTACTGATGGCGTCGCTCGGCTTTACCGGTTTCAACGTACTGTTCTACGTTGGCGCGCAGTATACAACCGCGATCAACATTGGCATTCTACAGGGCTCAATACCCGTGATCGTATTGGCGGGTGCCTTCATCGTGCATGGCGTCAAGGCAACGGCGCTGCAGCTCATCGGCGTGTTGGTGACGATGATGGGCGTGGTCGTGGTCGCGACGCGCGGCGCACCGTTGTCGATACTAGAACTCGACCTCAACAAGGGTGACATCGCCATGCTGGCGGCGTGCGTGCTCTATGCATTTTATACGGTGGCGCTTCGCAATCGTCCGAAGATGCCAGGGGCCGCTTTCTTCACGTTGTTGGCTTTGATTGCCGCCATTACGTCGTTGCCGCTGCTGGCTGTCGAGGCTGTAACCACCGGCTTGAAGATGCCGACAGTGCAGGGCTTCGCTGTGATCGCATTCGTCGCGATATTTCCATCGTGCCTGGCGCAACTGTTCTTTTTACGCGGGGTCGACCTGATTGGACCGGGGCGCGCCGGCGTGTTCGTCAATCTGGTGCCGGTGTTCGCGGCAGCCCTCGGCGTTGGCTTGATTGGAGAAGCGTTTGCGCCGTTTCATGGCGCCGCTCTGGCGCTCGTTATCGGCGGCATTTGGCTGGCGCAGCAGACGGCGGCAGCAAAGGTGTAGTATATTTGGCAACCGCGGCATTGGGGTCAGGGCGTCTCCAATCTCGGAAACGTATCGCGCACTGCTCTTGTGTCTTGACGGCAAACTTGTGCGGTTGAAGAGTTCAGTGACACCGGATTTTGACAACCGTCCTGCCCCAGGAGCTCATAGTCGTGCTCTGCATTCGGATAATCGGTTCAGTTGTCGGTGTTCCGCTGCAGCCGATTGCTAATCGCATATACAGTGACGGGTCTCTCAGCTAAAGCTTGGTGGAACAAAAATTTTAACGTTAAACTATTTGTTACGAGGACATTTGCTCAGCCTCCCAAGGGCATTTGAATATGAAACTCGCCCGAACCACTGCAAGCTTTGAACCCGGTGATGCTGGGTTACCGTTAGGCGCGGCGGCAGGTGGAGAACGTCGGCAGGTCACTGCACTTTTCTATGACATCGTGGGCTCGACAGAGTTACTCAATCAGCTGGATCCCGAGGAACTCGGCTTACTTCTACAGGACACGCATGACGCAGCGTCAGCCGCGATAGAGCGCAATGGTGGTTCGCTCGATCAAGTAATGGGCGACGGGGGCTATGCGTATTTCGGATATCCGATCTCGGCCGAGGATGCAGCGGAGAGCGCCGTTACGGCCGCGCTTGAGCTTCTAGAACGATATCAGCCGCACGCCGGATCACGCGAACGCGGCCTTGCACCACGCATCCGTATCGGAATTGCTACCGGCCTCGTGGTAATCAATCAGCGCGGGTCGGTCTGGAACCCAAGTCAGAATTCGCTAGTTGGACTGGCGCCGACATTAGCGGCACGCCTCCAATCAATCGCCGAACCCAACACCGTCGCAGTTTCGAACCAAACATACCGGCTAACGCGATGGGCTTTCAAGTATCAGAACCTAGGGGCGATCCAGATCAAAGGCTTTGAGCAGCCTCACCATATATGGCGCCCGCTTGAGAAGCACGCCTTGTCTGACCGGTTCTCGAGAACGCAGCGATCTCAGACACCGCTAGTTGGCCGTGAGGCGGAACTGGCCTGTATTCTCGGATGCTGGCGCTCAGCCAAATCCGGTAAAGGCCACCTAGTCGAACTTGTCGGCGAGCCGGGAATCGGGAAATCTCGACTGACGTCTGAGTTGCGCCGGGAACTGTCGAATGAAGGCGCGGCCGTGCGGATTTTTCAGTGCCAACCGCGCGGGAACACGCGCCCACTACATCCATTCATCGATGGCGTGCGCCTCGCTACTCAGTCAGGCAATGACAGCCCCGATGAAGATGTAAGGGGCACAAGACGAAAAGGCGGCTACCTTGATCGAATACTTGCGGACTGTAGCCGACAGACGCGCGCGATGGTTTCCTTCCTGCTTGCAGAGGACAAGCAAAAGCTGACGCGGGATAGCAGCTACGTCGCATTGTCTGGCGACGAGTTTCGCAAGCAGGCGCTCGATGCAGCACTCGAAGTTATCGAGGGCTGGTGCCGCGAAGGTCCACAAATCCTGATCATCGAAGACCTGCATTGGATGGATACACTGACTGCTGCTCTCATCGAGCGGCTGTCCGTGGAGGTGGAACATCTACCAATGCTGCTGATCGTGACATCGCGTAATCTCCCCTCGCCGAGCAGCACAGGAGCTCAAAAGGTAACAATTTTGCTGCACCGACTAACGACCATAATGGTAGCAGATATTGTTTCGGCCGCATGGCATCCCAACCCCGTGCTAGAGGGGCTTGCGGCATTCATCGCAGACAAAAGTGATGGTGTTCCTCTATTCGTCGAGGAACTGGCGGCGTTTCTGAACGAGCGGACGGGTTCTATCAAGGGCGACCCGGCAGTCTGGGCACGCGCACTGCAGGACAACGCAATTGCAACGCTGGATGATCTTCTCGCTGCCCGGCTTGCAAGCCTTGGCGATGCCCGCAAACTCGCGCAAACTGCCAGCGTCATCGGTCGGGAGTTCTCACTCGACTTGCTCAGTCGGCTTGCCGAGGCTGTCAATCCAGGCTTGTCGATCGAAAGCGATCTCGCCACGCTGTTGCAGGCCAGACTGGTCCACCGCATCAATGTGACCGACCGCCCAGTCTTCCGCTTCCAACATGTGCTGGTTCAGGAAGCGGCGTACAGCAGCCTCCTGAAGTCGCAGCGGCGGCAGCTCCATAGCGTGATCGTGGACCTCATGCTCAACAGCACGACAATGACCCTTACGGATGACGTCATGGCTTGGCATTGCGAGCAGGCTCGTCGCGGTCTGCTTGCCGTAAAATATGCAATCAGTGCTGGCGAGGCTAGTGCGATCCGCTCGGCGCCGCGCGAAGCAGCCCGCATGTTTGAACTTGCCGGTCGCTGCTTGGAATACTGTGAGCCTGGCGCCGACACCGACGACTTGATGCTCAGACTGCTGGTCGCCCACGGCCCTGTCGCCGTGGCATTGTTCGGCAAGGGTTCACCCGAGGCGCGCGCGATCTACGACAAGGGCGTCGCGATTTGCCGAGAACGAACCGTAGAGGATCGCGAGAAATGGTTTCCGTTGTACTGGGGCTGGTGGTTTACGTCTCCAAATGGTGTCGTAAAGCGCAAACGTTCAGAAGTCATCATCCGAGACCTCGCCACCGCGAACCAAGCTGAGATTAGATTGCAAGCGTTTCACTGCGCCTGGGCGGCCAACTTCCACGCTGCGAACCATGCGGTATGTCTGCACGCAATCGAGCAGGGCCTTTTGCTGTACGATCATGACCGCGCCCGGGAGAGCCGATTAAAGTTTGGTGGACACGACACCAAGGTTTGCGGGCTTGGCGAGCGCGCGCAGTTGCATTGGCTATGCGGCAACCCTGACGCAGCCGAGGAAGCGATCAAGGCGGCCGTTGAGTGGGCCGAGGGCATTGATCATATCGGCAGCTTAAGTCATGGGCTTGAAAACGCGATCCTGCTACGCAGCTATCAGCGACAATTCGAGGAAGTTGCATCACTTGCAGATCGTCTGCGGGTCATAGCCGAGAAGCATTCTCTGACAGGGATCAAAGCCAAGAGCAAAGTCTTCGCTGGCTGGGCATGTGCGATGACAGGTTCGTTGGAGCGCGGCCTCGCTGAATTTAAGCAAGGGCTCACGCTGCACAGCTCCATTGGCACCGATGAAGACCTCCCGATCTATTCCCAGATGCACGCCGAACTTCTTGAAAGGGCGGGACGTTTCGAGGAGGCAAAGCAGGCGCTTGACATGTCAATCTCGTTGGCCCGCGCTACCTCGAATTTGTTTTGGCTACCTGAACTCGCCCGGCGGCGAGCTTTGATCGGTCGTGCGACCGGCGAGAACCCAATCGTTTGTCAGACGGATATGCTACAGGCCCTTGCGCTTGCCGAGCATCAGGGTGCCACGGCACTTGCAGACCGGGCGCGCGCTGATCTCGAACAGTTCGATCGTGAACCGCATGCCTATCTGGCCTTATGATAGTCCACCTATCGCCACCCGCGAAAATTGTGCCCGAAGTGTTGAGACGGGAGGCAGACGGCACGATCGACTTGCCTGATCCCCTTGAGACGTTCCGGCTTGTCACAACGCTTGTGCGTGCCAGGCGCGATTTTGGCATCACCCGGATCGGCGCCGTCACCAGGCTGGACCGCATCGGCCTGCCGGTTGTTCAAGTTGTTCGCCCACTCGCGCTGTCCAACGCCGTGACGCAGGGCAAGGGAGAAACCGTGATGGCCGCTGCTGCGGCCGCATTGATGGAATCCATCGAGACGTGGGCGGCAGAGCGCATTCCGTTTGGACAGAAGCGCGTCGCGACAGCGTCCGGACTTGGCACCCCGATACGCGATCTTTATCGCGACGCGGTCGGAAGCGAAGCGCAAGCCGACTGGGACGAAGTCGCGCTCGAATGGTTGAATGGCTGGGATCTGATCTCAGGTGCCATTATTCCTGTTCCCGCTGCGCTCGTCGACACTGTTTATACCTTAAACTCGCCCCACCCTTACCACTTCCCACGCAACACAACCGGGCTCGGCGGTGGTTCGACGTTCAGTCAGGCTGTGATCCATGCCGGACTCGAAATCCTCGAGCGCGATGCTAGAGCGAAAGCGCAGCGCATCCCGCATTTTTTTGAACGGCACAGGGTTGACCTCGGCTCGTTACCCGGAGAGCGTTCACACAAAATCCTGACGATGATAAGGGCGGCTGGCTTTGTTGTCGGGGTCTGGATCCTACCTGTGGCGCATGGGCTTCCCGTCTACTGGTGCTATATCATGGAAGAGTACGAGCACCACGAACTCGTGCCACTGCCAGCGGAGGGGGCAGCTTGCGACATCAGCCATGACACAGCACTCGCGCGTGCCTTGATGGAGGCATGCCAGGCCCGGCTGACGGCGATTTCCGGCGCACGCGAGGACGTGACGCGCGCCGCCTACCCGAAGACCTATGACCGGAAGCATCTCGCCGAATGGCGCGCGCTACTCGCCTCGTCCGATATTCCCGCCAACCCACGAGATATCTTGTCCTCCGTGACAGTTCACGGTGATCGCCTCGCGAGCGTCGCTGCGGCTCTCAAGACCGCAGGAGCACAAGCCTTCATCGTGGTTCCGCTGCTTTGCGATTTCGAACATGGTGTGTACGTGGTTCGCATCGTTGCTCCTCCCCTTGAATCGGTTTCGGAAGCTTGAAGCATGTCAAACGACATCGTCGTGTTTCTGGGTCCGACGTTGGATCGTGCTGAAGCGGAGCATCATCTCCAGGCGATCTATTGCCCGCCAGCAGAGCAAGGCTCGATCGTTGAGATTGTTAAGTCTCACTCCCCGTGCGCAATTGTGGTGATCGATGGTGTGTTCGCAAAAGCCCCAGCGGTTCGGCACAAGGAGATAATTTGGGCGATGAGCCGCGGCTACCCGATCTTTGGTGCGGCTAGCATGGGGGCACTCAGAGCCGCAGAACTCGCGACGTGCGGCATGATCGGGCATGGCTTTATCTATCGCTGGTACCGAGCGACGCCGTTTGCCGACGATGACGAGGTCGCAGTCGCGATGACACCTGTTGAACTCGGCGCGCGGCCGCTTTCCGACGCATTGATCAACATCCGATTGACGCTTCATCGGGCGGAGCGGGCGGGCGTCATCGCGCGGCCCTTCAGAGACGAATTGATTGCGACTGCACGCTCAATTCATTTTATTGAACGCACCTACGCGCACCTGTTTGAACGGTCGCGCTCCCTGCGCCCCGGTCGAGGGGTGCAGCATATCCTGTCGCTGGAATCTTGGGTGAGAGACCATGCCGTTGACCAGAAGCGCGCCGACGCTGTAGCGATGCTCCGTTGGTTGGCGGATCAGACGCGATCATCGATCGCAAAACCAACCTCCCCGCCGTTCGTGCTGACGGAGGCGTGGGCCAGCGACCTTGCCATCGCAGGCATCGATGTCGGGCAACTCCACATTTGAAGATGCTCCTCGACTTTTGGTATAGACTTTGTGATGCTCCGATATACTTTACAGGCAAGCGGCTCCTGTTCGCCTCGTGGTGAAATCAATGGTAGCGCTGGGTTTACAAGCACCGAAGTCCGATATCGATCGTGCTCGCTTGGGCACTCGCTTTCTCGTTTATCCGCAGCCGCCTTTCATCGCTGGCTATGAGCTGCCCGAGACTGTTTGGCTCTCGTTGCCGCCAGGAGAGCTTGGCCCGGGGCCGGCCAGTCGACGCATTTATGTGGTCGATCCTCGCTCTTCCAAAGAGCCTTACGGGTTCCCGTTTTTGCCGCCCTTTAGTGGCGCAATGCATCCTCCCGCCGCCCCAGGGGGCGACGGACATTTCGACCATTTTGCGACGGATACTCGCGAGTTCCTGGCCGCACATGTTTTCGTCTGCACCCACAGGATACTCGACATATGCGAAGGGTTTGCAGGTCGAGAGATTCCTTGGTTTTTTTCGCCCAGCTATGACCGGCTTGAAATTGTGCCGCGGATTGAGTGGAACAACGCGCACTCCGGGTTTGGCTTTCTGGAGATGGGCGACGATGATGTACGCGAGGATCCGTTCCCCTATGCATTGAACTTCGACGCCATCGCCCATGAAACAGGCCACCTCGTTCTGCTCGGAGCCATTGGGGCCCCCTCGCCCGGCCGGACAAGTTTGGAATTTCTTGCCTACCATGAGGCGATCGCCGATTTCATCTCGCTTCTCGGGCTCCTCCATTTTGACTCCGCTCTCGACAAGATCCTGCGGCGTACGCGTGGCAATCTCATGATTGTCAACGAACTCGACCGCTTCGCAGAGACTGGCGACGAACGGCAGATTCGAGTCATGAGCCACTCCCTGAAACTAAGTGACGTAGGCAACGAGGTGCACGATCATTCGAAACCATTCGCTGGCGCGTTGTTCGATACGCTCCTCGAAATATTTCAAGGATTACTGTTTGAGCGCGGGCTCTCGCGCCTCGATCAAGCTGAAATGGAAGAGCTTCGATTGGAAATGACGACAGAGGAGATCGAGCGGGAGTTGGCCGTCTCGCCCACCGATTATGAGTTCAAGCATCTTGCGGTGAAGTCTGCTCTGGCTGAGGCGCGGGATATTATCGGCGAAGCGCTTGTCCGGTCCTGGTCGACACTGGATGCCGACGATCTGTCGTTCGAGGATGCCGCCGAGGCGTTGCTTGTCGCAGTCGATACTGGACGCGGCGGACGTTTCGGCGGGCGCGTCGAAGGGAACTTTCGATGGCGTAAAATTTTATGATCGAGGTGACCGTGCGAGGTTACGGCAATGTTGAAATCATTCGATGGGAGTAACAACAACATGACAGACGGAACCGGAATTCCAGCTCCTGGAAACACGCAGAACTTTTCAGCCGATGAGGTCATCATTTACGGCATCAAGCTCAACAACGAGCCAGCAGCGACGCCTTCAGACATCAAACGCATGGCACGCCTAAACGTCGAGGGTGATATTGACCTGATCGTCGGAGGATCGCAAAAATTGCCGGGGGTCGATCCAACATTCTTGCTGCCGACAGATTTCCAAATCGTCGCTGCCTATGGATATGCGGTCGAAGGCCACTGCTATCGGTTCGATAAGCCAAGGGTGCTCGGATTCAAAGCCGGAAATGGCGATGATAAAAATATCGGCTGTGGTTTTGATCTTATTCCTGGCACTGGCAATCCAGGCAACTGGTACAAAGCTTGGCGGCTCAACGCCAATAAGCGCATCATTGAAATGTCGACATCGGTCGCGGAACTGAAGTCGCTGGTACTCGATGCCAGCCTACCGGGCAAGCGTGCCCCCAACACCTATCGCAGCGATATGCAACTCGCCCATCGCGGAGGGCGCCTGACCTCGACATAGCCGCAGCTTTCCGTTGCTGCTTCCCTTCTGGGGAATGGCGGTTAGAGTCAAACGTTAAGCCGATGGATTCATTGGTCGGGGCGGCGGGATTCGAACTCGCGACTTCCTGCTCCCAAAGCAGGCGCTCTACCAGGCTGAGCTACGCCCCGTACTATGACGCGATAGCGCCGACGCGTTGAGTGCCCGTTTTGTTGCTGCCAGTCAAGGACATCACCATGATCTTGATAGCAAGCCTATTGGGGTGCTGTCCCGAAGGTCTTGTGCAGCACCCGATCTCCAGGCTTCAGGCCCAGCCGTTCAGCCGCACCCGCGCCTAGCTCGAGGACAGCACTAGAGGGGCCCTTTGAGGCAATCACCCGCTCTGACATTGGCTCCGTGCGGGCCTCGATCCGGTGCACTATACCGTCTGGACGAATGAACACCATGTCGAGTGAGGCG
>JANNRP010000487.1:0-2938 GCA_031401535.1 Hyphomicrobiaceae bacterium | reverse complement strand
GCTGATGTCGAGCCGTGAGGATCTGGAAACAGGCGTCACGGATGACGAATTGAACGGGTTCGTAAAGCAGACTCGCACCTGGGCCAAGCGGGGCGATGTTTTCGCCTACTTCATTGCTGGCGCCAAAGTCCGCAATCCAGCGGCGGCACAAGCGCTGATCGCGAAGTTGGAGTAAAGTGCGGGTGCCCATGTTGGCGACCGCACCCGATCAATGGGCTGCTTTTTCTGCAACAACTTGACAGACCTTATGCATCTTACTATTTTTTTTATAAGATCAGTAAGTTTACAAAGGTTCCTATAGATGGACGAGGCTGCAAACCCCTATGCGCCAGGGGCTGGGACACGACCGCCGGAGTTGGCAGGCCGCGAAGACGTACTGAAAAGCGCCAAGATCAGCATTCAACGTGTCCAAGCGGGTCGAAATGCCAAAAGCTTCATTTTCGTTGGACTTCGCGGTGTCGGAAAGACTGTTCTTCTGAATGAGGTCCAGCGGATCGCTGAAGAGCTCGGGTGCAAGTTCCTTCATATCGAGGCCCACGACGGCAAGTCGCTTCCCCAACTCATTGTGCCAGGGCTCAGGACGCTATTGCTTGCTCTCGATACAATGGCGAAAGCAACCGATGCTACGCGCCGGGGGCTCCGCATACTCAAGAGCTTCGTTAGCTCGGTAAAAATCAAGTTTGGAGAACTCGACATCGGACTGAGCTTGCCAGCCGAAAAAGGCGCGGCGGATAGTGGCGACCTGGAGGCGGACCTAACCACGTTATTTCTGGCCGTCGGCGAAGCTGCCAAGTCACGAGCCAAGACTGTGGTCATCACGATCGATGAACTTCAGTATCTTAGCGAAGAAGAGCTCAGTGCATTAATTATGGCCGTCCACCGTGTGGCGCAGAAAACGTTGCCGCTCCTTATCGTCGGTGCCGGATTGCCTCAACTCGTTGGCCAAATGGGTGCATCCAAGTCCTACGCCGAGCGATTATTCAACTTTCCAAAAGTCGGCCCACTTGAGAATGAGGATGCACGAGCGGCAATTAAAGAGCCTGCCACAAAAGAGGGCGTTGAATTTACCAAGAGCGCCTTGGACGAGATCATCCGTGTCACCCAAGGCTATCCGTACTTTCTCCAAGAGTGGGGATATCACGCTTGGAATATTGCGGCGCGGTCCCCGATCGGTGAGGCAGATGCGCGCGCTGCAACAGCTGGTGCAACCACGAGTTTGGACGATAGCTTCTTCCGTGTTCGGTTTGATCGCCTGACACCACGAGAGAAGGACTACCTGCGTGCGATGGCGGAACTCGGCCCTGGCCCACACAGGTCGGGTGACATCGCAGAAATGCTCGGAGTGCTGGTCGAGAGCAGCGCACCACTCAGAAGTGGTTTAATCCGCAAGGGGATGATCTACAGCCCTCAGCACGGCGATACGGCGTTCACCGTTCCATTGTTCGACCAGTACATGAAACGGGTGATGCCCGACCTGCCGAAGAAGAAGACGAAGAAGAAAGCGGGGTAATTATATCATCTGGGCGAGAGGTTTCATCCTGGACCTGACAATTGCCCGAATGACTGCTCTGGAGGGATTGTGCCACGTTTTGAACGTGCCGCCCACCGCTCACGCCCGAACCCCGCCCTCCACGATCTGCTCGCGCCCCAGCGCAGCCAACACTTTCGCCACGATCGCTGAAGCATCGAGCCCGGCGTCGGCGTACATTTTCTCTGGTTTGTCGTGGTCGATGAAAATATCGGGCAGCGTCATGGTGCGCACTTTCAAGCCGCCATCGAGCAATCCGGCATCGCTCAGGTGATGCAGCACGAACGCACCGAAGCCGCCCATCGAGCCTTCCTCGATGGTGACCAGCACCTCGTGCTCGCGCGCTAACCGGTTGATCATGTCGGTATCGAGCGGCTTGGCAAAGCGCGCATCGGCAACCGTTGTCGATAGCCCCATGGCGGCAAGTTGGTCGGCAGCGCGCATGGCCTCGCCCAATCGTGTGCCGAGCGACAGGATCGCCACCGTCGAGCCTTCACGCATGATCCGGCCACGGCCAATTTCAAGCGGCACGCCAACGGCTGGCATCTCGACGCCATTGCCCTCGCCGCGCGGATAACGCAGGGCGCTTGGGCCGTCGTTGATGGCGACCTGGGTCGCGACCATGTGGACCAGTTCGGCCTCGTCGGCGGCGGCCATGATCACAAAGCCCGGCAGGCAGCCTAGGTAGGCGAGGTCAAACGACCCAGCGTGCGTCGGACCATCGGCGCCCACGAGCCCGGCCCGGTCGAGCGCGAACCGCACGGGCAGCCGCTGGATCGCGACATCATGGACGATCTGATCGTAGGCACGCTGCAGAAATGTCGAGTAGATCGCGCAGAACGGCTTGTAGCCCTCCGTTGCAAGACCCGCCGCAAATGTCACGGCGTGCTGCTCGGCGATGCCGACGTCGAACGTGCGTTCGGGGAATTCCTTGCCAAACACGTCGAGCCCGGTGCCGGACGGCATGGCGGCGCTGATGGCGACGATCTTGTCGTCCTTGCGGGCTTCGGCAACGAGGCTGTCGGCAAACACGCGCGTATAGGCCGGCGCGTTCGGCTTCGGCTTGACCTGATCGCCCGTGATGACGTTGAACTTGTTGACGCCGTGATACTTGTCGGCGGAATTCTCGGCCGGCGCATAGCCCTTGCCCTTCTTGGTAACGACGTGCACCAGGATCGGACCTTGCTTGGCGTCGCGCACGTTTTTCAAGACCGGCAATAACTGGTCGAGGTCGTGGCCGTCGATCGGGCCGACGTAGTAGAAGCCGAGTTCCTCGAACCACGCGCCGCCCTGCCACAGTACGCGCGTATACTCTTCGATGCGCGCAGCGCGCCGCTCCCAGCTTTTTGGCAAACGCTTGGCCAACTGCTTGGCGATATCGCGCATGTACAGGTAGGTGCCGCTCGACGT
>JANNRP010000486.1:0-9224 GCA_031401535.1 Hyphomicrobiaceae bacterium | reverse complement strand
CATGACCGCGAGGTTTAACTTTTCAACGCCCGGGTACTTGGCTTTCCAAGCTGGCATGTTTTCACGGATGTGACCTTGGATCTGCTGGGCAAGTTCCTGGAAAACCGTCGATGTGGTTCTGCCGCAGCCGGGACATGCGGCCACAATCGGAATGAAAGCGCGCAAACCCATCACTTGCAGCAATTCCTGGGCAACCGTCACCTCCCGCGTTCGATCGCCGTTTGGCTCAGGCGTCAGAGAGACGCGGATCGTATCACCGATACCTGCCTGCAATACGATGCCCATGGCCGCCGATGACGCGACGATACCTTTCGAGCCCATGCCGGCCTCGGTCAGCCCCAGATGTAAGGCGTAGCCGCAGCGCTTCGCCAGCATCGTGTAGACACTAACGAGGTCTTGAACGGCAGAAACCTTGGCTGAAATAATGATGCGATCAGCGGCCATGCCCAATTCCTTGGCGCGATCAGCCGATAGCAGTCCGGATTGCACAATCGCTTCGTGCATGACGGCGCGCGCCGTCACAGGTTGCTCACATTTCGCATTCTCGTCCATCAAGTGGGTGAGCAGTTCCTGATCAAGCGAGCCCCAATTGACGCCTATCCTCACCGGCTTATCGTACTTCAACGCAAGTTCAATGATGTCGGAGAACTGCTTGTCGCGCTTGGCCTTGAAGCCGACGTTGCCTGGATTGATGCGGTATTTCGCCAATGCCTCGGCGCAGCCGGGATTCTCGCTGAGCAACTTGTGACCGATGTAGTGGAAGTCGCCAACAAGTGGCACGGTAACGCCTGCATGGGCCAACCTGTCGCGAATATGTGGAACGGCCTTGGCTGCTTCGTCGCGATCGACCGTGATGCGGACGAGTTCCGATCCGGCCCGAGCGAGGGCCGCCACCTGTGCGACCGTCTTTTCGATATCGGCGGTGTCGGTATTGGTCATCGACTGCACGACGATCGGCGCTGTGCCGCCAACGGTTACGTTGCCGACGCGAACCGGGATCGAACTGCGGCGGGGGCTGATAAGATCGGTCATGGGGGCGGTGTCCGGTAGAAGTCTCAAACGCTAACGCACCAAAGCATGACGATGCGCAGAAGCTCAACCCCGTCGACCGACCATTGCCGATCCCGTGGCAATTGAGCCGATGGCGATGATGGCCATCACGACGACGATAGCCGGGCCGCCGGGGATGTCGGCACGAAACGACAGCAAGAGGCCAAACCCTACACTGATCACCGCAACGCATACGGCGAGCAACGCCATGCCTTCAGGCGTTCTTGCCAAGGGTCTTGCAGCGGCTGCCGGCATGATCAGGAACGCGATGACCAGCAGAATGCCGATGATTTTCATGGCAACCGCCACTGTGATCGCAAGCAGCACCACGAATATTGCCTTCGTTTGGCTGCGATTGACGCCTTCGGCACCGGCAAGTTCATCGTGCACTGCCAACGCCAGCAATGGCTGCCATGCCCATGCCAGCACCGCGAGGACCGCGGCGCCACCAACGTAGACCCACCATAGGTCTGGCTCGGATACGGCGAAGATATCACCGAACAGATAGCCCATAAGGTCGACGGAGGGCCCCCGCACGAGGGACGTTGCAATGACGCCGACAGCAAGCGCGGCGTGGGCGAGCAAGCCAAGCAGACTGTCCAATGGGATCATATTTTGGCGGCTGAGCAGGATCAGCAGCCCAGCCACCAGCAGTGCCACGGCCAGCACCGAGACCGTCAGGTCAAGTTTCAACAAAAGTCCAAGCGCGATGCCGATTAGGCTGGCCTGGGCGATGGTTTCACCGAAGTAGGCCATGCGATTCCACACCACAAAACAGCCAAGCGGTGCAGCGATTATTGCCAAACCAATGCCCGCGGCCAGGGCGCGGATCAGAAACGGTTCCATAACTTAGCTCCCCGCCTTGCTGGTTGGATTACCGGCGAGATCGTGCGCGTGATCGTGATGGTGGCTGTAAAGCGCGAACGAGCGGGCTGCCTCCGGTCCAAACAGCTTGACGTATTCCGGTGATCTGGCAACGAGCTCTGGAACGCCGGAGCAGCATACATGCCGGTTTATGCAGATCACGCGGTCGCTGCTCGCCATCACCACATGCAAGTCGTGGCTGACGAGTAATATCCCTAAACCGCGATCATCCCGCAGTCGGCCGATCAATGTATAAAGTTCGGCTTCGCCGGCATAGTCTACTCCACGCACCGGTTCGTCGAGCACGAGCAGCTCTGGGTCGCGCAGCAGGGCGCGCGCCAGCACGACGCGTTGCAGTTCGCCACCCGACAGCGCTGTGAGCTGACTGTTCTGAACGCGAGCGGCCCCGACTTCTGACAGTACAGAAGCGATGCTCGCGGATGGCTGCGATGCCCAAGGCCAGCTGGTACGGCCCAAGAACCGCTCCACCGTCATCGGAATTGCTGGCGCGAGATCAAACCGCTGCGGCGCATAGCCGACGCGCAGCGCCGACTTGCGGGTGACCGTACCGCTGTCGGGCTGAACGAGGCCGAGCAGCAATCGCACCAATGTCGTTTTGCCGGCACCGTTTGGTCCAATCAGCGTCACGATTTCACCGCTGGCGATATCAATATCGACGCCTTCGAGAATGGCGCGCCCACCGCGGCTGAACATCAGACTGCGCCCCGACAACAGTGCGTTTTTCGGCAACGGCATCGAAGCATGCGGATGTCCGTGAGTATGATCGTGCGCACAATTGGCATGATCGTGATGATGAGCCGATGCCGCATGATCCATGGTCGTCAAGCTGGCATGGGCGCGGGGACGGTCTGGCAGTTTCGGCACAGACCTGTGATCTCGACGACGCGGCGATGCGCTATGAAGCCCGCTGCTTTAGTCGCTCGGTCGACAGCCGTGAATACGGCGTCACCTGCGACTTCAGCGACGAGCGAACAGGTTTGACATGCCAAGATCAGTTGATGCCGATCGCCCACGTGCGCCACATGGCAAGCAAAGAACGCATTTTGACTTTCGAGGCGATGTATAACTCCAGCCTCCAGCAGCGCATCAATAGCGCGATAGACCGAAATTGGCGCCAGCCTGTCGCCTTTTGTCGATAGCCAGTTCAACACATCGTAAGCACCGACGGCGCGATGCGAGCCCGCGATCTCGGCGAACACCTTGCGCCGCAGCGGTGTCAACTTCATGCCCTGCATCTCGAAGGCACGCTCAGCACGACCAATAGCCGTATCGAGGCAAGGGCCATGATTGTGTTCAGGCTGTGGGAAAAGGTCGGATGTTAGCGGATGTGACATACGGTCAGGCGTTCCAGGATCATGGCGTTGAGCGTTATAGTATCACACTGCAGCAAGCGGTGAAACAATATCACGTTATGGCCCATCGGCTATCCGCATTTGGCCACCTTTGCGTGGTCTCACTGGTTAATGACAAGGCAAGCACCAGTACTGATAGCGGTGCGACGATCCGCCGTCGGCCGCGTCGGCGGGCTTCACCGTGGCCGTCGCATCGAGGAATTGGCCGCTCCCGTGGTTGCCGCTGCGCTGCGCGATGCAGGGATTGCGAGCGACCGTGTCGACGGACTGCTGCTCGGCAATTCGACCGCGGGCGGCAATCCGGCCCGCTCCGTCGCATTGGCCGCAGGGCTACCCGAGCGCAGTTCCGCGACGACGATCGACAGTGGCGGCGTAGCAGGCTTGGAAGCGATCGTGATTGCTGCCCAGCGGATCGAGGCTGGCGATGCCAGTATCCTATTGGCCGGTGGTGCGGAAAGCCTGTCGACCGCGCCGTGGCGCGTGGCCCGACCAAAGAATCCCCACCAGGTACCGCGCTTCATCGGTGCCGGTCCAGGATCGGATGCTGCTGACGGCACTGACGAGGGCCATGCCTTTGATGGATCAGAGGCGCTGGCGCGGCAATTGAATATCACGCGTGAGGCGCAGGATGCCTACGCGATAAAATCTCATTTGCGCGCTGAGATTGCGCGTGAGAATCGGCGTTTTCTTGCAGAAATTCAGTCCATCCGTGCAAATGCCGACGAAGCACGAGACCAGTCAGGTGCAGCGCCGTCCGCTAGTGACTTGGCACGGTTGACCCCGTTTTTGCCATCGGACGGCACATTGACGCCGGGCAATACCAGTAGTCTTGCAGATGGCGCCGCGTGCGCGGTGCTTGTGTCGTCTGGCGTGTGGCAAGAACTCGGTTGCCCATCAGGCCTTGTTTTGCTCCGCAGCGCGATCATTGGCGTGCCGCCGGAAAGCGATGCTCGCGCTGCCGTTGTGGCGGTCGAAGCCCTGCTCAGACGTGTGCCTCGATATCAGCCAGCCAGCATTCATGCGATCGAGATGAGCGAGGCGTCAGCAGCGGAGGCGCTGGCATTGGTGCGGTTGCTGGGCTTCGACGACTCGATGCTCAACAGTGATGGTGGCGCGCTGGTGCGCGGCCACCCAATCGCTGCGGCAAGTGCGATAAGCGTCGCCCGATTATTCACCCGCCTTATCCGCTCGCCAGATAGGGCCATGCCGCAATCCGGTCCTGCCCGCTTGGGTTTGGTTGCGCAAACCGCGACCGGTGGCCTTGGAATGGCGGCCTTGTTCCAGGCCACCTCCTAAGATTAACGCAACGTAATTGGACTCAATTTTGGCCAATGCATAGTATTCGTCTCAAGGATGAATAGACCTTAATGTGTCACACCAATTATCGTCTCATTTTAGCCCCACCGTTCGGTGCTGGTTGAATGGGCGTGGCGCGTCGGTGTTTCGCGCAACCCGCGGGGAGGCGTTGCAATGGACATCAAGGCTGTGGTCGACGGTGGCCTAACGGGCGTTTCCGAATTGATGCGGAATTTGCCGAGCCCTAATGCTGCGCTGATGTTCGCGGCCGCTTGTATCGCCGCCGCCTACTTCCTCGTTCGCAGCAGTATCGGCAAGCGGGCACGCAACACCCTCGAAGAGACACTATTCTCTAACTGGCAACTCGCGTTGCTAGCAGCAACCGGCATTATTCTCTCGATTGCTTCTGGTTATACAACCTGGGATGGCATGCGCAATTTTACCGGCGAGCCCGTGCTCTCCGGCATGGTGACCTTTGGTATTCAGGGCGTCATGTTGATCGTGGCGTGGCTAATTGGCGAAAGTTTCGCGACCGGTATGAGCCAGATGACCCCGGGCGGCACCAAGTTAGGCAACGCCGACAAGTTGATTGGGATGGTGCTCGGTCTGTTGCTGGTCGGCGTGACGTTTTACATGTTCCAGCGCTCGTATGGCGGCATGAGCACTTCCGGTTCGATTGTCGATCCCACCCGGTTTTCCAACGTCGCGATATATTTCGCCTTTGGGCTGATTATCGTCGCCATCATTGCGTTCAACAAAAACTCGCATCTGGCCTTGCCCTACGTGCAAAGCACCCGCGTGATCGTCAAGAGTGCTGTGCTGTGGGTGATGTTTCTCGCCTGTATGGCAACATCGGTGTTCTTCTCTTTCGACAGTCTGTTCTCGGCGATTTTCCCGCAGAACGAGCGCGTTCGCGCCGCCGAACTACGTGCTCAGAACCAAGTCGCGGGTATCGTTGCCGACATTGCTGGTACCATGGCGGAGCGACGGGCGACACTCGCCGATGATCTGTTCAAGAGTGAGGGTTGGCGCGGTTACGAGAAAAACCTCGTGACGCTGGGTGTGGCCTCGCAGAACTCGGGCCGCGAGATCGAAACCTTTTTCGTGCAGCAGATGGAGGCACGCCGTAGCGGCATCGCTCAACAGCAGGAGCGGATTGCAACTGCATTGAGCGGGCAAGCTGGTCTCACCGGCAGGAAGACGTCGCTGACCGAGGAGTTGACCCGCTTGAAAACCGGCCGCCCGGAACTTGCCGCTGACTACGCTCAGCATAAGGGCGAATACGATACCAAATTGAAGGATATCGACGCCAAGCGGGTTGAAGCTCTGGCTGAGGATAAGGGTGTCGAGGGCACTGGTAAAGTTGGCAAGGGCCAAATTTATCGGCAGCGCGTGTCGGAGCTCGGTTCGCTGCAGGATGCTGCGAAAATCAAGGAAGAGCGCACCAAGGATGCTAAAAAGCGCCTCGATACTGCCGAAAGCCGGATCGCCCAGATTGAGCGCGAGCTGTCGACCCTCGATGGCGATATAGCCAAGCTGAAGGGTGAAGCGTCGACCGCGGAGAGCCGCATCAAGGTTGCGCAGGAGACTGTGTCCGAGGTCGATAGTCCTAAGATCGATCCGGCGCGCGTGCTGCCAGCTTTCGAGCGTGCTCGCAATGATTTCCGGCAGGAGCCGAACATCGAGCGGCTGAGCCAGATCCAGCAACTTTGCACGCAGCTATATGGCGCTATGGCGAGCACGCCAGCGACAAAAGACAAGGCTCGTGGTATCGACTGCGATCCCAAACAGGCGGCTGAATCAGCCTCAAACGTGTTCGCCCTCAATGTCGGCATCAAGACCTTCGAGACTGGTTGTGCTGGTGGTGACAAGATCAACGAGCTGAAATCTACGGATGCGCTGTTTGGGTTTGCCCGCAAGTGCCTTGCTGATAGCGGCTTGCCGTCAAAAGACACCGAAGCGCTGCGGACTAAGATCAACTTCATCGATTTATCGCGTGACGACAAAGCACATCGCTTCGTTGTCACAATGAATGCGTTTCAGGACGGCAATCGACTGGCCTATTTGGCTCTCACAATTGCCATTGCCATCGATGGCCTCATATTCATGTCGGGCCTGTTTGGCGCCAATGCCGTAAGGTCTGTATTGTCGGACGTGCCCAGTCACAAAGCGCGCAGTGCCACGCAACTCGAAGGCATTATAGAGAACGCTCTGCTGCCGCACACGTTCGAAACTGCTCAGGCGACTCTGCATGCGATGCGGCCGATCACACCTACGGGCGGCTACACGAAGGAAGTTTGGATGCCATCTGATGGCTCCGGAAATTCAAACGTGATGGGTGTGCTGAATGCTGGCGCGGCAATCGGCGCCGTCATGCGTGACCCCGTCCGCCACGATCACTTCCTGGTTCGGCCCGAGCTTTACGAATTCCTGTCGGTGGTCGCGAAAAAGGCATTCGAAAGCGACGATGAAAAGGTGCGGTTGGCGCAACTCGAAAAAGCGGTTGGTGTGGCCTTGTTGCGCGATATCGCAGTGAACGTACAGATCCTGCAGGATGCGATGCACCCCATGGCAGAAGATCGCGGTTTTTCGGCCGAGATCATGATGGGAACCGCCAACCCGCAGGATGCACAGGTAATTCGCAAGGTTTTGAATGCTGGCGCAGCGTTTAAGAAGGTGCAGCGGGTTGGGGACGATCGATCGCATTTCTTGATTCACAGCGACTTGGTCCGTACGCTGTCGAACATCCAGGGACGGTTCATGCTCTCTGGCGGGTATCACCATCAGCAGCAGCGAGTTGCTGGCCAACAGGCAGGGCAGAGTTCGGCCGTTCCGTTGCGTGAGCGGCAGGAGCAGGTCGAAAACGCACCATTGATGTCGCAGATTGCGGCACCCCAAAAGCCGCAACGCCCGCTGACTGATGAGGCGGTGCGCCAGCAGTTTCTCGACAACCTGTTGATGGCGATCGGCGTTCGGCCGGAGATCTATGCGATGGCAACAGGCCCGGCCATTGGCGCAGCTATTTCAGCGGCTAATGCTTTCGCAGCAGTGCGTGCCAGAAATGCGACGTTGAACGACTATCTTGTCGAGCGCGATCAACGAGCAACGGCTGCATTCAACGACGCCTATTCGGGGATCCAGGTTCGCATTCCGGATCACGACGAGCGGAGAATCGACATCCTCAATGACGCGCATGAAGAGCTGCGCCAACATTGGCCGATGCTGATGCTAATGCCCGATGGTCCCTATGAAAACCTGTTCGAGGATTTGATCGCTAAGCTCGAACCGCCGAATGGTAGCGGCAACCTGACCGCCGACCAGCGTGATCTGTTGTCGCTTCTGAAAACCCTGAAGTCGAACCTAGCTGCTGCCCAGCGTCCATCCGCCGACAGCTGGCATAAGCTCAGATCGGTATTTGCGGCAACGGACGGTATTTTTGTCGTCGTTGGCAAGGCAGCTGCTGGCCAACAGGGATGATGCCCAATAGAGCATGTGCTCAAGTCTTGAGTTTCAATGCTCTGAGACTCGGGGGCCGCTGCCGACCCACTGGAGTATGGGCTTTCAAGATTTGAGTGCGCGTTGGCGCGAATGGTTGTGGCGGTCCGGAAAAGGTGATGCCAACCTCACTGCCATGTCGCCATACCACCTGACAGGGCAACATCGTTCCATCGAGTTCGATCAGCAGCTCGAACGTGTCGGGGAGGCCGATCGATCCTGTAACGATCAACCGGCCCCCGACCTCTGACAGGTCGCGCACGGTTACTGGAATAGTGGAATGACGGCCATTGAAGGTCGCAATTGCACCCTTAAGAACTCTCCGCCGTCGTGACTGTCGTGTATCGTCGCTCATGGGTCGACCATCGTCCTTGTTGGTGCAACACCTATACCAACGCCGCTTAACAAGCCGATAAACTGAGTTCACAGACGACGAGATGCAGCGTCGTGACTGTTGCCGAAAGGGCTATGGCAGGTAAAATCGCAGTGTTTGTTAGGCACGCGCTGATGAGGCGATTGCCATCATGTATCGGGCTGCGTATGCCCCGGGCATGATCAAGCGCATGTACGATTGGATGATGGAACTAGCGGCTCACGGGCGTGCGAAGACGGCCCTGTTCTGGGTCGCATTCGCGGAAAGCTCGTTTTTTCCAATTCCTCCTGACGTGATGCTGGTTCCAATGGTGATCAAGCGGCGCGAGCAGGCTTGGCTTTTCGCCACGATTGCGCTTGTGGGATCGGTGCTCGGCGGTATTGCTGGATACGCCATCGGCTATTTCTTACTGGACAGTATCGGACAACCGGTCCTGCGGTTCTACGGCTTGACCACCAAATTCCAGGACTTCGCCAAAACATTCAATGAGTACGGGGTTTGGATCCTCATCATTAAGGGGATGACGCCGATCCCTTACAAGCTGCTCACCATTACGGCGGGCGCCACGCAAATGAATGTTCCCGCGTTCATCGCCGCGAGTGTCGTTGCCCGTGCCATGAGGTTTTTTCTGGTAGCGGGTTTACTTTACTGGTTCGGAGAACCGATCAGAGAGTTTATCGAGAAGAGGCTGACGCTGATCACGACGGCGCTCGTTGTTTTGATCGTCGCAGGGTTCGTCGCCGTTAAATTTCTCGTATAAGCTCGGCATCATC
>JANNRP010000485.1:0-15954 GCA_031401535.1 Hyphomicrobiaceae bacterium | reverse complement strand
CCTTCCGTCCGCAATGGACGGCGCGGATGCACTTTTCGAAGAAATACGACAACGCGCCGATGCCGCACTCCGTGTTCTTCAACGGCGGCATTGCGACGCACGCGACGCAGGCGACCGGCCGCCTTGGCAGCCCGGCATCGCATGGTTGCATCCGGCTCAACGCAGCGGCTGCCGCCGCGTTCTATGGCCTGGTTCATAAACACGGGCTTTCATCGACACGGATCGTTGTTCAGGGCTCACCGCGCTTCCGCGACGAAGTTGCGCGCCGCCGTGATACCGGACCCGACGTTCGGCGCGTCGCAAACCGCCAGTATATCGACCCGCGCTCGGTGCAAGCCTATGGCTACGGCTATGCCCCGGCCTACGGCCCCGCCGCCTATCCCCCCGGTTATGCGCCAGCTTACGGCTATGCTCAGCCTCGCCGGGTTTATATGCAGCAGCGCCCGATTTACAGGCAGGTACGGTATCTGCCACCGGGATACGCCCGCTACTGATGCCGAACACGGCATGGGGTTGCCATATAAACAGACCACGACTTCGTGCGGTTACATGAACGATGGATTCTTGCTAAAAGCCGTTCAGGGTCTTCGATCCAAAACGGCGGGCGAGCCGTTCGTAGTGTAGTCCATTGGAGTGCGACACCGGTGCGTTGCCCAGACCATGATCGTCAATTCACACGCCTTGCAGCCGTGCGAAGCGCTGCGATGCTGGCGTGTCTCGTTGCATGTGTTGCTCTTCAGGCGCCCAACGCGTCATCGGCATTGGCTCAGGCAAAGGCTGCCGAAACCAAAGTAGCCGCACCTGCCGCTAGCAATGCGGCAGAGTCGCCGACAAGCTGGTTCGCACGGCAATGGAACATGCTCACCGGCCTGTTCTCGTCGGGTTCTGAGCGTGGGCGTGCGCCAACGGTCGCGTCGCCTGCGAACGCGCCACCACCGCAGGTAACGGTAAGCCGCCCGGTCGTCCGCGAGATCACCGAGTGGGATGAATACACCGGACGGTTTGATGCCGTCGAAACGATTGACGTGCGGGCACGACTCGCCGGTTACCTCAACGACGTCCATTTCAAAGACGGGCAGATGGTCCAGAAGGGCGATCTACTGTTCACGATCGACCCGCGCCCATTCGAACGCGCGCTCGACACGGCGAGGGCCGAGTTTGTTGCAGCCCGCACCAAGGTTGAAAACACCATGAAGGATGTCGAGCGCGGCCGCCCGCTGCTCGACCGGCGGATTATTTCGGAAAAGGTCTTCGACGACCGCGAGAACGTGAAGCGCGACGCGGAAGCCGCAGTCAGTGTGGCTGAGGCCAAGGTGAAAACGGCGGAACTCGACCTGTCGTTCACGCGGATCACGTCGCCAATCACGGGACGTATCAGCCGCAATCTCGTATCGGCCGGGAACTACATTATCGGCGGCGCAGGCGGCACGCAGACACTGCTGACGACGATAGTCAGCCAGGACCCAATGCATTTCTACTTCGACGTCAGCGAGAACAATACGATCAAGTACAAGCGGCTCGCCACCGACGGTTCCGTGAAACTGGGTGAGGCTGGTGCTCCCGTTGACATCGCCATTGCCGATGACACCGGTTTTCCCCATGCCGGGCGCCTAGACTTTACCGATAATCGGCTCGATCAAACAACGGGGACGCTGCGGCTGAGGGCACTCGTCGACAACAAGACTGGGCTTTTTTCTGCCGGCATGTTTGGCCGGGTTCGGATCGCCGGTTCGGCGAAATATCAAGCCGTAATGTTGCCTGACGACGCGATCGGCACTGACCAGGCGAACAAGTTCGTAACAGTCGTCGCCGAAGACGGCTCGGCGACCCGGCGTGCGGTGACGTTGGGACCCATCGTTGGTGGGATGCGCGTCATCCGCTCAGGCCTTGGCGCCGAGGACTGGGCCATCATCAAAGGCCTGCAACGCGCGCGTCCGGGCCAGAAGGTCAATCCGAAGCGGGAGCCGTTGCAAGTTTCTGGTGTGTTGACAGACGCGCCACCAGCGACGGTTCGGCAATAGAAACTCGTCGCGTTTCGGAGTGCCGCTATGGGCTTCAGCCGGTTTTTTATCGTTCGCCCGATCTTCGCGATCGTGGTGTCGCTGTTCATCACGATTGTGGGCGCCATCGCCTACAACGGCCTTGCGGTGACGCAGTTCCCAGAGATCACCCCGCCGACGATCTCGGTCAGCGCCACCTATCCCGGCGCCAGCGCTCAAACCGTTGCTGATACGGTCGCCGCCGTCATTGAGCAGGAGGTGAACGGCGTCGATGGCATGCTCTATATGTATTCCCAGTCGACCAGCGATGGCGCGGTAGGGCTGACGATTACCTTCGAGATCGGTACCGACATCGATAAAGCGCAAGTGCTGGTGCAGAACCGGGTTGCGTCGGCCGAGCCGCGGCTGCCCGACGAGGTCCGCCGCTCCGGCGTCACTGTGCGCAAGAACTCGCCCGACCTGCTGGTCGTGGTGCATCTGGTGTCGCCCGACAAAACCTATGATCAGGTCTATATTTCTAACTACGCTCTCCTCAACGTGCGCGACGTGCTGTCCCGCATCGAGGGTGTCGGCGCCGTCAACCTGTTCGGCGCACGCGAGTATTCCATGCGGGTCTGGCTCGACCCTGAGCGAATTGCGGGCCTCGGCCTGACCGCCGAGGAGGTGATCGCGGCGCTGCGTAGCCAGAACGTGCAGGTGGCCGGCGGATCGATCGGCGAGCCGCCGATCAGCGCCACCGGTGCATTCCAGCAGTCGCTGCAGTTGAAGGGACGCCTGAGGGAACCGGCGGAGTTCGAGAGCATCATCGTCAAGTCAGGCGCCGATGGCCGCGTCGTGCGCCTGAAGGACGTCGGCCGCATCGAGCTTGGCGCGCTCAACTACACGACGTTCGGCTATCAGGATCGTGACCCCGCGACCGTCATCGTTATGACGCAGCAGCCGGGGTCGGATGCGTTGAAGACCGTAAGCGCCATCAAGGCCGCGATGCAGGAACTGAGCACCCGTTTCCCGAAGGGCCTCGACTATCGCATTCGCTACAATCCGACTGAGTTCATCGAAGTATCGATCCGCGAATTGAACAAGACCATCATCGAGGCGGTGCTGCTGGTGGTGCTTGTGGTGCTCTTGTTCCTGCAAACGTGGCGGGCGACGATCATTCCGGTTGTGGCCATTCCGGTGTCGTTAATCGGTACGTGCGCGGTGATGCTGGCGCTCGGATATTCGCTCAACACGTTGACACTATTCGGCTTGGTGCTGGCTGTCGGCATCGTGGTCGATGACGCCATCGTCGTCGTCGAGAATGTCGAACGCAAGTTGCGCGAAGGTTTGTCACCGCTGGAAGCTGCCCGCGTCACGATGGACGAGGTTGGCACCGCTCTGATCGCGATTGCGCTGGTACTGACGGCAGTGTTCATCCCAACCGCGTTCGTGTCGGGTATAACGGGTCAGTTCTATCGTCAGTTCGCGGTGACGATTGCGACCGCGACGCTGATTTCGGCGTTCGTATCGCTGACGCTGTCGCCAGCTCTGGCCGCCATCCTGTTCAAGCCGCATGGGCATGATGCTGGTGCGAAGGGCCGTTTCAATCTGCTGGCATTGCTGGCGATGCCGATGAAGTGGTTGTTCGGTGGTTTCAATGTTATGTTTGCAGCGCTTGAACGCGGCTATGCACGGTTGGTGCGCGGGTTGATCCGCATCTCAGGTTTGATGTTGATCGTCTATTGCGGCCTGATCGGGCTTGCCGTTTGGCTGTTGCAGGTGACGCCGACGGGCTTCATTCCGGCGCTTGATCGCGGCATCGTCATCGTGTCGCTGCAGTTGCCAGCTGGCGCGTCGCTCGAGCGCACCAACGAAGTGATGAAGCGGGCCAACGAGATCATTCTGGCGACACCGGGATTTGCCTACACGTCAGGGTTCGCAGGTCGCTCTGGCGCGACGTTTACCAACGCCAGCAACGCGGCTGCCATGTTCTGCGTGCTCGATGATTTTGATGTCCGGGCGCAGAAGGGTCAAACGGTGCAAAGTCTCGCTGCCGTGCTGCGCCAGCGGCTCGGTGCGATCCAGGAAGCACAAGCGTTGGTGTTCGTGCCGCCGCCGGTGCGCGGGATCGGCTCAGCGTCTGGCTTCTCGCTGCGGTTGCAGGACCGAGGCGGTCTCGGCTCCGAGGCGTTCTCGCGTGCGGCCAATGAGTTCATCCAGGCGCTCAACCAGACGCCGGGACTGTCAAATGCGTTCACGACGTTCCAGACCGTGACGCCGCAGATCTTCGTCGATGTCGACCGGGTGAAGGCACAAATGTTGCGTGTGCCTGTCACCAATATTTTTGAAGCGCTGCGCATCTACATGGGGTCGGCCTACGTCAACGACTTCAATATGTTCGGCCGCACATACCGCGTGACCGCACAGGCTGATGGCAACTTCCGGCTCGATGCCGACAACGTGTCGCGCATCCGGGTGCGCAATGCAGAGGGGCAGATGGTGCCGCTGGGGTCGCTCGTGACCTTCAAGGAGATTGCCGGGCCGGAGCGTGTGCCGCGCTACAACCTGTTCCCGACCGTCGAGATCAACGGTCAGGGAGCGGCGGGCGTATCGTCGGGCCAGGCGCTGGAGCGGGTCGCCGAAACCGCTGCCCGCGTGTTGCCCGATGGTGTCGGCTACGAATGGACCGATCTGTCGTTCCAGGAAAAGCGGGCGGGTCGCACCGGCTATTATATCTTCCTGCTGTCGGTGCTGTTCGTGTTTCTGGCACTTGCCGCGCAATATGAAAGTTGGTCGCTGCCGCTGTCGATCATGCTGATCGTGCCGATGTGCTTACTCTCCGCCGTGTTCGGCGTCTGGCTGCGCGGTCTCGATATCAACATTCTGACGCAGATCGGGTTCGTTGTGCTGATCGGCCTTGCGGCCAAGAACGCCATTCTGATTGTCGAGTTTGCGCGTCAGTTGGAAGATCAGGGGCGGGATCTGGTTAGCTCCGCCGTCGAGGCCTGCCAACTGCGGTTGCGGCCGATCCTGATGACGTCCCTCGCCTTCACGCTGGGCGTGCTGCCGCTCTATCTGGCGACGGGCGCTGGCGCGGAGTTGCGCGTGGCGCTCGGTACCGCTGTATTCTGGGGCATGATTGGCGTGACGCTGTTCGGGCTGCTGTTCACTCCGGTGTTCTATGTGGTGGTGCGCCGCTTCAGTCTGCGCTTTGCCGCCAAGGGTGCCGATGTGTCAGGCCATCCGGCGCCGGTCGCGGCCGAATGAGCGCGATAGAACGGCGGCGGCCAACACTCAGCGATGCCGGTCTGCGGTGGCCGACGCTCACAATGCTGGTGGCTCTATCGATTCTGCTCGGGCTCGGCACTTGGCAGTGGAACCGCAAGGCCTGGAAGGAAGAGTTGATCGCCACCATCCAAGCGCGCTCGGTGGCGCTGCCAGTCACGATTGAGCAGTGGCTTGGCCGCGCATGCAGGCCGGTGGATGCGGTTGGTCTTGCGGCCTCGTGCGAGTATGTGGCGGTGCGCCTCACCGGCACTTTCGATCACGCCCATGAACGGCGCGTCTATACCGGCATCGCCAAGCCAGCGGGCGGCGGGCTTGGCGGCCAAGGCTACTGGATCATGACACCGTTCAAAGTGGCAGGCCAAATTGAGGGTCGCGATGTGGTCGTCGCCGTCAGTCGCGGCTTCGTGCCGGAGGACCGCAAGGAGCCAGCGACCAGGGCGCCGGGCCAATCCCAGGGAGAGGTCGAGATTGTAGGGCTGATACGTAGCGCTGAGCCGAGGGCAACGTTCACCGGCGAGAACGCTCCAACCAAGAATGTCTGGTATTTGCGCTCACCGGCAGAATTGTTCGCGGACCAGAAGGTGTTATCGCCACGGTTAGGCACTTTCTTCGTCGATCTGGTGCTGCCGAAGCCGCAAGGCGGCCTGCCGGAGCCGACCGCCGTACGCATCAACATCCCGAACAGGCACCTGGAGTATGCCCTGACGTGGTGGGCGCTCGCGCTGACGTTGATCGGTGTTTATGGCGCGTTTGTCTGGAGTCGCCTGCGCGCTTAGCTTAAGCTATGAGCCTTGGGCACTTTTCAACTCCGGACCCGAGTAACCGACTTTGCAATATATCTCGACACGCGGACTGGCGCCTGTTCTCGGCTTCGAGGATGTCGTGCTAGCCGGTCTTGCCCGCGATGGCGGGCTCTACCTGCCGACGACATGGCCGATCTTATCACCTTCAACCATCGCCGGATTTGCTGGCCGCCCTTTCCATGAGGTCGCGGTTGAGGTCATCCACCCGTTTACGGGCGGCGCTATTGCCAGGGCCGACCTCACCGCCATGGCAGCGGACGCCTATGCAACATTTGGCCACAAGGCGGTGACGCCGCTGGTCCAGATCGACGCCGATACGTGGATACTCGAACTGTTCCACGGGCCAACGCTCGCCTTCAAGGATGTGGCGATGCAGTTGCTCGCCCGGATGCTGGATCATGTGCTCGCCAAGCGCGATCAGCACGCGACCATCGTCGGGGCGACGTCGGGTGATACCGGCGGCGCTGCGATTGAAGCCTTTCGCTCGTCCAGCCGCGCCGACGTCGTGATCCTGTTCCCGGATGGCCGCGTCTCGGACGTCCAGCGCCGTATGATGACAACGCCGACCGAGGCCAACGTCCATGCGGTTGCCGTCAAAGGTACGTTCGATGATTGTCAGGCGTTGGTGAAGGGCATGTTCAACGACCATGCTTTCCGTGACCGCGTGCAGCTCTCGGGCGTCAACTCCATCAACTGGGCCCGCATTGTTGCCCAGGTCACGTATTACTTCGTGGCTGCAGTGGCGTTGGGTAGTCCACACCGGCGTGTTTCCTTCGCCGTGCCCACCGGTAATTTCGGTGATATTCTAGCGGGTTACGTCGCCCGGCGCATGGGGCTGCCGATCGAGACGCTGACCATTGCGTCCAACAGCAACGACATCCTGCCGCGCACCGTGGCCACCGGAGTTTATGAGACGCTCGGCGTTCACGCCACGTCGTCGCCATCGATGGATATCCAGGTGTCGTCGAACTTCGAGCGCTACCTGTTTGAAGCCTCCGGCCGTGATAGCGCCGTGATCCGCGGCCAGATGGCGAGCCTCGCCCAATCTGGGCGGTTTGAACTGGGCGAACCCGTCGCCGGAGCGTTGCGCGAAGAGTTCGCGGCCTCGGTCGCCAGCGAGTCAGACGTGGCCACCGCGATCCGGCAGACATTGGCTGGCAGCGGTTACTTGGCCGACCCGCATACTGCCTGTGGCATCGTTGCAGCGGCCAGGATGAAACGCCAACCGGGCAGCCCTTGCGTGGTTCTGGCGACTGCACATCCAGCGAAATTTCCCGATGCCATGCAGGCGATTGCTGGCAATCATCCAGTTCTGCCGCAGCGGTTGGGCGCGCTGATGACCGATCCCGAGCGGTTCGACGTGCTACCCAACGATCTCAAGGCAATTCAATCCCACGTTGAAGCGCGGACACGCGCGGTCAGGCATCGGCCTTCATGAATCTATCGCCTGGCACCGCATTGACTACCCTTGCCAACGGGTTGCGCATTGTCACGCACCGTATGCCGCACCTTGAGACGATCTCGCTCGGCATCTGGGTCGCGACCGGCGCCCGCCACGAGAGCGAGCGTGAACAGGGCATTTCGCACCTGTTGGAGCATATGGCGTTCAAGGGGACTTCGCGACGCAGCGCACGCGCGATCGCAGAGGAAATCGAGCAGGTCGGTGGTGATCTCAATGCCGCCACTAGCCTTGAAACCACCGCTTATTACGCGCGCGTTCTGAAGGGCGATGACGGCATCGCACTCGATATTCTGGCCGACATCCTGCAGGAGAGCCGGTTCGCCGAAGAAGACCTCGTGCGCGAGAAGGAAGTTATTCTGCAAGAGATCGCCGGCATCAAGGATAGCCCGGAGGAGTTGGCCTACGATCTGGTGCAGGAGGTGGCGTTTCCCGACCAGCCGGTCGGCCGTCCGATCATCGGCACACCGGCCAGCGTTTCGGCGATCACGGCCGATGATTTGCGGTCGTTCCTGAAGCGCCACTACCAAAGCGCGAACATGGTCATTGCGGCGGCTGGCGCTGTCGATCACGACCAGATCGTGCGCCATGCTACAGCCCTATTTGGTTCGCTCAATGCGCGAGTTATCGAGCAGGGGATTCCGGCACTCTATAAAGGCGGGGCGAAGCATACGAACAAGTCGTTCGAGCAGAGCCATTTGATTGCCGGTTATCCCGGCCCGTCGTATCGCGATCCGGAGTTTTATGCGGCCCAGGTGCTATCTGGGCTGCTGGGAGGGGGGATGTCGTCGCGACTGTTCCAGGAGGCCCGCGAGAACCGTGGGTTGTGCTACTCAATTTACTCGTCGGCCTGGGGATTGGCTGATAGCGGCTTGTTCGCCGTTCACGCGGCCACCGGCGCCGAGATGATGCCGGCACTGATCGACGTCGTCGGGCAGGAGTTGCAGCGCGTAGCTGGCGAACGCGCGCCAGAGCGTGAGGTGGCCCGATCCAAGGCGCAGTTGAAAGCGGGTCTGTTGATGAGCCTTGAAAGTTCGTCGGCGCGTGCCGAGCAGATGGCGCGCCAGTTGCTGGTGGCTGGTCGCTTGATCGGCGTTGAAGAGTTGATCGGGCGCGTCGATGCCGTCACTCCGGAGGCGATACGAACGCTGGCTGAAACCATGGTTCATCAGTCTGTGGCGTCTGTTGCCGTGGTCGGTGCAGGTCGACGCTCGCGCGGCTTTGCCGACGCGGCGAGCCGTATGGGGGGACGGGGCGTCGGCGCGACAATGAACTGACGAATAACTGACGGCGGAAGGCAGCGATGGCGTTTCTGCGCAGCGGATTGATCGGTGAATATCAGCCTTACGTGCGGGGCGACGGAATTTTGCTGCGTCAGCCATCGGTGGCCGACTACAGCCCCTGGGCCGAGTTGCGCAATCGCAGTCGCGAGCACCTGATACCGTGGGAGCCACAATGGTCGAGCGATGAGCTGTCGCGTTCGGCGTTCCGCCGCCGTTTGCGGCACTATCAGCGCGAACTGCGGGACGACGCTGGATATGCGTTTTTCATATTCCAGGGGTCGTCCGAGACACTGATCGGTGGATTGACGTTGAGTAATGTGCGGCGGGGCGTGACGCAGGCCGTCTCCCTCGGCTATTGGCTAGGTGCGCCCCATGCCAACCGAGGTCTGATGACGAAAGCCGTGCACGCAATCGTACCCTTCGTATTCGACGAGTTGAAACTCCATCGGCTGGAAGCGGCATGTCTGCCGCACAACCACGCGTCGGTCCGTGTGCTCGAAAATAATGGGTTTCAGGGCGAAGGTTTGGCGCGCCGCTATCTCAAGATCAGTGGCGAATGGCGTGACCATCGGCTGTTCGCGCTAGTGGCGGACGACCCGCGTGGCAGGCCACGGGCGGGCGCATGAGGGTTGGAAATTGCATAGCGCGCGTTGTGGTGATGCCGTCCCGTATCAGGACGGCGCTCGCCTGCGCGGTCCTGATGCTTCTGAGTTGCTGGCCGGGTACAGCGTTCGCCCTGAACGCCATTTCGGTGACGCCGGACCAGGATCGGATCGAAATCACGGCATTGGGCGAGTTGTTCGACGGGCGCGGCGATAACCTACAGGTCGATACGGCCAGCGCGGACGGCGTCGCGGGGCGGATGTCAGTCAGGGCCTCGACGCCCGGGATATCGCCGAGCTGGGTCGTATTTGCACTCAAGAACGAGACAGACAAGCCGATCGAACGTTGGCTCACAGCCGAGCGCTACAGTGTCATTGGCTCTGGCATCGTGTGGCCCGATCTCGACGCGCGGCGGATCGAGCTTGTCACGCCGTCGCTGGGCTTTTTGCCGGAACGCATCAAGAGTGAGCGAGCTGACATCTTCCGCATCACGCTGGAAGCAGGGCAGACGATCACCTATGCGGCCGAGCTCTCGTCCGACAGGTTTGCGCGCATCTATCTGTGGAAGCCGATCGAATATGAGGTCAAGGCGCGGGAACGGCAGCTTGGCAACGGCATCCTGCTCGGCATCACAGGTCTGCTCGCAGTGTTTTTGACGGCCGTGTTTGCCGCCAATCACAAGGCCATTTTTCCCAGTGCCGCGCTACTGACATGGTGTGTGCTCGGCTATCTCTGCGTCGATTTTGGCTTTTTCCATAAGCTGTTCCAGTTGCGCCCCGAGGACAACGGGGTTTATCGCGCGGCAACCGAGGCGTCGGTGGCGGCAAGTTTTCTGATTTTTCTGCACACATTCCTGCGGATCGGTTCGTGGCATGGCTTCATCCGGATGCTGATGGGCGTCTGGATCATCGCGCAGTTGGCGCTGGTGGCAGTGGCGGTGATCGATCCACGGCTGGCCTCCACATTCGCGCGGTTGTCGTTCATTGGTCTGGGCGTCATCGGCGGCATGCTGACGGCATTCCTGGCGTTGCGTGGGCAAGACCGGGCGCTGGCGCTGATTCCAACCTGGATGCTGTTCCTCGTATGGATCTTCGGCGCGGGCGTGACGATGACGGGCAGACTATCGGGCGATATCGTCGTCTCTGGATTAATGGCAGGTCTGGTGCTGCTCGTCGTGCTGGTCGGGTTCACCGTAACGCAGTTCGCTTTTCGCACGCTTGAGCCGCAGTACGGTGCAACGTCGAACGAGCTTCAGTTGCGATCCGAAGCTATTGAAAGTGCCGGTGCCGCAACTTGGGAATGGAATGCCCGTCGTGACGAGGTGAAGGTTTCGCCGTTCATCGAGATGTCACTGGGGCTCAATGCCGGTGAACTGTCGACGAAGGTCGATGATTTCGCCAAGCACATGCATACCGCTGATCGAGAGCGGTTGCGGCTGTTGCTCATGTCCGTTCAGGACAAGGGCGGCGGACCGTTGCGACTCGAATTCCGGATGCGTCATGCCGATAACTCCTACCGTTGGTTTGAGCTTGAGGGCGCAAGTATCGCATCCGCGGATCGTAGGGCGCTGCGCTGTGTCGGCTTGATGCGCGATGTGACCGAACAAAAGCGTTCTCAGGAGCGGTTGATGCACGACGCGGTGCATGACAGCCTGACGGGAATGCCTAATCGGGAGCTGTTCCTTGACCGCCTCAACGTGGCGATTGCGCGGGCCAAGGGTGACACCCAAGTACGGCCGACGCTGCTGTTCATCGACATCGACAAGTTCAAGAGCGTCAATTCCTCGTTCGGGCTCATTGTCGGCGATAGTCTGCTGCTGACGATTGCGCGGCGATTGTCGCGTCATTTGACGCCGCTCGACACCCTGGCGCGGGTTGGTGGCGATCAGTTTGCGATGCTGCTGATGACCGAGCAGGACCCGCGCGAACTGGCGATGCTGGCAGAGCGCGTGCGCCGCAGTCTGCGCTCGCCAATAAAGATCGCGGGACAGGATATTGTGCTGACCGCGTCGATCGGTATCGCGATCTATAGTGGGCCCGCTGTAACGGCGCCGGAAATTCTCAAAGAGGCCGAGATGGCGATGTACCGCGCTAAGCGCGGCGGGGCCGATCGGATTGAGATTTTCAAGCCCGAGATGCGCAGTGAACGCGATGATCGGGTGGCGATCGAAAGCGATCTGAGGACGGCCCTTGAGAAAAAGCAACTCAGGGTTGTGTATCAGCCTATTATCTATCTGCCGACCGAGGAGCTTGCCGGTTTCGAGGCACTCGTCAGGTGGGAGCATCCCAAACTTGGAATGCTCAATCCGGCGGAATTCATTCCAGTGGCCGAGGAAAGCGATCTCATCGTCAAGTTGGGCTCCTATGTGCTGACGAAGGCTGCCAACGAGGCCGCCCGTTGGCAGAAGGAATTGCCGCGCGCCGATAACCCGCTGTTCGTCAGCGTCAATGTGTCGAGCCGTCAATTGTTCCGCCAGGATCTGATCCAGGAGATACGCCATATTCTAGGTCGACATCTGGTGCCTGCGGGATCGCTGCGGCTCGAGGTTACGGAAAGCCTCGTGATGGAAAATCCTGAGCAGGCGATCGAGATCCTTGAGTGGTTGCGTGCGGCTGGCGCCGTGCTCGCGCTCGATGATTTCGGCACTGGATATTCATCACTGGCCTATCTGCATCGGTTTCCGTTTGACACCATCAAGATCGACAAGAGTCTGGTGCAATCAAGTGGGGCTGGCGGCACCGGCGCGGTCATCGTGCGTTCGATCGTGGCCATGAGCCACGAGCTTGGCCGCAAGGTGGTGGCGGAGGGCGTCGAGGCAGCGGGCGATGTCGGCTTCTTGCGATCGATCGGTTGCGAGTATGCGCAAGGCTATTACTACGGCGAGGCGATGTCCGAGCGCGACGTGATGTCGATGCTTAAGGTCATTCGCAAGTCGGAGCGCAAACTACAGCGCCGTGGATTCTTCCGTATGAAGCCGCGGGACGAGCCGCCTGTTGGCGCTCCGGCGGCGGACGGCGCGGTGGCAGCGGGAGCCAAACGTAAAACGAAGCGGACGAATTCGCCTAGCCGCCCGTCCGCTCACCCGTCAGCCTCCACGCCAGAACCGGGCTCGCCGGAGGCAGTCGCGGCTGCATTGATGGCCAATGGCACATCGGACACGACGGCTGCTGTGCGACCTAAATTCGGCAGCGAGTTGCCACCGGGAGCGTTGCGCGTGCGTCCGCGCCATGCGCCAGCCATGCCCCTGGGCGTACCGCCGAACATATCTTCGCCCCAACCGCAATCGGCCCAGCAACAGGGACTGCTTACACCGTGGCCACCAAACCCTTTGACGCCGGTACAGCCGCCGCAGCATCCGCTGTCGTCGTTTGTCATTCCGCCGCTGAATGATAATGGCGTCGGCAACGGTCCCCCAACGGGACCAACACCGATGGGACAACCAACCGTCCGCACGAGGCCTACAGCACCGCCCAATCTAGAAGGGCTGCCGCCAGCGATCGCGGCGAGCTTGGCGCGGCTGGCAGGCGCTCCGACCCCACCTGAGGGACCGCATGGTGCGCCGCCCGTACGCCGGGACATCCCACCGACGTCGTCGGGAGGCAGTCCCCCGCCGATGCCGCCACTGACGCCGGGGCGTTTGGCTGGCGAATAGGGTTGACCACTTGGGAAATGGGGAAAGACCCGTCAGGCGTGGCCGGCGTCGCTGACGAAATGCGACAAGTTGATGCCGATCTTGGCCATCGCGCGATTGTATTTGAGGTCGATCTCGCCGTCGAAAATCAGATCAGGGTCGGCGGGGCAATGCAGCCAGCCATTGTGCTGGATTTCGGCCTCGAGCTGACCCGGCGCCCATCCGGCATAGCCAAGTGCAAGGATTGCGTGGTTCGGTCCCCGGCCCTTGGCCATCGCCTTGAGAATATCCAGCGTGGCGGTCAGACTGATGCCGGTATCGATCGCCATCGTGTTGGACGCCGCGTGATAATCAGCACTGTGCAGCACAAACCCGCGTTTGGTATCGACCGGGCCGCCGACGCGGACATCCATCAATCGGATCTCCTGCGGCAGATCGTCGGCGGACGCCGCCGGCAGGATGTTGAGTTGCGCCAGTAGTTTCGGAAAACTGATGTGCCGGGCCCGCTGGTTCAATACGAGCCCCATCGCGCCTTCCGCTGAATGCGTGCACAGATAGACGACGGAGCGGGCAAAGCGCTTGTCGGTCATCGACGGCATTGCGATCAGCAGTTGACCATCAAGGAAGTTCGACTTGGCGCCCTTTGGACGCTGCTTGAACGATAAGATTGGGAGCTTTCCCGCAGGCATGGGCGTACTCGACAAGGGTTTACGACACGGCAATCAACAAGCAGCCTAGCCTCTCATCTACGCTAGTGGGAAGCCCTTAGCGCACATCGCCCGATGTCGCGCCCAGGGATCAGTTGCCGCCGAAGATCGTCCGCATCCAGTCACGGTTGACAGGGGTCCGTTTGGTTTCTGTCAAGCTACCCACAACCTCGGCCCGGATGGCGCCAAGGTTCTCTTCCTTCTTTTTCACGATCAGGTGTGTCTTTCCCTCGAGACCCAGATGGATGTTGGTCTCGTAGGCGTAGACATCGCGGAAGTACTCGACCTGCCCCGCATCGTCGGCCCAGGCCGTAAAATAGGCGATATGAACTGGGAATTTGCGCGTCAGAGTGGTGTGGCTGTTCTCCGGTGCACCGACCGCCAGTTGTGCCTTCACCTGGGCTGCGTTCCAGCCCTTGTCGGCGTCCATCAGAACCTCGGCAAGTCGCACTGGATTGCGGACGCGGATGCAACCGTGGCTGAACGTGCGGTTTGATGCATTGAATAGCGCCTTGGTCGGTGTGTCATGCAGATAAACCGCGTGCTTGTTCGGGAACAAGAACTTGACGATGCCGAGTGCATTGCCGTCGCCTGGCGGCTGGAACACATGCAGGGCGCGAATGTCGGTCGACGACCAGTTGATCGACGTGGGATCGACTTCCTTGCCATTGTAGGCGACGCGCAGCCCTTGCTTGGCAAGCGCGCCCGGATTGCGTGTGAGGGCGGGCAGCAACTCCTTCACTTTGATGCTGTCGGGCACGTTCCAGGTCGGCTTGAAGACAACCGTTTCCATCATGTCCGAGAAGATCGGCGTTTGATTTTCGGTCTTGCCGGTGATGACGCGCTCGGTGTGCAGGACCTGGCCATTGCGCACGAGGCGGAACTGGAATTCCGGCACGTTGACAATCAGGTGCGTAGCGCCGAGGTCCGTCGGCATCCAGCGCCACATCTCCATGTTGGCGATCAGCTTGCGGACGCTGCCTTTCTCCGGCGCTGGCGGCACCTTGGCAACCTTGGCGGTCTTGCCGCCAGGCGCTACCGGGCCTGGTTCGGACGCGGCCGTCGCCGGTATCACTGGGGCTGCTAATGCGCTGGCGTCGCGCAAGGCGAGATATGCCTGCCGCAACTTTTCGAACTGTGGATGCTGCGGATGCAGTCCGCGCAGATAGGCATCGGGGGCTGTGGCGGTCCCCAGATCGTCCATAATGCGCTTTGGTGCGATCGTTTGCGCCTTACGGTCGAGGTAGGTCGAGAGCTGGGTCGGATCGACCCGTCCTCCACGGGCATAGCGGGCATATTTCAGAGCAGCGAGTGACAGCTTCAGTTCGGTCTCTGCCAATTGGTCGGGCGAGAGATCCGTCGCTTTCGATGTCGGCAGTTCGAACTCTGAAGCCTTCAGGCCCCAGTCGTCGGCGCGCGCGATTTCGGTCGACAGTGCAAGGCCGCGCGGATTGACGGCTGTATCACTCACCCATAGCGGGGTTGCTCCGTCCCGTCCGTAAAGCTGCTGCAACGCCAGTCGTTCGTCCTTGGTCGCCGCAGCACTGGCCTTGGCCAATCGTTGCCGCAGGGCTGCGATGACAGGCGATGGTGGCACGATAACGGGCCCGGCTGCCGGTGTGGTCGATGCCGTTGAAGCGGCGGGCTCGCTATCCAGCGGGGCGACCGCGGGTTCTGCGGCCGCTGGCGCCGTAGGCGCTATTATTGCCGGTTCGGCGGAAGCGGTGTTTGCGGTACCGGGCTCAGGTGCGGACGGCTGGCTTGCACGATCGAGTTCAACCCTGGCCAGTTTGGGCAGGTCAGTCCGTAGTGATGGTGCATTCGATTGGGCTCCGGCCTGCATTACAAACCCGGACGCCACCATTGCCACCGTGAAGTGACCAACCATCAACACGTTACGCACAGACATTCCACAACTCCATACCCGACGACGCCGCACGCTAACTGACCTGCCAGCACCTGACCAGTGAGGTAACGCTGGCGCTGACCATTAAGTCTCAAAGATCGCACACACCTGTGGCGAGATTACCGTGATCATGGTTATTGAATTCTGAACGGGTTGGTCGATGACGTAGCCAAAGCGCCTGGTCGTTCGGCTCAACCCTTGTCGCGCATGATGCGCGCCTTCTCACGATTCCAGTCGCGCTTCTTCTCGGTCTCGCGCTTGTCGTGCAGCTTTTTGCCCTGGGCAATTCCGAGCT
>JANNRP010000484.1:0-7271 GCA_031401535.1 Hyphomicrobiaceae bacterium | reverse complement strand
CAATACATCGAAGGCTTCTATAACCCACGCAGGCGGCATTCGAGCCTAGGCTACGTCAGCCCAGTGACGTTCGAGACGGCGTTCCTGTCAGGCAACAAGCAAGAGCGAATGGCTCTCCACTGAATCGGGGGAGGTCCACACCTGCCGCGTTGTTCAGGGTCCGCGCGCCGCGATCGTGCCGGTCATTGCGGCGAGCATGGGTCTCTGCGGATAGCTGGCGGGAAACGCGAGCTTGATCCTGCCCTTCAACTCCTCGACGCGGACGGCGATTTTCACGAAGGCGCGCCGGATTGTCTCGAAGGTGGCGCCGCGCCAGCGCGAGCGCTTCGGCGCCGCCTGTCGCAATGCGTGCAGCAGCCAGTAGGCGCCGACGTGGAGGAACAGGCGAAACTGGTTTGCCTGCCATCGCGAGCAGGCGGTTTTGTCCGAGCGCGTGAAGCGCTTCATGTCCTTGATCAGATTTTCTACTTGCCCGCGTGCACAGAACACCTTCTCGTACAGCGTTTTGCCACGCCCTTCGAGGCTCGTCACAATGAAGCGCACGTCGGTGCCGAGCGCGGTCGCCTCGACGCGGGCGACCAGCTTGCGCGACCGGCTCCACTCCCGGGCCGCATAGGACAGCTGATGAAAGCGGCGCACCGTCGGCCTGAACCGCGACCGGCGCATATGGCACTGCTCACGCCAGGGGGCGGCGATGTCGAGCAGCTTCGGGTTGATGGCGAAGCCGATGATATAGTCGCAGCGCAAGGCTTCGAGCAAGGCCAGCGCCGGCTCACTGCAATAGTGGCTGTCGCCGCGAACCAGGATGGCGACCTGCGGCCAGTGCCGACGGATGCGGCAGATGACGTGGCGCAGCACCTTCGCCACCTCCTCGCCGGAGGGCCGCTTGCCGGGCCTCAACAGTGCGAGGATGGGCTTGCCGGAGAGCCCGTCGAAAATGTGGATCGGCTGGAAGCAGGTGCCGTCGTGATGGGCGTTGAACAGCGCCAATTGCTGCTGGCCGTGCACGGCATCATAGGTGTCGTCGACATCGAGAACGATGCGGGCGGGTGGTCGCGCAAAACTGCGGCAGTAGAGATCGATCTGGCCGAGCCCGATGCGGGCGAGCGCGCGCCAGTAGGCGAGGTTCTCCAGCCGCGACAAAGTCGGCTGGCTCATCAGGTCGGCGCCGGTCTCAGGCGCCCGCCCGACGGCAATCTTCAAAAAGGGATCGCAGCGCAAGGCATCGACGTCGTCGCAGTCCTCGTAGCCGGCCGCGATCATGAGCATTCGTGCCCGCGCCATCTCGGCTTGAGTGTGCCGGATGCGCGTCGGATCGCGCGCGTCGCGCAGTGGCCGGGTGATCGTCTCCGCAAGCTCGAGGCGGGATTCAACCTCGCGCAACACGTTCAGGCCGCCGTCCGACGACAGGCGGCCAGCATCGAACGAGGCTGTGAGTGGTTTGCCCGCGACCGGTGACAGACCGGGCAGAAACGGCGTAGTTTGCATGGCGACGGGCGCTTTTGACGAGAGCTTCGCTCGTTGTTCGCGCAGCCAGGTTCCGAGCGCGTCGATCAGCGGCTATGATTGCGTCTGTCGTACCACGCCATTCTCGGTCGGACCTATGTGTGGTCGACCGGATGCAAGTGGCTTGCCTCACGCGCGCTCAGTTCGCGCTGGCGGTCGATGATGTAATCTCGCACGATGGGCGATGCATCGCGCCGCTTGGCGAGCTGCATGTGAAATACTTCCTGGCTGCCGGTACGGAACATCATCTCGGCGCTGATCAAATAAAACTCCCACATGCGGCAGAACCGTTCATCGTACAAGGCTGCGACGCGTGCTCGGTTGGCCTCGAAGCGTCGCTGCCAATGCGCGAGCGTGGTGGCATAGTGGAGGCGCAGGAATTCGCAATCGGTCACCCAAAGCTTGTTGCGTTCTGTGGCCGGAAACACTTCCGACAACGCCGGCGAATAGGCGCCCGGAAAAATGTATTTCCGCAACCATGGGCTTGCGGTGCCGGGCGGGCTCATCTTACCGATGGAGTGCAACAGCATCACACCGTCGTCTGTCAGCAGATCATTCACCTTGGCGAAGAACTCGTCGTAGTGACCGACACCGACGTGCTCAAACATGCCGACGGAGACGATCCGGTCAAACTTACGATCGAGCTGGCGATAATCGATCAGCTCAAGGTGCACACGCCCTTCAAGACCGGCGGCCTTAACGCGCTCCACCGCGATGGCGTGCTGCTCACGCGACAGCGTAACGCCTGTCACTTCGACGTCGGTAACACTCGCGAGATAAATGGCAAGACCGCCCCAGCCACAGCCAATGTCGAGTACCTTTTGTCCAGGCTGCAGGCAGAGCTTCGCTGCGATCAGCCGACACTTGTTGATCTGCGCCGTCTCGAGCGTGTCCTCGGGCGTCTGGAAATAGGCACACGAATAAAACAGCCGTTCGTCGAGGAACAGTTTGTAGAACTCGTTGCCGAGATCGTAGTGGTGCGCCACGTTCTGCTGCGCTTTGCCGACTGGATTAGCTTGCTGGAACATCTTCAAACTGCGCGACACCCGCTTTAGTCCGGCTTGCACCGGATGCGTTGCGAGCGAAGTCCGGTTTGTCGAAAACAGCGTCAGAAAATCACGCAGGCTGGATTCCGGAAAGCTCAGTCGCCCGTTCATATAGGCCTCGCCCGCGTGCAACTCCGGATTAAAGAACAGCTTGCGGTATAGCGATATGTCGGTCAGCTGCATGGTGACATTGAGACCGGGCGAGCCCTTAAAAACGTGGCTCTTGCCGGTCGCGTCGATCACGGTGAGGCACCCCTGCTGCACAAAAGCGGCGAGTAGATTGGACAGGGGAAACATGGTGCAGTCCCTCGATTGGATAATGGTTAGCGGTGATGGGTCAAAAAGCTAATACAGCAAACTGATATAAACCGTTGCCATTCCCGGAGCGTTACGCGCGACGCCTCAGGTGGAATGCCTTGGCCAAGTCTCAAACAATCCAATGGTGGCACTTGAAATCGGACAGACCGCTGGCGCGCCCAACAGGAAACGACATTATTTTTCAAGGACCTTCGGCCAGTTGGCATCGGCTTTCTTAATGTAAGCAGGGATGGCAGTTTCCCACTTGAGCTGCACGCGTGGGGTGGCGTTGACATACAGCCGCCCATCAACAATGCGCCACGACTTTGGGTGTCCGCCGGAAGTGTCGCCGCCAGCGACCGCATAGGCGCAATAGCCACCATATTGGGGCGCATAACGGTTTGGATCCGCACGAAACGCCCGGCGATTGTCCTCGTTGGCAAAGCGCCAGGTCGCGCCATTGTGTAGCAGCGATACATCTTCGCGCCCGGATGTTGGTGTACCGTCCGTGAAATACGCCACCGTATCGTACCCGCCAAGCGCGACGCCCGGCACAAGTCCAGTGAAGACCGGTGGCATACTCTCACGGCCGATCACCAGGTAAATGGCGACAGCGCCGACAAAAGTAACGGCCGCGGTACTTATGAGGACACGTCGTGACAACATGCTATTACCCCTGAATACTTTTCCGATTGTTCAATACTCGACTGCCGATGGCGGTTTAAATGTGAATTGATGCTATCTCCGATCCTACCTGCCCGTCACGGCCGATGCATGCTGTTGGACGATCAACCACTGTCCGTGGCGAAACTCATAGAACGTGCTGTAACGTCCGATGATGGCCTCCCGCGTCCCTTTGCGGCGACCGGTCAAACGGTAAGTGTAAGTACCCATCTCGGACGCCGTGTTGCAACCAAGCATGATCGACCGCATCTTGACGACTCCTTGTGGATGTCGCTTCAGGTACTCTTGGAAGTAAGACTTGATCTCCGTTCGACCAGTGCGCGGCCCACTCGATAGCATCGGCAACAGAACAGCATCAGCCGCATAGAGGTTCGCCACTGTTTCAGGGTTTCCGTTCGCAACGGCACGATTCCAACCTTCGGAGAGCTCTGTTATCTGTTCCTTCGTTGTGGTGGGGCACGCGCTCTCGGCATGCGCATTGCTCGACATTGACGTGGTAAGAAAGGCAGCGACCAGTAGCAAAATCGGGATGCTGCCCGCCGGTCGGTTGAAACGCGAAATCATGGGTCGTCTCCAAGAATTGGGCGAACGGACAGTTTGGCTGGTGGCAAGAACCCGCGCGACACGTGCGGGTTACCTTTGCCTCCAGTTCGTATTCGTTCGGGATGCCGGTTACTTCGCTTTCACACTCGACGTAATAGACGTCACCACGTTCGAGGCCATGTTGAACTGTTCAACGCGATCCGTGATGCCGTGGCGCCGTGCGATCCATTGGAAGTCGGTGTAGACAGCCCACACGTCACCCTTGTCATCCTGCGTCACCAATAGCCGCACGGGCCAATCGAGCCCGGCGTTGGGGTTCGCGGTGATGAACTGGGTGCCGAGCGGTGGGTTGCCGAACGTGAGCAGGGTCGAGGGGCGCAGCTTGATGCCGGCGTCGGCGGCAAGCTTCGACTGATCGACGGTCGAGTAGAACATGATGCCCTTAGCCGCGATGTCCTGCTTGATGCGGGAGATCGTCTCGTCGACCGGGTAGGCGCTCTTCACCCGGACGATGCCGTCGCCGGTCAGCATAGGCTTGGCGCTTTGGGCCTGCATAGCGGCGGTGCCAGCTAAAGCAATGGCGACCGCGACGGCTGCGATCGAGCATAGGTTTGTAAGCGGTGATGACATTGAAAGTTGCCTCCTGGTTAGTGCTCACGCGCAGATTGCGTCAGCGATGTCTAAAGGTATGAGGGCTGGTGGCTGCGAGCTGAAATATCGATTGGCTAGCGTATCAATGCCGCGCGGCTATCACGCAGTGCGTTCGATCTGACCAGCAAGGATTGCAGCGACCGCGAGTGCCATGCCGACGCCGGTGACGCACGCCGCCCAACCGAACAGCACGAATAGCTGTCCGAGAACCGCGCTGCCGACGAGACCGCCGAAGAAGTAACACGCGAGATAGATGCCGCTGGCCGAACCAGGATCGGTCGCTGCCACGCGCCCAACAAAGCCGGTGGCGGTCGCTTGGGCAAAGAACGTGCCGACACCTATCAAAGTCAGCCCAACCAGAACTGTTACCAATTGGGGTAAAAGCAGCAATGGCAGTCCGCAAGCCGCGACGCCGAGCGCCGCCCACAATGTGTTTCGCGTACCTATGCGCGCCACAAGCCGGCCGGCGAGCGGCGTCGTGAGGATCGCCGGCAGGAACACAAAATAGACGAGCCCGACCGACATCATGCCGAGCGCCAGCGGCGGCCGCACCAGGACGAAGTTCACGTAAGTGAAGGTGCCGATGAAAGCGAACAGGATGCAGAAGCCGATGGCGAAGGTCGCTTGCAGCGGGCGATTGCGCAGGTGCTGTCGCCAAACCGTCGTGGGTGATTTCGGCGCTCCCATCACCACCGCCATGTGCCGCATGCTGTTCAGAGTAAAGTAGACCAGGACCGCGCCTGCGAGATTTAACAGGGCGAACAGGTAGAAGTTGGCCGCCAGTCCCAGCGTGTCCGCGATCGATGCCGACATCAGCCGGCCGAACAGGTTGCTCGCCACATTGCCGGTAATGTAGGCGGCGAACGCGGCCGAGGTCGCCGGTCCAGACGTCTCTTCCGCGAGATAGGCGAGCGTCAGTGTGAACGCTGCCGACATGAATACGCCCTGGATGATTCGCAGCAGAGTGAATGTGGTCAGGTCCGGTGCCACCGCCAGCAGTGCGGTCGGGATTGACAACAGGGCGAGGCTTGTCACCACGCCTTGCCGCCGATCGATCCTTGAGCTGAAAAACGCAACCACAAGGCCAGCCACCGCCATGCCGAGCGTGCTAGCATTGACGGCTGTGCCCATGGCGGCCGGGCTCACGCCGTAAGCGGTTGCCAACGACGGCAGGATCGCTTGCGTGGCGAATAAATCGACCACGGTCAGGAACGCGATCAGGCCGATCACGAGTTCGCGTCTGAAAGATAGTGCGGTCGTCGGCGGGCTGCCCTCATCGCTTGGCAATACGGCAGCTGTAGATCGCGGCATGATACGTCCTCCACGCGCCGGAAACGATCTCAGGCGCAGCACCACTCGAAACCGGTGCTGCGCATGCAATCTCACATTGTCTTCTGCTCCATCTTGTCGTGCAGGATGTCGGCTGACAGCAGTACCGCCGGCTTTTTCGAGGTGTTCTTCCACCAGTGCTTGGTTGCGTGCGTCTCGCGCGCGACGTCGCCGGCCTTATGCACGATCGGAACTGCGCACGTGCTGGCATATTCCACGATCGAGCCGGACACGATGTATATGATGGCCGGTCGCTCCTCGTGGCTGTGCCAGGCGACGACGCCGCCGGGCTGCACGACCAGCTGTCGCAGGCGGAACTTGGTATCCTTCAGCTTGAGGGCCTCCTGGGCGAGGTCGATCGAGGCGATCACCTTGTCGGTGACGTCCTTATGGGCCGTGGCCCCTGCTTTCTGGCCATCGGTCGTCACTTTGTCGGCGGGGCAGGAGCCGGCATGAGCCGCACCGGACATCAGTCCGAATGCGGCGATCGCGCCCACGGTGAGGGCACGTGCGTTGCGAAAGGTCGTCATGGGGTATCTTCTCCACTGGTTAGGGCTAGAGCGGCACTCTCTTGTGCTGCGACAGGAAACAGAATGCTGGAATGATCGGCGCAACTGAAATACCGATCCGGCTTGGATTCGATAGCGGTGCGCTATCGGTTTGAACGGCGCCACGCAGCTGTGCGGCTTACAGAAACATCTCGCCGATATCGACGCTTGATGCCTTGCCGATATGGTCGAAATTCTTGTCGAGCCATGCGCTGGCGTTGCGGCGGCCGGCGTCGCGCAGGCGGACCAGAAAGTCCCAATCCGGATTGAGCTTGGTGGCAACACCAAGCGCTTCCATTTCCCGGTCATCGCCTATCGAATGCACGAGCAGCCGCTTGTATTTCTTGGCATCGAGCGCTTCATCGTCGATCAGCTTGGTGACGAACGCGATGGCGCGCATCTCCCGCATCAGCGACGAATTGAAACTGATTTCGTTGATCCGGTCGAAAATCTCCGGCGCCGTGACCGGGAGTTTCTTGCGCTCCAGCGGATTGATATGGACGATGATGACGTCTTTGGATTTGCCGTTGTAGATCAGAGGGAAGATCGCCGGATTACCCATGAAGCCGCCGTCCCAGTAGTTCTCGCCGTCGATTTCGATGGCCTGGAAGACATAGGGCAGACAGGCGGAGGCGAGGACGACGTCAGCCGACATGTCGCGGTTCTC
>JANNRP010000483.1:0-20215 GCA_031401535.1 Hyphomicrobiaceae bacterium | reverse complement strand
ACATCGCGGCGCAGCCAGTTTTGGGTGGCGAACTCGGCTTCAATTTGAACGCTGTCAGTTTCTCCCGCGACAACGGCGATGGTCTGCTGGCTGTCAACAAGTTGACGGGCAAAACGACCGCCATTGAGCGCGTATCGGGCGAGGTTAATTGGCGCCGCAAGCTGACCGATCAGATCGGGATCACCTACACGCCGTTCGCCAACCTGCGCGGTGACGTTTTCAGCATCAGGGACGGCATCGATCCGGTCAGCGGCAAGGTGATCGACGACCAGTCGGACGCGCGCGGCGTGGCCAGCGCCGGCGTGCTGGCAGCTTATCCGTGGATTGCCTCAACAACCAATGCATCCCATGTCGTTGAACCGATCGGCCAGTTGATTGGGCGGACGGCGAGCACCACCCAGCGCCGCTTACCCGATGAGGACGCAAAAAGCCTTGTGTTCGACGACAGCAACCTGTTCGACTTGGATAAGAACTCGGGCTGGGACCGCTTGGAAACGGGAACGCGGGCCAACGTCGGACTGCAGTACACCTTCCAGGCCCGCAGTGGTGGCACGGCGCGGATTTTGGCGGGCCAGAGCTATCACTTGTCGGGCGACAACATCTACAGGGAGCCGGGCACGCTTGCAGATCCTAACCCGGCAGTGGTGCAATCGATCTACAATCCCCGTAGTGGACTTGAGACGTCGAGTTCCGACTATGTTCTTGGCGCTTACCTCTCACCGTCATCGGCGTTCCGGTTGGTGGGTCAGGCACGGTTCGACGAGCGCGATCTTTCGCTGCGCCGCACCGACGTCTTTGCCGAGCTGAATTACGGGCCGCTGCTGGCGCAGGCAAACTACACCTTCAGCGGAGGTGACCCCACGCTGGTGACAGCTATCGATCAGCAGGAAATCTTCGGCGTGATTGGGCTGCGGCTGACGGACCGCTGGAGCATTCTCGGTTCGATGCGGTATGACATAGATAAATCGTTCCGTATCCAAGACGCAATCCAGCTACGCTACGCCGATGAGTGCTTTGTATTGACCACTACATACACCGAGACGTTCATCGAGGATGTTTCACGCGACATCGAAAAAAATCGGACCCTCATGTTCCGTCTGGAATACAAGTTCCTCGGTGATTTCCGTTATAAGACAAGCGGCCTAGACAGTGTGTTCGGCACCAACCAGCCGAACTAGCTGCTTGAGTGGCCTTTGGCGTGCTGGTCCCGTGGCGGCGCCTCGCACAACGAGCGAATTGAATCATTCCACCCATTGTTTTTCAATGACTTTTCATTTTGCCTTCGATGCGCCATGCTTGCTGTGGACAACGGTGCACTCGGTATTTGCAGGCGGAGTACACTTGCACCGAGTCGGCAGCCTGCCGCGCAGGCCCGACACATCTTTTTGCTTGGCCCAGGGCCAGATCGAGTGGAAACCATGCGGCCAACGATTGTGCCTACTTTCCGCGTCTTGAGCGGGTCATCGTTCCCGGTAGCGGTTCATTGCGTCTGCATGTTGCTTGGCCTGACCTCGACCGTAACAGCACAAACAAGCCTTCCCGGTCTCGTGGTGACAATGCCGCCCGCGGCTGCGCCTCAGCCGGGTGTTGCCGCTCCCGGCCCCGCACCGGAGGTAGCGCCTGTCAAACCAGCGAACCTAAAGCCAAAAGCCGCAACCAAGCCTGCTGCAAAAGTGGCAGCGGCACAGACCTCGGACGCCAGCGGCAAGGGCCGCGGGTCGGGGCAATCCATCCTGGTGCTGGTCAACGACGATCCGATAACAGGGCTTGATGTCGAACAGCGCACTAAGCTCAACGCACTCAGCGCCGACATTGGTCCACGCGCGCAAGCCAATATGAAGGCGCTCGTACAGTCGGAGGGGACCCAGACGAGGTTCCGCGAGGCGATGCAGGAGATCATCAAACAGAACCAGAATACCAAGACCAAGGAACAAATTCTGGCACTGATCGAGGAACGCAAGAAGCAGTTTGCGGCAAGCCTCCAGAAGCAAGCTCTTGAAAGCGCCCGTGCGAGTGTGTTGCCCGGCCTCAAGAAGGGGGTGCTCGACGAGTTGATCGAGGAGCGCTTGAAGCTGCAGGAAGCCAAGCGCCTCAACGTCACTGTCGAGGACAGTCAGGTTGATGACGTGATCAAGGGCATCGCAGAGCGGAACAAGATGACACCCGCTCAATTCGCGACGCACTTGCAAGGCATGGGTGCGGACGTAACAGCGATGAAGGCACGGTTCCGCGCATCCCTCTCCTGGAACGATGTCGTGCGCCGCCGTTTTGCTGGTCAAGTCAACGTCAGCCGCACAGAAATCGAAAAGTTCGCCTCGACCAAGACGGCCGGCGATGACGATGTCGAGTTGCAGTTGCAGCGCATTACATTGCCGGTCCCGGGCAAGTTGGATCAACGGGTCATGGCGCAGCGCTTCCAGGAAGCCGACAAACTTCGGCAATCGTTCGGTGGTTGCAAAACGGCTGCCGCTGTGGCCGCCAAAGCAAACGGTCGGTTCGAAGACCTCGGAACCCGCAAGCCGTCATCGATTGCCGAGCCCACGCGTAGCATGTTGCTGAATGCGCGTGATGGGGAAATGGTGCCCCCGAGTATGGCCGACGGCGGTGTCGAGTTGTATGCAGTATGCAGCCGCAAAGTCATCAAGGCTGACGAGAAGGTCCGGACGGAAGTTGCAGCCGACCTTCAGCAAAAGGAATTTGAGATCCTAGCCAAACGCCATCTGCGGGACCTGCGGCAGGACGCCCAGATCGAGTATCGCTAAGCCATGTCGATCGACCCGGCGCCACGCCACACCGCGCAGGGGGCCAACTTGCAGCGGCAGTTTATCGCTCCACTCGCCGTCACCATGGGTGATCCGTCGGGAATTGGGATTGAAATTACGCTGGCGGCTTGGATCGAGCGTCATCAACGTCAACTGGCACCCTTCGCTGTGTTTGGTTGCGTCAGCACGCTTGCCGATCGCGCTGAGGCGATCGGTGTCAAAGTACCAATTCAGCGTATCAATGAGACAAGTGCCGCTGCGGCAGTGTTCGCACAGGCATTGCCAGTGGTCGACATCCCGACTCCGGCCGCAGTGCTGCCCGGTCTACCAAACACTGCCAATGCCGCCGCAATCATCGCTTCGATTGAGCGTTCAACTGCGGCGGTCGTGCGTGGAGAAGCATCCGCAGTTGTGACGAACCCAATCGCCAAGAACGTGCTTTATGCTTCCGGATTCCGACATCCAGGTCACACCGAATTCCTTGGAGTTCTGGCCAGCCAGCATCATCCTGGACAGGTGTTCACGCCGGTCATGATGTTGTGCTGTGAGGAGCTTCGTGTCGTGCCGCTTACTGTACATGTGGCCCTAGCTAACGTGCCCGGAATGATCACCTCATCATTGATTGCGACGACGGTGCGGATCGTGCACGCCAGCCTCCAGCGGGATTTTGGCGTGGCAAGCCCCCGCATTGCTATCGCGGGGCTCAATCCACATGCGGGGGAAAGCGGAACTATCGGAGCGGAGGACGAAGCGATCGTGCGCCCCGCTGTCCGCCGACTGGTTGGCGACGGCTTTACAGTTACCGGTCCGCATTCGGCCGACACTCTGTTTCACGAAGCCTCGCGCCGCAATTACGATGCGGTCGTCGCAATGTATCACGATCAGGCGTTGATCCCGATCAAGACACTGGCCTTCGACCGTGGCGTCAACGTCACGTTGGGATTGCCGTTCGTGCGCACGTCGCCCGATCATGGCACCGCGTTTGATATTGCCGGCCGTGGCGTGGCCAGTGCGGAAAGTCTGATTCAGGCAATCAAACTTGCTGGCGCGATGGCGCAAAGTCGTGCCGCAGAAACGCTGACTGCATGAACGAACTTTCGAGTCCCGATGGATTGCCGCGTCTATCGGATGTGATCCGCGAAGCCGGTCTAGCGCCGAAAAAGAGCCTCGGGCAGAACTTCATTCTCGATCTTAATCTGACGCGCCGCATTGCGCGTGAGGCGTCGCCACTTGACGGACGGACGATCGTCGAGATCGGGCCCGGTCCAGGCGGCTTGACGCGTGCGCTGCTGATGGAAGGGGCCGGCCACGTCATCGCCATCGAACGCGACGACCGCTGTCTTGCGCCGCTAGCCGCAATCGCCGCGCATTACCCAGGTCGGCTGACAGTACACGGTGCCGATGCGCTCGATGCTGACTACAAGGCTCTGTTGGCTGGGCGAACGGAAAAGGCTGCGATCGTCGCCAACCTACCCTATGGCTCAGCCACCAAAATGCTGGTCGGCTGGCTCGAGTCCGCCCCATGGCCGCCGTGGTATGACCTGATGGTGCTGATGTTCCAGAAGGAGGTCGCCGAACGAATTACCGCCGAGCCTGGAACCAAGGCGTACGGCCGACTGGCCGTCATCGCACAATGGCGTTGCGAGACGTCGATCGTGTTGCATCTGCCGCCAAGCGCCTTCACACCGGCACCAAAGGTGGCTTCGGCAGTGGTGACGTTCCGGCCACGCGCCGTGATGAATCCCGCCTGTTCGGTCAAAACCCTCGGCCGGGTAACGGCTGCTGCTTTTGGTCAACGCCGCAAGATGCTGCGCCAGAGCCTGAAACAGATAACGCCGATGCCTGAATTGCTGTTGCGTGAGGTGGGCCTCGACCCGGAGATGCGGGGCGAGCGGGTTACCGTCCACCAATTCGGTCAACTGGCGATCGTACTCGACCGGCTCGTTGGCAAGCCGACTTGAAGGCTCGATTGCGGGATTACGTTCACGGAAGCGCGACAAGGTCCGGTCGCATCGCTATAAGGGCCTCGAAACTTACCACTCGCGTCCAAAGAGCTGCCGATGATCTCGAATGTCCATCCGCCGATCGCCCCAGAATTGATCAAGAGCCACGGTTTCAAGGGCGATGAGTATCCGCGCCTGCTTGAGATACTTGGGCGCAATCCGAGCCTGACCGAACTCGGCATTTTCTCTGTGATGTGGAGCGAACACTGTTCGTATAAGTCGTCACGGTTTTGGCTGAAGACGCTGCCGACCACCGGCAAATGTGTGATCCAGGGGCCTGGCGAGAACGCTGGCGTGATCGACATCGGCGACGGCGACGCGTGCATCTTCAAGATGGAGAGTCATAATCACCCCTCCTACATCGAGCCCTATCAGGGGGCTGCCACCGGCGTCGGCGGCATCATGCGCGACGTGTTCACGATGGGTGCCCGCCCCGTTGCCAACCTGAATGCGCTGCGGTTCGGCGCACCCGACCACCCCCGCACCAAGCAACTCGTAGCAGGCGTTGTCGCCGGCATCGGCCATTACGGCAACGCGACCGGCGTGCCAACGGTTGGCGGCGAGACCAACTTCGACAAAGCTTACGATAACAACATCCTCGTCAACGCGATGTGCATCGGCCTCGCGCGCACCGACAGGATCTTCTATTCAGCGGCCAAAGGCGTCGGCCTCCCTGTTGTATATGTTGGGTCAAAGACCGGCCGCGACGGCATTCACGGCGCCACCATGGCATCCGCCGAATTCGACGAGAAGTCGGCGGAGAAGCGCCCAACGGTACAGGTCGGCGACCCCTTCACCGAGAAGCTGTTGATCGAGGCCTGCCTCGAATTGATGGAGCAGGATGTCATCATCGCCATACAGGACATGGGGGCAGCAGGCCTCACATCGTCGACGTCAGAAATGGCGGATAAAGGTGGCGTCGGCATCGATCTCGATCTCGACCGCGTGCCCCAGCGCGAACCCAATATGACCGCTTACGAGATGATGCTCTCCGAAAGTCAGGAGCGCATGCTAATGATCCTGAAGCCGGGCTCCGAAGCACTGGCACAGGCGATCTTTGTCAAGTGGGAGCTGGACTTCGCCGTAGTTGGCCAGACAACGGACACTGGCCGCATGATTGTCCGCCACAATGGCCGCGTTGAAGCTGATTTACCAGTCGATAAACTTGCTAATTCCGCGCCACTCTATGAGCGCCCATGGGTTGCAACAACCCCCGCTGCCCGCATCCTGCCGGAATGGGTGGCTGCACCCGTCTCTAATCTCGGTGCGCTAAAGACTATGATGGGCTCAGCGCAGCTAGCTTCGCGGCGCTGGATCTGGGAGCAGTACGACAGCATGGTGCGCGGCGACACGCTGCAGCGCCCGGGGGGGGATGCCGCAGTGGTCCGCGTCCACGGCACGCGAAAGGCGATAGCCGCGTGCTGTGATGTCACGCCGCGTTATGTACTGGCTGACCCGGTCATGGGCACCAAGCAAGCCGTGGTTGAGACTTGGCGCAATCTCATTTGCGTCGGGGCCGATCCCCTCGCCATCACCGACAACATGAACTTCGCCAACCCAGAGCGCCCGGAAATCATGGGTCAGTTTGTGGGGTCAGTGCAGGGTATGGGAGAAGCCTGTCGCGCGCTCGATTATCCGGTCGTGTCGGGCAACGTGTCGCTCTACAACGAAACCAACGGTATCGGTATTCCGCCCACCCCTGCCATCGGCGGCGTCGGATTGATCCCGGATATTGCAAAGACTGCGACGATTGCCTTGAAGGTCGTCGGCGATTTGTTGCTGGTGATCGGGTCTGAGGATGGCCACCTCGGTCAATCTCTCTATCAGTTGATCATCGCCGCCAAATCTGAGGGCGCGCCGCCTCCCGTTGATCTCGAAGATGAAATCAAGGCTGGCAATCTCGTGCGCGCGTTGATACGCGAAGGCAAAGTTTCTGCAGTACACGACTGCAGCGATGGTGGATTGCTCGTGGCGATCGCCGAGATGGCATTGAGCGACGGCCTCGGCGTCGAGTTGTTCCCTTATGAGGGTAAGCTGCCGCCGTTTGCGTCGTGGTTTGGCGAAGATCAGGGCCGTTATGTCGTGTCGGCAGCGCCCGGTATGGCCGAACAGATCGCCGAGCGTGCAAGGTTGCTGGGTCTTCCAGCCCGTATTGTCGGCCGCGTTGGCGGGGACGCATTGATGCACAAAGGCGAGACGGCGCTACCGTTAGCCGAACTGCGCGCCGTGCATGAAGGCTGGCTGCCGCGTCTGATGGGTTAGGCGCCTGTCGGTTTGTATCGGCCTCAATCAGCCCGATAAACCCGCTCACGGCGTTCGTGACGTTCCTGGGCTTCGAGACTTAAGGTCGCGATCGGGCGGGCCTCGAGACGGCGCAGACCGATCGGCTCGCCGGTTTCTTCACAATAGCCGTATGAACCATCTTCGATCCGGGCGATGGCAGCGTCGATTTTGGACACAAGCTTACGCTGGCGATCCCGTGCACGCAGTTCTAATGCACGATCTGTCTCGGACGTCGCTCGGTCGGTAATGTCGGCAAATTGCGAAGTCTCCTCGTTGAGCCCGAGGACCGTCTCGCGGGTCTGCCGGATGATGTCCTCTTTCCAGTCCATCAGCTTACGCCGAAAGTAGAGCTTGTGCCGTTCATTCATGAACGGCTCATTCTCTGCTGGCCGATAATCGTCGGTCAGCACGATCGCCGACGAGGTTGCTTGGGCTTTTTTCGACTTTGGTGCGTCTTTGGGCGCACCAACTGCGGACGGCTTGCGATCTTTTAACGCCATGGTCGGCCTCAAGTATCTTAAACTAGGCACGTGCGTTCTTCAGGCTTACGACGCGGAGCTGTCGCCCGGCGTCGCTTTGTCACGCGCTCTCTATCAAGTGTTTGATTTTCCCCGTCAAGGCATTACCGCTCGTCTTGTAGCAACAGCTTTGATCTATGGTATGTGCGCCAGGGTCTGTGGTCTAAAATACTAGGCAAACTCGCGTATTGCGTGTGAGTTTCATTGGCGTTCCCTCTCGCCGCGTATTTGCTCTTATAGAGTATAGTGGTTTGTGCCGCTCCTGGTGGTACTCCCTTGCTCTGCCGACCCCTACTGCAGCGGTCATTTTGGTGCGTTCCAATGCCACCAAACGGCGCCTTTCTTTGCTTCGGTACTTGCTGCGTACAATCCTTCACCATTAACGTAACGCTTCAATTGACCGACGGCGGGGCAACAGCGCGTGACGACGAAATTCCAGAGTACCGAAAATTATGTCGCAACAGATGACTTGAAGATTGCCGTTAATGCTGCGGTGACTTTGCAGCGACCGCTTCTGATCAAGGGCGAGCCTGGCACCGGAAAAACCGTATTGGCGCAGGAAGTGGCTAAGGCGCTGGGGTGTCCATTGATCGAGTGGCACATCAAATCGACGACCAAGGCCCAGCAAGGGCTCTATGAATACGATGCGGTATCCCGGTTGCGTGATAGCCAGTTAGGCGATGCGCGCGTCGGCGACATTCGCAACTATATCAGACGCGGAAAGCTGTGGGACGCATTCGACGCACCGGCGCGGCCGGTTCTGCTAATCGATGAGATCGACAAGGCGGATATCGAGTTTCCCAACGATCTGCTGCAGGAACTCGATCGCATGGAGTTCTTCGTCTATGAGACCGGTCAAACCATTAAGGCGCGGGTCCGCCCCGTGGTATTGATCACCTCTAATAACGAAAAGGAATTACCGGACGCGTTTTTGCGCCGCTGCTTCTTCCACTATATCAAGTTCCCTGACACCGAGACGATGCGCGCAATCATCGAGGTGCATTTCCCCGGACTTAAGGGCCGTCTCGTCAAGGAGGCACTCGCAGTATTTTTTGAGCTGCGCGATGTGCCAGGTTTGAAGAAAAAGCCCTCGACGTCCGAGCTGATCGACTGGATCAGACTGCTATTGAACGAGGATGTGTCGCCGGAAACGCTGCGGGAAACCGATCCGCGCAAGGTGATCCCGCCACTGCATGGTGCCCTGTTGAAGAACGAGCAGGACGTGCATCTATTCGAGCGGTTGGCCTTCCTGACGCGCCGCAAGGATGGCTAACCACCGCCATCCATCCGCTCCTTGGCTATTCAATCGACGTACTTGACCTGAGCCGATTGCATGAGGCTTGTCATGGCGTCGAGTTGTGTCAAGCCCGATGCGATACGCTTTTGCACGGCGATCTCCGCAATCCGTATCGCATCGAGACGATCAAGCACGACATCGAGCTCAGCTTGAGGAATGACGACAACCCCATCACGGTCGCCGATGACAACGTCGCCTGAGGCGATCGCAACGCCTCCAGCGACCACGGGAAACCCAACGCGTCCCGGCCCCGAGCGCACGCAAGAGTTGGGCGTGATGCCGCGTGCGAACGTCGGTAGCCCGACACCAATAATTCCGTCAGCATCGCGTGCCATGCCATCAATCACGATCGCTGACAGGCGACCGTTGCGGGCAAGCCAGCAGACATTATCACCGACGACAGCTGCCGATGAAAACGCCTCGGAGGCCGCGACCAGGCAATCGCCGGGTTGGGCAACCGACAGCGCCGCCAGAATGGCAAGATTGTCCGAAGGACCGGTCTCGGCGGTAATTGCAACACCGACAAAATGCGCCCGTGCCGGATCGATCGGCTTAATGGCTCCATCAAGCGCACCGCGACCGAACATGGCATCGACGGCATGGCCGGTTTGCACGCCAGCTAGTCGCTTTAACTGCGTTGCCGTTGGGCGGGGCCAGTTTTTTTTGACGACCAGGAGTGGAGGATCTTCGAGCATGCCTGGATCTCCTTGGGGGCGGTTTGTAGAGTGCGAAACGACAAATCATGCTAACGCCAATTGCTCAGCTTTCGACAGAGCAAAATCGAGCTCGCCCGGCACCCATGCAAATCTACCTGCCCGTCGCCGAAATGCCGATTAACGTTATCCTGCTGCTGGCCATGGGACTGGCGGTCGGCGTGTTGTCGGGCCTGTTTGGAATCGGCGGCGGGTTCATCGTCACCCCACTGCTGATTTTCCTCGGCGTACCGGCCCCGATCGCGGTCGGCACGGGGGCTGCACAAGTGGCGGCATCCTCCGTCTCTGGTGCTGTCGGACACTGGTCGCGGGGTAATGTCGATCTAAAGATGGCGATGATCTTGCTCGCTGGCGGCATTGTCGGCTCGAGCTTTGGCGTCATCATGCAGCGGTGGCTAAAGGCAATTGGCCAGCTCGAGTTATTCATCTCGTCCGTTTACGTGATCTTGCTGGGCACGATCGGGACGTTGATGTTGATCGAAAGTCTGGAGGCATTGCGGCGTAAGAACCTCGTTGGCTCGACGCCTGGTCGGGGTAGCAAGGATAGCCACCACAATTGGATCCAGCGCCTGCCGTTCAAGAGCCGTTTCCCACGCTCCAAACTCTATGCCAGCACAATTCCACCTGTGGCCTTGGGGATTATTGTTGGCTGGCTGACTGCAATCATGGGCGTAGGCGGTGGCTTTCTGCTGGTGCCAGCCTTGATTTACCTGATGCGGATGCCGACCAAAGTCGTGATCGGCACCAGCGTTTTTCAGATTATGTTTGTCACGGCCTACACAACGATCATGCAGTCGTGGCAGAACCATTCAGTCGACCTGCTGTTGGGCGTGCCGCTGATGATCGGCGGAGTGATCGGCGCCCAATATGGCGTGCGTCTCGGACAGAAAATTGCTGCCGAGCAGCTGCGTATTTTACTGTCGCTATTGGTGCTGAGCGTGGCGCTGCGAATCGCCGTCGACCTAGCGGTGCCGCCGAAGGAAATTTACTCCATCGACGCACGCCAACAATAGCCTATCAGTGCGATCCATGGCTTCTCACGCCATCAATCCTCGTCGCCGAAGTCGAGCTTGAATCCATGCAATTCCGCCAATTGTTGAATGGCTTGACTTGCGGTCGCTGCATCGAGTGCGGTGAAAGGGGGCCGTAGTTCGGCCCAACCTGGGTCATCACGATAGTGGGCAATAACAGCCTTCAATAATGGAATGACCGGGTATTTCTGTACGGTGAGGCGCATTGCGGAAATATCGGCCTGGAGGCGATCAGCATCCGGACCCTGCCAGTCGTCGAACACTTTCCGCATCGCTGCCGCAGCAATATTGGCCGTCGCCGAGATGGTGCCGACCGCACCAGCCCGCAGCCCATCCAGCAAGTAAAGCTCTGCACCGGGGAATAGTTCAAACCCGGGGTTTTGCTCCAGGATCGCCCTCATGTTGGACCAGTCGCCGGACGAATCCTTGAGGCCAACCACAACCTCGGGGAACTCCTTGCGCAGACGCGACACCAGTGTCAGCGGGAAGCCAACCTGAGCAACCGGTGGAATGTGATATAGGTAGACCTTCAGGCGGTCGTCGCCGACCTCGTCGATCACATCAGCGAAGTAGCGGAACAGCCCCTCTTCGCTCGGGTTCTTGTAATAAAATGGAGGCAACATCAATACGCCGCCACAGCCAACGTCGACCGCGTGTTGCGTGAGAATCGCCGTGTCCGTGATCGAGCACGTGCCAGTGCCGGGCATCATCAACGCGGGTTCAATCCCGGCGTCGATCAGGTCTTCGAGTAGTTCCATACGTTCATCGAGACCCAGCGAATTGGCTTCACTGGTAGTACCAAACGGCGCAAGCCCGGTGCAGCCGTTAGCCATCAGCCATTCAGCATGATCGATAAAACGATCTGGGTCTGGTGCGCCGTCCTCACCGAAAGGAGTTAGGACGGGAGCAATGACGCCGGAGAAGTGCGGTTTGCCAGCCATAGGTGTGGTTCTCCTCGACACGGTTGTGGAATTATTGCGCCGCCTGACGCATGAACTCAGGCGCACAGACGGCATAGATTATGTTCCCGCAGTGCCTAGCACGCCCAAGCCTGCAAGGGATCGGAGAAATTTAGCGCTCAGTACCGCGCATACGAAAACGCCCCCAGCGGCGCCAGCAGCCGGGGGCGTTTTGACATCGATCCAGAATGTTCAGAACTTGAAACTCAAACCCGCGCGCACGGCGTGAAAATCAACATCACTCTTGTCGATCGAGAGCGCCGCAGCGTTGGTGGAACTCCCCGATCCCAGGTCTGTATAGCGGTATTCAACCCGTGCAGTCATGCGATCGCTGATGGCATATTCAACGCCCGCGCCTGCGGTCCAGCCATTGCGCACTTCCGAATAGCTGGTGAATCCTTTGTCGATTTTGACATCGCCATAAGCCCAACCGGCCGTTGCATAGAATAGCTTGCGCTCGTAGGCGATACCTAGCCGACCTCGCGTCGAACCCAGCCAGCGTACGTCGGTATCGTGGGCCAGGCCGCCCGACCCGATGCCACCGCCGCCGAGACCGGAGGCTTCCAGATCAGTCTCGATGCCGTAGACGAGGTTCTGGGTCTGCCAATTAAGACCCGCGTGGACACCACCGACAAATCCGTCAGTATCGTAGTTGTAGGACTGATTGTAGCCGGTTAAGGGGCCCGATTGCGCTTCCGTGGTGCCGCCAGCGTAGCCTCCCTGGATGCCGAGATAGAGCCCAGTCCATGAGAACGGTTGTTGATAGGCCATCGGTACCTGTCGGTCCTTAACTGAGCCGCCACGATAGGGACCGAGGTCTGCGGCTAATGCGGCGCCGCTCAGCACCCCAAGTGCTGCAGCCAAAACTGCCGATGAGACTGCCACGGTTTTCATAGTCACTCCTGATCATTGCAAAGCAACAACACCATGCGCCCGCGCACGGTTCCGTCGCGCTATCGTCTCGATCGAAAATACGTCGAAAATCAGGTACTTGGAGTGATCGAAAGGAGCATAAGCCGAACTCGAGTGGCGGGTCTGATTGACCTCTGTGACGACCGCGATATGATTGCACTGCACTGATCGTTTCCGTCCAACTTCGCAACGAGACGGCGTCAGCGTCAAATGGCTCGGTCCTTCAGGACCGAGTTGGCAACCGGGGGAACGACCTGATGAAAAGACTGCTCGCGGCAGCGGCAACACTGCTTTTTTTCATAGGCGGCATTGTACAAGCGCAGGATGTGTGGCCGACCAAACCCGTTACTGTGATTGTCCCGTTCGGGGCCGGCGGTAATGCCGACGTACTAGCGCGCATTTTCTCCGACCGCCTGTCCCAGCGCCTTGGCCAGCAGTTTGTTATTGAGAACCGGGCAGGGGCTGGTGGATCGACCGGGATCGCTGCAACGGCCCGGTCAGCACCCGACGGCTACACCATTGGCATCGGTACTGGGTCCGGCCTGGCGACAAACCCTGTCATCTTCAAGGAAAAGCTGCCCTACAACGCCGACAAGGATCTGACCTACCTCTACAATATTGCAAGTCAGCCAAACCTCATGGTGGTGCACCCTTCGGTGCCAGCAACGACACTTCCTGAATTGATTGACTGGCTTAAGAAAAATCCTGGAACCGCATATGGAACCTCGGGTGTGGGCACCGCACAGCACCTGTGTGGCGAAATGCTCATGCAGGCGGCAGGCGTGCAGATTTCCGCTGTCGCCTACCGGGCTTCGAACCAGATCATGCAGGATCTCATCGGTGGCCAGATCAAGCTAGCATGTGACAATTTTTCAACCGCCTGGGAGCAGGTGAAGGTTGGTTCGGTACGCGCCGTTGGCGTGACGTCGGCCACGCGATATTCGTTCCTGCCTGATGTCGCAGCGTTTGCCGAAACATTGCCGGGCTTCGATGTCTTGGCCTGGTTCTCCTTTATCGCGCCGGCGGGAACACCGAAGGCGATCACGGACAAGCTGATTGCAGAGATGATCGCGATCGGCAAGGAACCGGAAACGCTGCAAAAATTGAAACTGCTTGGCGTGGAGCCGAGCGGCTTGGCCGGTGCAGCGTTTGCTGCCTACGCAGCCGAAGAGCGACGCAAACTGGCTCCCATCATCGAGAAAGCCGGCATCAAAGCCCCCTGAGCCTTGGGCTCGACAGCGCGCGCGTCACAGTGTGCCCCGCGAACGGTATCCGAACATGGCAGCGCCGCGTTGATTGCGTGTGCGTAGTGTCATGCAGGCTTGTTATTGACGCTGGGCACACTAAGTCAAAGTTCCTGCCGCGCGCTCACGCCCGTTCTAAGCTTAATTCAACACGATGTGAACTCATGCACCCGACTCCAAAGCCGGATATTCCAGACCTGCTGCCATTACCTAGGCTGATATTTGGATCGCGCTGGTTGCAGCTACCGCTTTATCTCGGTCTCATCGTTGCCCAAGGCGTCTATGTGATCCTGTTTCTAAAGGAGTTATGGCATCTCGTCAGCCACGCCGCCACCATCACCGAACAGCAGATCATGCTGGTGGTTCTAGGGTTGATCGACGTCGTCATGATCTCAAACCTGCTCGTCATGGTGATTGTCGGAGGTTATGAGACATTCGTGTCACGACTGCATTTAAAGGGACACCCCGACCAGCCGGAATGGCTTGATCACGTCAACGCAAGCGTACTCAAGATCAAGCTCGCTTTGGCAATCGTCGGCATTTCTTCAATCCATCTGCTGCGTACCTTCATTGAGGCTGGCAATCTGGGCAAACCCGGTGCGACCTACACTGAAGCTGGCATCATGTGGCAGGTCATCATCCACACGATCTTCATCTTATCAGCCGTTGGAATTGCCTATGTTGACAAGTTGCAGACGCAAACCAAGGCACATTGAGTAGCCGATTGCCAATCAACGCATTGGCGTTTCCGCCCAGTGGATTCCCGAAACAAACACTACATGCGCCGCATCCACGCAGATTTGTTGTTGCTCTTGACGGCCGCAATCTGGGGCTTTGCCTTTGTGTTCCAGAAGTCGGCGATGGAGCACATCGGGCCCAACGCTTTTATCGCAGCACGCAGTTTCATCGCTGCTTGCGTGTTGGCGCCGATCGCAATTTTCGAGGCCCGGCGTGTCGAAGGTCCAGTCGCAATCGGATTTTGGCGCGTGGGCGTATACGGGGGCATTGCGTTCTTCGCAGGGGCGGTGCTGCAACAGGTCGGCTTGGTCACAGCAACGGTCAGCAACACTGGGTTCCTCACCGGACTCTATGTCGTCATTACGCCATTTATCGTCTGGGCATGGCACAGTGAACGGCCGACCGGCTTGATCTGGTTGGCTGCCGCCATCTCATTTTTTGGCACGTGGCTGTTAGGTGGCGGAACGCTGAACGGCTTTAATGAAGGCGATATGTTCGTCGCCGTTGGTGCAATATTCTGGGCAGTTCATTTGCTGATCGTCAGCGCGTCCGGACATCACAATCGACCCATTGCATTTACAGCGTTGCAATTTGCCGTCGTCGGTATCCTCGGGCTGACCGCCAGTGTGTTGACCGAAACGACAAGCCTGAGTGGATTGATCGCTGCAGGTCCAGCCATCGCTTATGTAGGAGTGCTATCGAGCGCGCTGACGTTCTCGCTTTTGGCGATCGCGATGAGGTATGCACCAACGACCGAGGCTGCCATCATTATCAGCCTGGAAGCCGTGTTTGCGGCAATTGCCGGTGCCCTGCTGCTGAACGAGCGGCTCGAATTTATAGGCGTTTGCGGCGCCGGGTTGATCCTGGCGGCAATCCTGCTCGTGCAACTGGCGACACCCGTACCGGCGAAGACCGCCGAAGTTTCCGCTTAGTTTGCAAGCCATCCACCGTCGACGACCAGCGTCGTGCCGGTCGAGAAGCTCGAACCGTCACTGGCCAAATAGAGTGCCGCCTCCGCCACCTCTTCCGGTCGTCCAAAACGCTGCATGGCGTGTCGTTTACGTGATCCCTCTTTTGCTGCCGCCGGATCGGGCCTGCGTCCAAAGCCCCGCGCCAGAAGCGGGGTCTCAACGGCACCGGGTGCGATGGCATTCACGCGGATGCCGTGGTCAGCATAGTCGAGCGCCATGGTTCGCGTCAGGCTGAGGATGGCGCCCTTTGCGGTGATATAGGCACTCGACCCGCGCCCGCCCGCGATCGCCAACTGGGAGGCGACCGTAATGATCGAGCCACGGCTTTGTGCCTGCATCATCGGGATTACCGCGCGCGACCACAACCATGTGCCACCGACGTTGACCTTGATGACTGCGTCCCAATCGGCCGGATCGGTGGTTGTGACCGTGCCACCGCAGGAAAAGCCCGCAGCTGTCATCAGCACGTCAATGCGACCCCATGCGTCGATCACAGCGCGCGCATCGGTATCGGCTGTGCCGGGCACTCCGACATCAGAGACACGCGCCATCGCCTCGCCGCCGGCGGCTTTGACGAGCGCCAGCGTTTCGTGGGCGCCCCCCTCATCGCGGTCGATTACAGCGACCCTGGCTCCTTCAGTTGCCAATAGCAGCGCCGTGGCGCGGCCAATGCCGGAACCACCGCCGGTGATGATGGCCACGCGGTCTTTCAGTCTCATGCTTTTGCTCCCAGCGCGTTCCAATGTTTTTGCCACCAGTCATCGTATGCGGCAATCGACTGTGCCATGCCGGTATCGGCCCGCCAGCCCAGGTCATCGGCGATGCGCTGGGCGCTGAGCGGAGCACGATCGGATGGCGCGTGTGGATTGATGTTCGACGCCTCACCGTTTTCAGCCAACCGACAGATGAAACCCGGTCGTCGTGATGCCAATGCTTGCCCCCAACTTAGGATACTCCAGGTATCGCCGGGAGAAATGTTGTAGAGGCCGTATTTAGGCTTCGATCCGTCAAGCACGGCGAGCACACCGGCCGCCATGTCCGGGGCATAGACCCAGTCGCGCGCAATGGGGCGCGGCAGTATCGCGGGTTGGTCTGCCTCGGCCGCAAGCATGACTTGTAGGTGCGGCGACAGCGTATCACGCGCTCCGGTCGCGTATTCCCACGGACCAAATACCGAGCACAGACGCACGCTGATGACGTCAAGTCCCCACAGATTGCCGAGCCGTTCGCCGAGCCGTTCGGTGGAAAATTTCGACAGTCCATAAAGTGTCTGCGGATCGCACGGGCTCGTCTCGTCCATTACCGGCAGCCGGTCGCCGGTTGCGCCGTAGGCTGCGACCGAAGACAGGTTGACGACACGGCGCACGCCTGCGGCTTTCGCCCTGCGCAGAATAGGGATCAGGGACATCAGATTGGTCTGCATTACCAGTTCAGGCTGGCTCGCGTCCCGATCCGCATTTGCAGTTATGGCTGTGCCAAACACGATGCCGTCTGTTCCGGGCGCGATGGCTGAAAATACTGCCGCCTCATCGGTAACGTCGGCTTGGATGACCTCAAGTCCACCGGGCAGACGAGCGAACGCTGCCAGCGCTACAGCGGGTGGCTGCGCCCGATCAAACACCACGACACTGCGTCCCTGGCGTAACAGAGCCTCGACGATGTTCAATCCCGCAAAGCCGGCACCGCCAAAAACGATCGTTTTCACGCTCAATTTCTCTGCGCCAATCATGGGCTCATGTATCTCTTCTGATTGCGCTTGAACGCTGCCAGCGCCGCCAATCGCTCGTCGCGCCACGCGGTCTTATCGAGCACCCCCTGTCCCGGCTTAGCACCTTCCGTCCAAGCCTCGACAATTCGGTCGGTGCTGGCAGTTTCATAGACGACTGGCTTTGCCGGGTCGGCGGCCAAGCGCTTATAGAATCCGGTATACCGCGCACAATAATCGGCGATGCCACCCGGGGCATTGAGGTCAATGGTTTCAAATGGTCCCATGAAAGACCAGCGCAGCCCCAACCCGTCCTTGATGGTTTTGTCGAGATCTTCAGCACTGACGTAGCCGTCCTCGACGAGGCGGAAGGCTTCCGCCAGCAAAGCTCCTTGCAGACGGTTGAGGATGAACCCCTCGACCTCTCGGGTCATGGTGATCGGCACCTGTCCGATCTCTTCATAAATCTGGCGCGCCCTGGTCATCGTCTCAGCCGACGTCCAAGGCGCCGGGCAGAGCTCTACGATTGGGACTAAATGCGGCGGGTTGACCGGGTGGGCGACGAGGCAGCGCGCCCGACCGTTGAGCGCTTCTGTGTAGCGCGACGCCACGATCGCCGAAGAAGACGACGCCAAAATTGCATGGCGCGGCGATGCAGCATCGAGGGCCCGGAACAGCACGATCTTCGCCTCAACCGTTTCCGGCCCGCACTCCTGCACTAGGTCGGCATCGGCAACCGCTTGCTCTAGCGTCGGCACGACAGCGATCCGTTGCAGCGCAGCTGCTGCGTCCGTCACTAATCCATGGCGTGCCTGTTCGTTCAGCGATGCCCCAAGCAACCCCGGTGCTGCATCCCTGGCAGGTCCGCTGACATCGGTAATTGCCACGGTCCAACCCGCGCGGGCAAAAACCATGGCCCAGGCGCGGCCAATCAAGCCGGCGCCAATGATAGCTGCATGTGGCATGGTGGTTGGTCCCCGCGATCTAGGTTCAGCGTTTTGAGAGCATATCAGTTGAGACTGGCATCGACTGAGGCAAGACTCAAACTGGCGAAGTGCATGGCAGATACGTAACCGCTTCATGTAGGCTGCAACGGCAATCGACGCGAGGATTGAGACCGTGAACACAGTTGAACCGGCAACCGTCTACGCGGCCTTCGCTAAAACGGCTGCCACCGTGCCCGATGCACCATTTTTAATCGTGCCAGCGCGAAGGAACCGTGGCTGGAAGCCCGACGGGAAGACGCTGAGCTATCGTCAGGTCGCCCGGGAGGTTGCGACCTTGCGTGCGCTCTACGAACAGGCAGGTTATGAACCCGGAAACCGGGTAGCCCTTTTGCTGGAGAATCGCCCGGAGTTTTTCTATCATTACCTTGCCCTCAACGCGCTGGGCGTCAGCATTGTCCCAATCAACCCAGATCACCGCGACGACGAGCTTGTCTATCAGATGAGCCACAGCCGTTCTGATCTGGCGGTAGCAATCGCCTCCCGCGTTCGGGATCTTGAGCGCGTCGCAGCGCTCCTCGATCATCCGTTGCCCGTGATCGACGTTGGGCGGTTGCCTGCAGTGCTTCCACGTCCGTCCCGGCGGCCAGGTAGTTGGGATCGAGGCCGTGAGGCCGAATGCAGCCTGCTCTACACATCGGGCACAACAGGTCGTCCAAAGGCCTGTGTTCTGACTAATCAATACTACTTAGAAGCCGGCCGCTGGTATCGAGACTTGGGCGGACTGTGCGCCATCCAGGAGGGCCGGGATCGGGTCTATAATCCGCTTCCGCTCTATCACATGAATGCCCAGGCGGTGACCGCCACGATGGTAATTTTGACCGGTAATGCAATGGTACTACCAGAACGGTTCAGCCCGTCGCGCTGGTGGGGCGAGATCGTCGAGACTGGTGCGACGATCATCCACTACCTGGGGATCGTTCCCCCTCTGTTGCTCGGCCAGCCAGCCTCTTCCCTCGACCGAACGCACAAGGTTCGGTTCGGACTTGGCGCGGGTGTTGAACCGCAGCTACACGCGAACTTTGAGGAGCGCTTTGGTTTTCCGCTTGTCGAAATCTGGGGCATGACGGAAACCGGTCGCATTTTTGCGGTCACCGATCAGCCCCGCATGATTGATACCCGCGCCTTTGGACGCCCTCTCACGAGCCAGTTGGAGGCTAGGGTCGTCGATCGCAGCGGTCAGGAAGTTCCCCGTGGCACCGACGGTGAACTGCTGGTCCGCTGGGGTGGGTCGGAAGGCCCCCGCCACGGCTTCTTTTCAGGCTACCTCGACAATGATACGGCCACCTGTGATGCGTGGCGCTCTGGCTGGTTCCATACTGGTGATACCGTGCGCCAGGATGCCAACGGAATGTTGTTCTTCGTTGACCGCGCTCGCAATATTATCCGCCGCTCGGGCGAGAATATCGCAGCCGCCGAGGTTGAAGCCGTCCTTCAGGCATCGCCCTGGGTTGCTCAAGTCGCGGTTATTGCCTGCCTCGACGAGGTCCGCGAAGCCGAGGTGCTGGCCTGTGTCGTGCTGCGGGATGGATTGGTCGGCAATGCCGATCTCGCGGCAGCCCTGCACGGTTGGGCGGCCCAGCGCCTTGCCTACTACAAGGCGCCAGGGTGGGTGCTGTTCCTGCCGAGCCTGCCAACCACTGGGACGCAGAAAATCCAGAAGCACCAGATCTTTGCCAAAGATGAAGACCCGCGCACACGTCCTATCTCCTTGAACCGCCGGTGGTCGCCGTAGATCGTCCGCGCCTGGCCCGGCCAGGTGCCGCGCAGACACAGATTGCCGGAGACGCCGTTGCCCGTCAGCTCCTGGCCCTGCTCGCCCACGAGCACCGGCCGCACGCCGAAGAACGGCAGCGTCGCCGAGCCCGGCTTGCACGGCGTGGCTCCGGGCAGCGGCGTGATCTGGATGCCGCCGGTCTCGGTCTGCCACCAGGTGTCGACCACGGCGCAGCGGCCCTCGCCCACCACGTCGTGGTACCAGGTCCAGACCTCGGGGTTGATCGGCTCGCCCACCGAGCCGAGGATGCGCAGCGACTTGCGGCTGTAGCGCGTCACCCATTCGTCGCCGGAGCGGG
>JANNRP010000482.1:0-3564 GCA_031401535.1 Hyphomicrobiaceae bacterium | reverse complement strand
CCATTGATGCCATTCCCCTCGCAACGGGAATCGATTATCTGCAACAGGTAGCACAGGTGAAAGCGGTTGCGCATGGACACATCGCCAAGGAGTTGTTATTGGCCTCGATTGGGCAAAACAATATTGCTACAGTGGTCGCTGAAAATACAGGCGCTGCCTTAGCGATACGGATCGCTGCTGCCACTGTCGGCAACGTCGCCGTACCCGCGCTGGTTATTTCAAACACCAAGGTCGTGGAGGGAGCTGACGGCACGGCATGGGCCAACTTTGAGGTAACGTTGGACAGTCCAACTCGAGTGCCGATCTCAGTCGACTTCGCGACTGCTGACGACACGGCTACTGTCGCCGACGGTGATTATGCGGAGAAGTCCGGCACGCTAACATGGAACCCCGGCGATTTCTTGACAAAGACGATTCAGGTCCAAGTCAATGGCGACGCGCGCTTTGAGCAAGATGAACGATTCATGGTGTTGCTAAGCAACCCAATAAACGCAATCCTGGCCAACGATTTAGGAGGCGGCGCGATATTGAGTGACGAGCCTTTCACTTACGCGGCACCAGTGGACGGCAGCAATAGTGATGACTTGCTCGTGGAGTTCGACGGTGACATGACATTTCTGACGCGGAATGGAAACGTTGTATTTTCGGCTCCATCCTCCAGTGCCGCCATGACGATCATTGTAGCGACGGGCGTCGAAACCCGCCTAACAGTCCGAACGTCTAACGGGGCTCCTCTGCCCGCAGGAGGCCTGACATTCGTTGGCAATGGTCCTGATCGACTGGAAATTCAATCGCCCGAATTGCGCGAACATATCACGTATAGGAGCTCCGTTGCGGGTACAGGAACCATCGACATCGATGGATCATTAATAACGCACACTGGCATTGCGACAATTGAAGATTTTATGATCGCAGTGGATCGGGGATTTGAATTCTCCGGAGCAAGTTCACATGACGTCCAACTCAAAGATGACCCATTCTTGGCCAACGAGCGATCACTGCTTGTGTTTCAGGAATCGCTAGTCGGAATGACTGTGTTGTTTCCCAACCCAATTAAGTCCATAACGCTTCAAACGGGCGATGGGGCCGACACGATCAACCTTGGTCTGCTCGACAGTCTTTTTGACGCCAAATTTGACGTAGATTCAGGCGCAGGCGATGACTTGATTGTTGTGGATGCCACGACGGGGTCGGGGGCATACACTGTCAATGGCGGCGTCGGCAATGATCGCTACTCACAAATCTCTGGAACGGTCGAGTCGGTTGCAAACGTGGCCGCAACCGTATACCTAGGTGCTGATACAACCATCGACGAAGGTTCGATTCTGATTCGAACTGGTTCGTTTACCGATCCGGGCGACGATATCTGGACTGCTACAGTCGACTACGGCGACGGTTCGGGAATGCAACCATTAGCGCTCACTGCCGACAAGACGTTCGAATTGAACCATGTCTTTGCCAACGATGGTCGTTACAACGCCATTGTCACCGTCAGCGACGAAGACGGCGACTGGGGCACTGAATCATTCTCTGTCGACGTCACCAACGTGGCCCCTGTAATTCTCACACTGGCGGCGACCTCGGTGAACGAGAATGGCACGGTGACGTTGAGCGGTACTTACAGCGATGTGGGAACCCAAGACACGCACACGCTGACCATCAACTGGGGCGAAGGTGCTCCGGTAACACTGCCGGTAGCGGGCGGCAGTTTCAGTTTCACGCACCAGTACTTGGACGATAACCCGACCAACACGTCCAGCGATGTGTACACGATCGGCGTAACTCTGACCGACGATGACACAGGCAGCGTATCTGGCAGTACCAGTGTGACCGTGAACAACGTCGCCCCCTCCAACCTGAACTTGAACCTGAGCGCGACGACGATCGACGAGAACGGGAGCACGACGCTCAGCGGCAGTTTCAGCGATGCAGGCACGCTCGACACGCACAAGGTGACCATTAACTGGGGCGATGGCTCGGCCAACACGGTGCTCAATCTGGCCGCGGGCGTGCTCAGCATCCCAGCCACCAGCCACCAATACCTCGATGACAATCCCACGGGCACCAGTTCCGACGCTTACACGATCAACGTTACCGTCACCGATGACGATCTTGGCTCGACGGGCGCAGCGGGGACCGCCATCGGCAATAGTCCGATCGTCGCTGGTGCAAGCTTTGTGGTCACGACCTTGGCCGACTCCGTCAATCCATTGGACGGGTTGATCAGTCTACGTGAGGCGGTTGTTTCCGCCAACAGTTTGGGAAGTCCGAGCACCATCACCTTCGCCACGGGTTTGATGGGAACTCTTTTACTGACACAAGGCAAGCTGGAATTGACCGGCAACACCAATATCAACGGCCTCGGCGCGAGCCAGTTGGTACTGGATGGGAACAACGCCAGCAGAATCCTCCAGATTGACACCGGTGCACACGTTTCTATCTGGGGACTGTCCATCGTCAATGGCAATGCGGATGTCGGCGGCGGCATCTTAAACAAGGGCATGTTGTCGGTCAGCGACTCCAGCCTGGCAAACAATTCCGCCGACCACGGAGGCGGTATCTACAATGACGGCGGCATCCTGAACTTGAGTTACTCCACTTTCACCTCCAACCATGCCGTGAATACCTACGGTCTGGGTTCAGGCGTTGGCAACTTCGGCACGATGACAGTAGCCGGTTGCACGTTCACAGGCAACAGCGGCGGCCCTTACGGCGGCTACTTTGGTGGCGGCATCTACAACGCGGGAACGGGTACGGTGACCAACAGTACGTTCTACGGCAATCACGCCTACTATGGGGCCGCCATCCTTCATGGCGGCGGTACCCTGACGGTGAGCAACTCCACGATGTCGGCAAACTCCGTCGTTTATAACGGCGGCGGTCTCACGTACGCTTACGGCGCGCAACCGGTCCTCGTGAACAATCTCGTGGCAGGTAACACTGCCGGTGCCGGTGATCCCGATGTCAACGGAGCCATTGTCTCACTAGGCCACAACTTGATCGGCAACACTGACACGAGCACTGGGTGGGTTGCTTCTGATCTAACCGGAACGACCGCTAACCCGCTCAATCCCTTGCTCGGTCCGTTGCAAAACAACGGCGGCCCAACGCAGACGATGGCTCTGTTGCCGGCAAGTCTGGCGATCAACGCGGGTGACAACAGCAACGCCCCGCCCACCGACCAACGCGGCGTCACGCGGCCACAAGGCACACGTGTGGACATCGGCGCTTATGAAGCAATCGGCGCCATATCACTGACCGTGAACAACGTGGCACCGGTTCTGCTCACCCTCTCAGCCACGTCAGTGTCTGAAAACGGACTCGTGCATCTTACCGGAACTTATTCAGATGTCGGCACTCAAGATACCCACAAGGTCACGATCGCTTGGGGCGAGGGCGCGCCGCAAACCGTGGTCGTCACAGGCGGCTCGTTTGATATCACACACCAATACCTAGATGACAACCCGACCAACTCGTCCAGTGATGTCTATACGATCGGCATGACGCTGATCGACGATGACACCGGCAGCGTTACCGGCAGCACGACGACCACGATCACCAACG
>JANNRP010000481.1:0-13770 GCA_031401535.1 Hyphomicrobiaceae bacterium | reverse complement strand
CCGGCATTCGGATACGCCGACACCAGCGTATCGGCGACGCGGGACAGCTCGGCTAGATACGGCCGCATCGCCTCGGCACCGAGCGCACAGTTCAATCCGATCGCCCATGGCTTCAGGTGCCGCATCGAGTACCAGAACGCTTCCGTTGTCTGCCCCGACAGCGTCCGGCCTGATCGGTCGGTGATCGTGCCAGAAATCATCAACGGCAGTTCAACGCCCAACTCATCGTAGACTTCGAGCACGGCAAAACCGGCAGCTTTAGCATTGAGCGTATCGAAGACCGTCTCGATCATGATGATGTCCGAGCCACCCTCGATCAATCCGCGCGTCTGCTCTTTGTAGACCCCGCGCAACTCATCAAACGATGTGTTGCGGTAGCCGGGGTCATTGACGTCGGGTGAGATCGATGCCGTGCGGTTGGTCGGGCCAATGGCGCCGACGACGAACCGCTGTTTGTTCGGCGTCTTCTTGTTCCATTTGTCGACGGCGCGGCGCGCGAGTTTTGCCGCTTCCACGTTCATTTCAAATGACAACTCCTCCATACCGTAGTCGGCCATGGAAATGCGCTGCGCATTGAACGTGTTGGTTTCGATCAGGTCGGCACCAGCCGCCAGATAATCCTCATGGATCTGCTGGATGATTGCAGGTTGGGTCAGCACAAGCAGGTCGTTGTTGCCCTGCACATCTCGGCTCCAATCCTTGAAGCGCGATCCGCGATAGCCCGCCTCATCGAGCTTGTGCCGTTGGATCATGGTGCCCATGGCGCCATCGATGATCAGGATGCGCTCGGCTGCAGCTTGGTTCAGCGCCTTGTTGGTGCTCGTCCGGCTCATGCGCTAACCGCCTTCTTATGCACCTGAACGCGTGGCCGCAGTCCCAGCAAGTGGCAGATCGCGTAGACGAGATCGGCGCGGTTCAGCGTGTAGAAATGCACGTGCCGAATACCCTGGTCGACCAGGTCCATGACCTGCTCGGCGGCAACCGCGGCGGCAACGAGCTGGGTTGTAGCCGGATCGTCGTCGAGGCCCTCAAACCGCCGGGTGAGCCAGGCTGGCATGGTGGTACCGGTTTTCGCACCAAAGCTCGACACCTGCTTGAAATTGTGGATCGGCACAATGCCGGGATGGATCGGGCACCAGATGCCTGCAGCCCGGGCCTTTTCAACAAACTTCAGATAATGTGCGTTATCGAAGAAGAACTGCGTGATGATGCGACTTGCTCCGGCATCTACCTTGGCTTTCAGATGCTCGATGTCGGCTGCGACCGTCGCGCTTTCGGGATGTTTTTCAGGATAGCCACCGACCGATATCTCGAAATCGCCAATCTTCTTGATGCCACCGATCAAATCAGCGGTCGTAGCGTAGCCGCCGGGGTGCGGTTCGTAACGCGCACCAACACCAGCCTGCGGATCCCCGCGCAAGGCGACGATATGGCGTACGCCCGCTGCCCAGTAGCCGCGCACCACCTCATCAACCTCGCCGCGCGTGGCGCCGACGCATGTAAGATGCGCCGCTGGCTGCAAGGCACTATCGCTGACAAGCTTCGCTACCGTCTGATGGGTGCGTTCGCGCGTCGAGCCGCCTGCACCATAGGTAACCGACACGAATTCCGGCGCCAGCGGCTCAAGCCGTCGAACCGACGCCCACAAGGCCTCTTCCATCTTGGAATTCTTCGGTGGAAAAAACTCGAACGAGACGTCAATTTCGCCCGAACCCACGAGGCGGGAGCGCCGTTCTGCCAAAGGAGATGCCATCAAACTACCTCACATTTTCAAAGGAGCGGCCGTTGGCAGCTTGCGTCGTACTGGCCGGAACATCCGCGGGCCGACGCGCCAGCCACAACGAAACAGTCAGCTTGTCACAACCGACATGGGCCGGTGGTGCCAAGTCACGGGCAGATACCGGCTCCAGCCCTGCGTCGCGCATCCATTGCTCAATGCTCCCGCGGGAGAAACCAAGCCGGTCGTGTGCAAAACGCTCCCGCAGGAACTCAAGTTCATGTGGCGCGAAATCGACGATCAGCAAGTCGCCGCCGGGCTCCAGCACCCGCGCAGCCTCCCGGATCGCGCGGGCAGGCTCGATCAGGAAATGCAATACTTGATGCATGACGACGGCACCGGCCGAACCGTCAGGCAGTGCCAAGTCATAGAGATCGCCTTGCCGCACATGCGCCATGCCCCCGAGTGACCGGTCGAGCTTAGAGCGGGCATACGCCAGCATCGCGTGATTGATGTCGATACCCAGACCACGCCCATACCGCCCGGCGAACAGCTCCAGGATCCGACCGGTGCCGGTCCCTAAATCAATGAACGTATCGTAGTGACGCCCATCGAGCGCCGAGAGCATGGCGCCTTCGACTTCGGCCTCTTCGACATAGAGTGAACGGATCTGATCCCAGTCTGCCGCATGCACCTCGAAATATGCCTGTGCCGTTTTTTCGCGCTCGATCTTCAAAATCGCAGCACGCTCGCGGTCGCGCGCTATCGCGCTGTCGCTTTGATCGACATGCTCAACCAAAGCCCGGGCGAGTGGACTGGCGCCGAGGTGAAAATAAACCCAGCTGCCTTCCCGGCTGCGCTCGATTAATCCTGCCTCGTAGAGCAATTTCAAATGGCGGCTGATACGCGGCTGACTCTGCCCCAGGATACGAGTCAGGTCCTTGACGTTGAGTTCGGCGGCCGCAAGCAACAGCAGAATGCGCAGACGGGTCGGCTCTGCCGCTGCCTTGAGCGCCGCAACCGCGTCGTCTGCTTGCAATTGTGCCATTGGGACATCCAGCCGCATGACCTAAGCATATAAAGATATGTTTATGTGTCAAGGTAGAAATTGCATCGCCCTTTGGATCGCCGTCGCCGCTTAACCTTAACGCGCCGCTAACTAGAGATCCGTATCGTCCATCCCAACGATTCAACGGACGAGGCATCCTGATGACGATCGCTGCCGTGGACAGCATCACTCCCGCAGGGCCAGCAGCTGTCCTGCCCGTTACGTTGGCGCAGACGACCTGCCGGAGCCGCAATGTTTTCAAAATGATTTTTGCGATCTCGGCAGCTTTGGTTCTGTTGTCCCCCTTTGGACTTCTGGCGTCTGTTGCGGCCGCCGACCCGGCCGCGTTTGTGAACACTGCGCAACGCCCTTCAGTCGCCATTCAACTAAGCGTGGCCCTGCTGGTAAGCCTTGCATTTGTTGCGGTTCCGATGCGGCACGTCTTCACCAGAACCGCTCGCGAGCGAGCGGTGACGTTGTCGCCGTCGATGGTCTCCGTTGTCGAGTTGAACAGGACCGGAAGCGTCGAATGGCGTGAGCCCCTCGCCAACTACACAGGTGTTGCCCACAACATCCGAACTTCGTTGTCAGGGGCAAGGCATGAAGTAATCCTGGTCCATGCCGTGCGCAGCAAATCAGTGATCCTGCAAATCGCCGATCGCATCGCTCAAAGCCATATAGATTCCTGGTGCAGCTTGACTGGGCTGCCGGAAATCCATGCCAAGGCGCTGCATCAGCCACGTCCATTCAGGCCGCGCGCGCCGGTGGCGGCCGATCGGCTGCAGGCAGCTTGACCAAGCGTTGATTGGGCAGAGGTCGAGCGACAGGCCAAAAGCTTGCCAAAACGAGTGGGACAGAATTGAATTGCCTTGCCCGATGCGGCCATAAAGCTGCTGCAAGCATGCGCGACGAAGCGTAAGAACTGATGCGTATCGCGTTCAATTGTATTCGTGTTGCCGTGGCACCAGCGCTACGGCACCATTCCTGATCATCACAAGTGCATGGTTGCCCTCAACCAGGCACGGTTCGGAGCACTTGCCCATGACATGCTCGAAAAGCGGCTCGGTTACGGGATTTACTCGATTGCCCGACAGCCGTGCAGGCCAGTCGGTGCTGACGTCGATGATACTCTGCGTTATGCTCGCAAGCACCAGCCTAGCTGTTTTATTTGCAGCTCCCGCCACAGCGCAGCAGCCCGACCCGGCAGTGCGCTACATGGATCAGGTTGCCCGGGACTTGATCAATGCATCACGTACCCGCTCGGCGGCAATGCTGCAGTCGGTCATACTGCGGCATGCCGACCTTCCTTACATGGGCGGGCAAGCCATTGGCGAATACGGCAGCCAACTCGGCGCCTCGGAGCGGCCGAGTTACCTTAGCGGCATGGCGCGGTTCATGGCCAAGTATGCCGCCAGCGAAGCGCATAAATACGCGATCAACCGCGTCACGTTCCAGCCCCACTCGCGGCCGGCCAAGTATGGCCTGATGGTCGACAGCACCATCCATATGCGCGACGGATCGACCTATGACGTTGCTTTCATGCTCGGCCGCGCAAATGGCACGTTCAAGGTGCGCGACGCGCAGATCCTGGGGTTTTCGATGACCAGCCAACTCAATCGCTTGTTCACAAGTTACATCAGCGAACAAGGTGGCCAGGTGCGCGCTTTGGTGCTGGCTCTCAACAGGTAAGCCGGCACACGACACGCTCGAAACGACCCGCTACGAGTTCGGAGTTCAGCTAATCATCCGTCTCGGGCAGGGGGCCCTACTATTATGCAAGGCTGGCAGGCTGTAATTCTTGGAGCCCTGGAGGGTGCTACAGAATTTCTACCGGTCTCCTCTACCGGTCATCTTCTTCTCGCTGAACATTTTCTTGGTATTACTTCGCCTGGAAGAACATTCGAGGTTCTGATCCAGCTTGGCGCCATCTTGGCCATCTTGACGGTTTACTTCGCCAAACTGCTCAGGATTGTGGTCGACCTGCCAAGCAGCGCGCGCACACAACGGTTCGCTGTAGCGGTGCTGGTAGCCTTCCTGCCAGCCGCGGTGATTGGTGCGACGCTGCACAAGTTCATAAAATCTGTACTGTTTGAAAGCCCAATGCTGATCTGCGTCGCCCTGATCACCGGCGGCGTCATTTTACTACTCGTCGACAGCATGAAGTTCGAAACACGCCAGCATGATGTAATGGACATTCCGCCAGTCATGGCGTTGAAAATCGGCCTATGTCAATGCCTTGCCATGATTCCTGGCGTATCCCGCTCGGGCGCTTCGATCGTCGGCGCGATGCTGCTCGGCGCCGACAAGCGCACGGCTGCCGAATTCTCGTTCTTTCTGGCAATGCCAACCATGGCCGGCGCATTCGCCTATGATCTCTATAAAAACTGGGCCATTCTAAAACCCGACGACGTCGCCAACATCGCCGTCGGCTTCCTGGTTGCATTCGCTTCAGGCGTCATCGTCGTCCGCTACCTGTTGGACTATGTCGGTCGCAACGGGTTCGCGTTATTTGGCTGGTGGCGAATCCTCGTCGGTGGCATCGGACTTGGCGCTCTGCTGGCCATGCGCTAGATCAGCGTTGTTACACCTCGTTTGCCGCGGCCTGGACAAGACAAAGGTTTAAAAAAACAAGCTCTGGCAAGTCTACCAGCTAGGTTACAGCGGATCGATACGCGATACACCGCAGCACACAGCTAGATGATCTGCCAGAGCTTTAGCTCGAATACTCAACGCGCCACAGGCAGTACACAACCGTTCGAGCAGAATAACAATAGCATTGGATTTATCATCCGTCTTCGGAAACGCGCTGGAAATCGCAGTTTTTTGTGGAAAAGACAAGATTTCTCATTGAATGATCCAAACCGGCCCGAAGCAGTGCCGGTAGCTCCGAATTTTGAATAATTCTCGGCGTCGATTTGCCATGGCAAGGCTTCCGTGCCACGCTGGCCCGCATGGCGACATGCTTTCATCAAGAGCGGTACGTCGAAGGCATTGAAGCGCATTTCATTGCCTGGCTGGCACGCGTCGTGCTGATCGCCCTCGCGCTGGCATGCACGGTGCAATCGTCTCGCGCCCAACAGCAACCGGTCGACCTGGAACTGGTGCTTGCCGTCGACGTGTCCTACTCGATGGATCTCGAAGAGCAGCGCTTGCAGCGCGACGGCTATGCCGCAGCCTTGCGTGACCCGCAAGTATTAAAGGCGATCCAATCCGGCCAGCACGGCCGCATTGCCATCACCTACATCGAATGGGCCGGATGGACGGTGCAGAACGTCGTGCTGCCGTGGACCATCATCGATGGACCGGCATCGGCGGAGCTGATCGCTACGACACTGTTGGCGCTGCCCATTTCGCGGCATCGCCGAACCTCGATCACGGGGGCACTCAAGATCGCTGGCGAGCAGTTCGGACAGGGCGGCTTCCTCGGCCTGCGCCGCGTCATCGACATTTCCGGCGACGGACCAAACAATTCCGGACCGCCGATCGGACCGCTGCGGGAGGAATTGATCAATCGCGGCATTGTCATCAATGGCCTGCCGATCGTACTAAAGTCGCCATCTGGCGGCAGCACCCTGTTCGATATCGAGTACCTTGACGATTACTACACGCAATGCGTCATCGGCGGCCCTGGATCATTCATGATCCCGATCAAGGAGCGCCGGGAGTTCGCAACGGCGACACGTCAAAAGCTGTTGCTGGAAATAGCCGGCGAGACGCCAACGCCTGGCGTCGTTCCCGCGCAGTTTGTTCCCGGCTCGCCGCTCGCAACCGAGCCGAAGTCTCGTGCGGCGATCGACTGCCTTGTCGGTGAGCGCATGTGGCAGCGCTATTTCGACGACGGCACGCGCCAATAACGCCTGATCGGCGCCGCAATCCGGCACCGATTAGTGCCGCAAATCCCAAGCATCCTGAGAACATCAGCGGCGTTCGGTTAACGCGCCGTTAACAGCGTTGGCGTAGATCTATTCCGTCATGGTAATCAGTCGCGTTCTCGTCTGCGTAGCGCTTTGTTCTGCCGCCCTGCTCGCTTGGGGCTGCAGTTCGCAACCGAATTTTGTCGCCAAACCGGAACCCTGGCGCGCCGACGAAGAGCAGGCGTGCCTGACGTCTGGCACCATCCGCGAATCGTCATTTTTGCAGAGCCGGTCGGCACTGGGCGGACCTAGCGTTTGCGGTGCCCAGCGCCCGTTCGAGATGCTGGCCGCGGCTGGCGGACGCGTGATCATGAAACCGGCGGCGACGCTGCGCTGCCCGATGGTGCCGGCGGTGGAACGCTGGATGCAGGGCCACGTCGAACCGGCCGCCCGTGCCCACCTCGGCTCGCCGATCGTCGAAATAAAGGTCGCCGCCAGTTACTCATGCCGCGCCATCAATCATGTGTCGGGAGGTAAGCTCTCGGAGCATGGCCACGCCAATGCCCTCGACGTATCGGAATTCCTGCTGGCTGATGGCCGCAAGGTCAGCGTCAAGTCGGGCTGGTATGGCGACGTCCGTGAACGCGGCTTCCTGCGCGCCGTGCATCGCGGCGCATGCGGCGAATTCACGACCGTGCTCGGCCCTGAGGCCGACGCCATGCATCGCGATCATTTTCACATGGACCTGGCGCGCCACGGACGCGACGGTCAGGCGCGGATTTGCAAGTAGCCGGTTTTGACGATCCACATGAGACGCCGGTCTGACGACAAGGTCCAACGGCGCGCTCCTGATCCCTGAGTATTTTTCGCATCGGCAGCCGGGCCGATTCAAAGCAGCCGATCACTGCAGCATGTCGGGCATGCCCAGGCGCCAGGGCCATTCAATTCTCGATATCTCAACCTCCCCCAAGGGGTCATCCCGGCGAAGGCCGGGACCCACGACACACCGACGTTATGTCCGAAGTTCGTCAGTCAACACTAGGAAATCCCCCCTCTGAATACCAATTCTTTGCCAAGTAGCAGTTGTCGTGGGTCCCGGCCTTCGCCGGGATGACGTTCATCATAATTGAAGCCGTTCTGCAGAATTGAATCGCCCTGGCCCAGGCGCGGTGAAAGGCCCGCTTCCCGTTGTCTCTTGCGCGTGCTAGGTGCGTGTCGAAATCGTCTTGTCGTGTTGTCGCGGACGTGACGGAACTCTTATCCGCCATCCGCTTCGCTGTCGGTTTCAACCCGCCCGAGGAGCCTCGCCATGGCCGCTGCGCCCTCCATTCCCCCGTCCGAGACCCGTTCCAGCCCGATGTCGGCCGACTTTGCCCCGCAGATCGGACTGACGTTCGACGACGTGCTGCTGGTCCCCCAGGCCTCTGAGGTGATGCCGGGACAAGTGTCGGTCGCAACTCGCGTCACCAAGCAGATCAATCTCAATATTCCAGTTCTGTCGTCGGCGATGGACACGGTGACCGAGGGGCGCCTCGCGATCGCCATGGCACAGGTCGGCGGCCTTGGCGTCATCCACCGCAACCTGACGCCGGAGCAGCAGGCCAAGGAAGTCGAGCGGGTCAAGAAGTTCGAAAGTGGCATGGTGGTCAATCCGGTGACGATTGCACCGACGGCGACCCTGCATGACGCGCTTGAACTGATGAAGGCGCACAGCATTTCCGGCGTGCCGGTTGTGGAGCCGGCAAAGGGCCGTGATCGCAGCGGCAAACTGGTCGGCATTCTCACCAACCGCGACGTGCGCTTCGCGCGGAACCCGCAAACACCGGTCAGCGAGTTGATGACGAAAGACAAGCTGATTACGGTAAAGACCGGCGTCGGGCGTGCCGAAGCCATGCACCTGCTGCACCAGCACCGCATCGAGAAGCTGCTGGTGGTCGATGACGCCTATCGCTGCGTCGGGCTGATAACCGTCAAGGATATCGAAAAGGCGCAGAACTTCCCCCACGCCTGCAAGGACGAACAGGGCCGGCTGCGGGCGGCGGCGGCTACGACCGTCGGTGACGACGGACTGGAACGCGCCGAACGGCTGATCGCGGCGGGCTGCGACCTGATCGTGGTCGACACCGCGCACGGCCACTCGGCCAAGGTGCTGGAAATCGTCACCCGCATCAAGAAGCTGTCGAACCTGACCCAGGTGATGGCCGGCAACGTCGCGACCGCCGCCGCCACCCGCGCGCTGATCGACGCCGGCGCCGACGCCATCAAGGTCGGCATCGGGCCGGGCTCGATCTGCACCACCCGGATCGTCGCCGGTGTCGGCGTGCCACAGTTGACCGCGATCCTCGATTGCGTGGCAGCGGCCCGCGCCGATGGCATACCGGTGATCGCCGATGGCGGCGTCAAGTTCTCGGGCGACGTGACGAAGGCGATTGCCGCCGGCGCCGACTGCGTGATGATCGGCTCGCTGCTGGCTGGTACGGATGAAAGCCCGGGCGAAACCTATCTGTTCCAGGGGCGCACCTATAAGACCTATCGCGGCATGGGTTCGGTCGGCGCCATGGCGCGCGGCTCTGCCGACCGCTACTTCCAGCAGGAGGTGAAGGACACGCTCAAGCTGGTGCCGGAGGGCGTCGAGGGCCAAGTGCCGTACAAGGGCCCGGTCGCCAATGTCATCCATCAGTTGGTGGGCGGCTTGCGCGCCGGCATGGGCTATGTCGGCGCCGCCGACCTCGCCGAATTGAAGGCACGCGCGAAATTCATCCGGATCTCGCCTGCAGCAATGCGTGAGAGCCACTCGCACTCGATCTCGATCACGCGCGAAAGCCCGAACTATCCAGGAAACGGTTGAGCCAGAGCCCGATGAACCAGAACCTCATACTGCTGCCGGTGTTCCTGCAAGTCCTCCTGACGCTGGCCGTCATGGTGGTGATGGGTAGCCGTCGCCGTTCGGCATTGGTGTCGAAAAAAACCACCATGAAGGACGTTGCGCTTGGCCAGGATGCTTGGCCCGCCGATGCGACCAAGGCGTCGAACAACTTCAAAAACCAGTTCGAGACGCCGGTGTTGTTCTTTGCCGCGGCTGCATTCGCGTTGATCACCAAGTCGATCGACATCTGGATGCTTGGCCTGGCCTGGGTTTACGTAATCACGCGCATTGGCCATGCCGCTGTTCATCTGGGCGGCAATATCGTGATGCAGCGGGCGTCACTCTACCTTGCTGGCGTGGTCGCCTTGCTCGCGATGTGGGTCATGATCGTCGTGCGCGCCGTCGGGCCGATCCTGTAACATGACCCCGGCCGCACGCATCGCCGCAGCCGTCGCCGTTGTCGACGATGTGTTGCAGCGCCACCGCCCGGTGGCATCTGCGCTCTCGGACTGGGGCAAGGCACATCGGTTTGCCGGATCGGGAGATCGGGCGGCGATCGGCAACGTCGTCTATGACGTGCTGCGCCGCAGGGCGTCGCTTGGTGCACAGATGGGCGCCGATACGTCACGCGCGCTGGTGCTGGCGGCCAGCGGACGAGCGCTTGGCCTGTCACCGGCGGCCATCATCGCCGGCGCCGATGGCAGCCCGCACGCGTTGTCTGTGCTGGATGAGGCCGAATGCCAAGGCCTGACACGCCAGCTCGATGACACGGCTGCCCCGCACGTGCGCGGCGACATCCCCGCATGGCTTTTGCCCTCGTTCGTCCGCGCGTTCGGCGATAGCGCCGTTGCCGAGGGACAGGCCCTTGCCCGCCGCGCTCCGGTCGACCTACGGGTCAATGCGATGAAGGCAACGCGTGAGAAAGTGCTGAAGGCGCTGGCCGCGTTCAGCCCGGTCGAGACGCCATTGGCGCCGTTTGGCGTCCGCTTGCCGGCACCCGAAGGCCCCGGACGGACACCCAACGTCGAAGCTGATGCCGCCCACGGCAAAGGCTGGTTCGAAGTACAGGACGAAGGCAGCCAGATCGCCGCCGCTCTCAGCACCGCTGGTCCACGTTTGCAGGTGATGGATTTGTGTGCGGGCGCCGGCGGCAAGACGCTGGCGATGGCGGCCGCCATGCAGAACACCGGGCAGATCTATGCCTACGATTCCGATCGCGGCCAACTCCGCCCGATCTTCGAGCGCCTGAAACGCGCCGGCGTCCGCAATGCCCAGGTGATGAACGCTGGCGACATAGCTGCGCTGGAGGCGCTCGGTCCCCGCTTCGACCGCGTCGTGATCGATGCGCCGTGCACAGGCACCGGAACGTGGCGGCGACGCCCGGACGCAAAATGGCGCGTGACGCCCGCCAACCTCGAAACGCGCCTTGCCGATCAGAGCACGGTACTGGCGCTCGCCCGCGGCCTTGTGAAACCTGGCGGCCGGCTGGTCTATATCACCTGCTCTGTGCTGCCCGAGGAAAACAACGATCAGGTGGCGGCATTCCTGGCGACGGCGCCCGAGTTCCGCCTCCTTCCCTATGCTGCTGTCTGGAGCGACGCATTCGGCACCGCCGCGCCGGTTTCCGCCGATGGCGGCACCGGTGCGCTGTTGCTGACACCACACCGTCACGGCACGGATGGCTTCTTCGTGGCGGTGCTCGAACGCGCTGCCTGACTTTTGATCCGGGCGATGAAATGTGCTCACGAACAGAATTATTCGCGGCCCGTTGCATCCGTCAAAGTTATCCCCAACTTGTTGCTTGCAATGACCATGCAGGCGGCTAAGGATCGCGGCCGTATGACGCCCACTGGCCAGCCTGGCCGGCGGCAATGCGCAACCTATCTGGGGAGGTCTTTCGTCCATCATGGCAACCGCGCCTAAGGCGAAGAAGCCAAAACGTCAGTCTGTGCGTTCCTGCCTCGGTCCGGTCGGCGACCTTGAGGCGCATCTGCCAGCAGAGTGGTGGCGCAAACTGTTCAACGCGCTGTACGTCAAGACCGACGGCGACGTGGTTGAAAACAACGAAAACACGCGCCGCGAGGTTGATTTCATCATGGCTGCGGCGGCGATCCAGCCGCATAGCAATATTCTCGATCTGTGCTGCGGCCAGGGCCGCCACTGCATCGAACTCGCACAACGTGGCTTCAAGAACGTGCACGGCGTCGACCGTTCACGCTACCTGATCCGGCTCGCCAAGAAGCGCGCCCAGGCGGCGGGGCTGCAGGTACTGTTCAAGGAAGGCGACGCCCGCAACCCGCGGCTGCCCGAAAGCACGTTCGACTGCGTTGCGATCATGGGCAACTCGTTCGGCTACTTCTCGAATAAGAAGGACGACGAAAAGGTGCTGACGATGGTCGGCCGGATCCTGCGCCCGACCGGCCAGATCGTGCTCGACATTACCGACGGCGCGCACATGACGGAGCATTTCGACCGCCGCTCCTGGGAGTGGATCGACGAGCACCACTTCGTCTGCCGCGAGCGGTCGCTCAGCCAGGACGGCGATCGGCTGATCAGCCGCGAAGTCATCGTGCACGACGAGAGCGGCGTAATCGCCGACCAGTTCTACGCCGAGCGCCTCTACACGAAGGACGGCATCACGCGGCTGTTGGAGAAATGCGGCTTCCGCAACGTCCGCCATCACGGCATCGCCGAGGCCCAGTCCGACCGCGACCAGGATCTGGGCATGATGGCCCGGCGCATCCTGCTGACGGCCGACGCGCCCAACCTGCCGGCCCGCAAGGTGCGTGGAAAAGTGCAGCAACTGGACGTCACCGTGCTGATGGGTGACCCGCGCCTGCCCGATCAGGTCAAGCGCGGCGGAACGTTCAACCCGGAAGACCTCGATACCGTGCGCCGGCTGACGGACGCACTGTCGGAGCTGCCGAACTACAAGTTCCGCTTCCTCGACAACCATGCCACGCTCGAGCGCGATCTGGGCAACCTGCGTACCGACCTGGTGCTCAACTTCTGCGACGAGGGCTGGAACAACGACCCGTTCAAGGAGTTGCACGTTCCAGCCCTCCTCGACGTGCTCGGCATCCCCTACACCGGTGCTGCGGCGCCGGCGCTGGCTGCCTGCTACGACAAGGGCTTGGTGCGCGCGGTTGCGGCCTCCCTCGACGTGCCGGTGCCGCTCGAAACCTACGTCCGGCCGGGCGATCAGGGCGCAACCCTGCCGTCGGTGTTTCCGGCGATCCTGAAGCCCAACTACGGCGACAGCTCGCAGGGCATCACCAAGGACGCCGTGGTGCACAACAAAAGCGGGTTGCTCGACTATCTGGAGCGGCTGCGCACGGAATTCCCCCGCCGGCCGGTGCTGGTGCAGGAATACCTGCCCGGCGCCGAGTATTCGGTCAGCCTGATCGGCAATCCAGACCAGGGCCTCCGGGCATTGCCGATCCTGGAAGTCGATTTCTCCAAGCTCGACCCGAAGTTGCCGAAGATCCTCGGCTACGAATCGAAGTGGGAACCGGAAAGCCCCTACTGGACGCAGATCAAGTATCACGAAGCGCAACTGCCCGATCATATTCAGTCGCAGATGATCGAGCACTCGGCCCGGCTGTTCGAGCGGCTCGGCTGCCGGGAGTATGCGCGCTTTGATTTCCGTGCTGACGCCCGGGGCGAGGTCAAGCTGTTGGAAGTGAACCCGAATCCGGGTTGGTGCTGGGATGGCAAGCTCAACATCATGGCGGGCTTTGCCGGCATCCGGTATTCGGAGCTGCTGGGGCAGATCCTGGCCAGCGCCGAAGAGCGGCTTGGCATTGTCGCAAAGCCACAGGTCGCCGCAACGGCAGCAGCCGCGAACGGCAATGGCGTGCAGCACCTCGTGACCAACTGATCGGGCCAGGCGCCGCGCATGGCCAGCATATGCGCGGCGGGTCTGGGCAGACGGCGCTTGTCAGTAAGTGCGCAAACAACCACTCGGCAATGAGCTTGAGGGTTTGGGATCAGGCAGCGGCGCCGTGTCCGCTCACGATCATCGTGTCAGAAACAGGGCCGATGTGACGGGCCAAGTGACGTCGATGGGCGATCAAGCCGTCCGGCGCTTCGGCCGCTGATTGATAGAATAGCCGACGGTCCGCAACGGGACGACACTGTTGAAGTTGATGTGGTGGACGACGCCCGCTCTCGGCATCGAAGTGCCATAGGGTGTTCGTTGTAAAACGAATCACCTGAGGGGGTCGTCCACATGAACATTAGCACCATCGGCATCGATCTGGCTAAGAACGTCTTCCAAGTCCAC
>JANNRP010000480.1:0-10219 GCA_031401535.1 Hyphomicrobiaceae bacterium | reverse complement strand
CGCGCCGCTATAGAACTGGTTCGGTGTCTCGATGACGGGGCTGTCCGCGGCATCGCCTACCAAGCGCGCATACTTGCCGAACAGCTTGAGCGACCATTGCGGCGCGAGGGTCACATCGGCAACGAGGCCAATGTTGACATCTTTGATGCCGGCATCGGCATCAAAACGCGTGAGCCCGGATTGGGCTGACTGCAGCGCATCCACGCCAAAAAACGAACCCATGTAGTCTTCATCAGCCCAGGTCGCGCCGACACTGGCGGTCAGTTTAACGCCAGCAGACAGTTTTTGCTCGGCCTCAAAGCTGAGCTTCACAACGCCACCCGTATCGTCGCCGGACACCTGATGGTGATAGGACAGCGCAGTGGTGAACATGCCCGCTTTGTATGCCGCATAACCGCCGACGACCAAGCCGCCGTCCACATCGCCAAGTCCGCGCAGACGCGCACCGTCATCCTTATCGCGGCCGAATCGGACGCCAACCAATGGGCCGATTTGGAAGCCATAGTAATCGAATACGCGGAGCTGGAGATGATCGGGGCCTTTGAACTGCACGCGGCCATCGGAAAGACCGGCAGGGGCAAGAATCGGTATCCCTATTACGCGGTAATCCTTGCCACCTTCGTATTTCGGTACCACCGCAATCCCGCCACCAACCTGGATGCCGAACGTCTCCTGAGCTGATGCGTTTGTCGCGATGATCCACGGCATTGATAGAGCAATGCATAAGTGAGCAATAGTGGGTCGAATGATCATGCGGGAGGGTGCCGTCCGTTTGGTGATTCGATTTCTATATCGAGTGTATTAGTTATGTGGCGCGCTGGCTTGACCAAATGATTACTACCCGTCGCGCCGAAGCATTTTACCGAACCAATGCTGCAACGAGGTTACACGACTGGCTCCACTACCCGGTTGGGAACATGCGCTGTTTCGATGATGTAACCGGCTTCCATCGTGACGATTCGGTCGGCGAACCGGTGGGCAAGCTCGGGCTGATGCAGGGTGCAGAGCACGCCAATCCCGTGCGACCGCGTCAAGCCATGCAGCAGGCTCAAAATCGAGGTAGCTGTTTCGGGGTCGAGGCTGGCGACCGGTTCGTCAGCGAGGATGACTGCCGCGTCCTGTACGAGCGCGCGTGCCACCGCGACCCGCTGCTGCTGCCCGCCGGACAGTGTATCGCTGCGCTGCTCAATATGCCCGGCTAGGCCGACCGCCTGCAAGGCGTCGGCTGCCCGAGCACGGTCGGCATCGTCAAACTGTCCGAGCAGCACGCGCCAGAACGGTGTCGCGGACAAACGGCCGGCCAGCACATTGTCCATCGCCGATAGCCGTCGCACGAGATTGAATTGCTGGAACACGACGCCGATCTGTCGCCGTGCGGTCGCTAGCGGTCGGCCCTTCAAGCCGTGCAACGGCTGACCGCCGATCAGAATTTCACCGGTGTCGGGTTCGGTCAGTCGCGTCAAGCATCGGAATAGCGTTGTCTTGCCAGAGCCGCTCGCACCCAGCACCACGACAAACTCGCCCGGCTCGATCGCAATCGAAACACTGGCGAGCGCCTGTCGACCACCGTAACGCTTTGAGAGGTTCATCGCCTGTAGGATTGGGCTCATACGAGGCGGCGCCTTGCCCACGCGCTTGCAGCGTCGATCGCCGACACCATCGCGAGCACGATGATCAGAATCGTGAGGACGCGGTCGAACTGCAGCAGATCAACGCTGTTTTTCAATTCCTGGCCGATGCCGCCGGCGCCTACGACTCCAAGAATGGTCGAAGCCCGGACGCTGAATTCCCACATATACAGGATGATCGACGATAGTCCCGGTAGTACATCCGGCAGCACCGCATGGCGGATAACCTTCAACCGTCCGGCGCCGCTCATGGTCACGGCTTCCATCGGCCCTGGCTCAACCGTCTCGATCGTCTCAGACCACAACTTGGCGATCGAACCCGCGCTATGCAGCGCCAGACCCAGCACACCGGCAAACGGTCCGAGACCGACCGCTGCCACAAAAATCAGCGCAAAAATGAACGAGTCGACGCCGCGCAGCGCATTAAGCAGGCCGCGCGCCGGATAGTAGAGCCAGCGCGATGGCGTCAGGTTGTTGGCCGCCAGCAGGCAAAGCGGGACCGCGAGGGCTGCTCCGAACGTGGTGCCGACGGTGCCCATGGCGACTGTCTCGGCGGCGCGGATCGACAGCGTGCCAACTTCGCTCAAATCTGGTGGCCACGAGCGCGCTGCCCAGTTGGCAAGCCGCGGCAGACCCGCCCACAGCCGCCCGAAGTCAACCTGGGCGACGTGCAGGCAGGCAACGTAAAACGCGACGCCCAGTCCGAGCAGCACAGCGAATTTAAGCTGCGCGCCAAGGCGTTTGGGCGTCATCTGCGGTTGTGTAAGATTACCATGCACGCGATGATCGTCTCTGGATTTAGTTGATCTTGGCCTTGAGGCGGCCGACCGCGATGCCAGCATCCTCGATCAACTTATAGCTGGCATGATTGGCCGCTACCCAGCCGGTGTAATTCTTCGGCATCAAAGTCAGTGCCTGCTCGTCAGTGATACCAAGTACGATTTCCTGCACGCGCGCAACCGTTGCGGCATCGAGCCCGTCACGGGCCACGAGTGGATCGTTCGGGAGCGGCTCGGACGTCCAAACGACTTTGACTTGATCGGCTTTGACCGTACCGCGTTCGATGAACCCATTGAGGTTGCGGTCGAAGTCGCTGGCGAGATCGGTCTGACCGTTTATCACGGACAGCACCTGCGCCGCGTGCGAGGCGCCATCGCGATACTGGAAGAACGTTTTCGGATCGATGCCCTGCGACTTGAAATAGAACGTCGGCACCAGCCAACCCGAGGTCGATCCGGCGTCGGCGAGCGACAGGCGCTGACCCTTGGCATCATCCGGCCATTTTACGATCTTGGTGTCGGGCTTGGCAACGATGATGGCATGATAGCTTGGCTTGCCATTGTATTTGACGGTGGCGATGGCCTTCGAGGCCCCCTCGGCATTGGCGAGCACATAGCCCCAAGGGCCCATCCAGGCAATGTCAGCCTGCTTGTTGGCAAGTGCGATGGCGATGCCGGCCCAATCGGTCGTGACAACCAACTCATATTCGCGGCCGAGTTTGTCGGCGATGTGCTTGAAAAATGGCTCGTAGGCCTTCCGGGTGTCAGTGGCGGTCGGCTGGAACGGACCAACCGCAAAACGCAATTTTTCCTGGGCGGTGGCAGGCGTTGCAGCGAAGACGATTGCTGCCGCGGCGACGGACAATAATGCTTTGAACATGTCACTGTAATCCTTGTGTTGTCGGACGCCTGCTACATAGCGCGCTATCGCGATCAAGTGGGATAACAACTGGTTGATGGCGTCAATTCCACGGGCCTGTTGCACCTTGGGCTTGCCGTGGCACGCAAAAACCTTCATATGCAAGAACTGCATAGCTCGCCCACTTGCTCCGGAGCCTTCGGCCATGGCCGCTCTCTCGCCCGCTACCACCTCAGCACGTCACGCGCACGTCATCATATTGGGATCGGGACCTGCCGGTTATACTGCTGCCATCTATGCGGCGCGCGCCATGATCAAACCTTTGATGATCCAGGGCAGCCAGCCCGGCGGTCAACTGACGATCACGACTGATGTTGAGAACTATCCAGGGTTTGCCAAGGCCATACAGGGACCGTGGCTGATGGAGGAAATGAAGGCGCAGGCCGAACATGTCGGCACTGAAATCGTGATGGACCATATCACCAAGGTTGATCTGCAACGCCGCCCATTCCGTCTCGAAGCTGATAGTGGTGACCATTACACCTGCGATGCGCTGATCATTTGTACTGGCGCCCAGGCGCGCTGGTTGGGACTGGCCAGCGAGACGGCGTTCCAGGGGTATGGCGTGTCGGCGTGCGCGACGTGCGATGGCTTTTTTTACAAGGGCAAACAGGTGATCGTGGTCGGAGGCGGCAATACCGCCGTCGAGGAGGCGCTGTTCCTGACGAACTTCGCAGCCAAGGTCACGGTCGTGCATCGGCGCGATAGCTTTCGGGCCGAAAAAATTCTGCAAGCCCGACTGTTTAATAATCCGAAGATCGAGGTGATCTGGGATACCGCCATCGAAGAGATTGGCGGCTCCGTTGACCCCAGGACGGTGCAATTCGTGAAACTCAAGAATGTGAAAACCGGTGCGGTCACCGAGCGCAAGGTCGATGGCGTGTTTGTGGCGATCGGACATGCGCCAGCGACGGAGTTGTTCAAGGGGCAATTAGAAACCACCAAATCCGGGTATCTGATCACCGCGCCAGATAGCACCGCCACCGCGATACCCGGCGTGTTTGCTGCCGGTGATGTAAAAGATGAAATATTCCGTCAGGCCGTCACTGCCGCTGGCATGGGCTGCATGGCGGCGCTGGAAGCCGAGCGTTGGTTGGCGGCTAACGCCGTCACCGCGCAGGCCGCCGAGTAATCGAAGTTTCAATCGATAAAAAAAGACACCGATAAAGAAACGCTAACAAAAAACGAAACCTGAGAAACGCCACTACGTGTATCCGTCACGCAAGACCAATTGACCCGCTTCTACCCGTCGCTGCCAGTGCGCTTCTGCGTGCCGGTTGATGCGCCCCGCCGCCGTTCGTGCCCAGAAGGATTGACGCCATGGATTGGGACAAGCTGAGAATTTTTCATGCCGCTGCTGAAGCGGGAAGTTTCACCCACGCGGGTGAATCGCTGCGTATGAGTCAATCGGCGGTGAGCCGCCAGGTGTCGTCGCTTGAGAAAGACCTCGGTATTGCACTTTTCCACCGCCATGCGCGCGGTCTGGTGCTGACCGAGCAGGGCGACATGCTCTATCGGACGGCCAGCGATGTAATGAACAAGCTGCATACCGCCGAGACGCTGCTCGCCGACACCACGACGAAGCCGACAGGTGAACTGCGCATCACCGCGCCGATTGGTCTTGGCACCGTGTGGGTAACGCAGCGACTGCGCGAGTTCATCGATCTTTATCCTGACATTCGCGTCAATCTGATCCTTAATGACGACCAGATCGATATTTCGATGCGCGAGGCCGATGTCGCGATCTGGACCCGCGAGCCGGAGCAGGCTGATCTGATCCGGCGTTCGTTATTTACGATGAAGGTGCGCGCGTTCGCCTCTACGAGCTATGTGCGCAAGTTCGGGCAACCGAAGTCGCTCGAGGATCTCGAGCAGCACCGCTTCGTATCCTACGGCGGCACACCTGCTTACCATCTGTCAGTGATCCGCTGGTTGGAGACTGCCGGCCGTGAGGGCAAAGATCCCTTGATCCCGGTGTTTCGCGCCAATAGCGTCGTCGCTCTCAAATATGCCGTGCGTGCCGGTATCGGCGTTGGCCTCATTCCAGATTATCTGACGGGAGAGGATGCCGATCTGGTGCCCGTGCTCGTTGACGTCGAACTGCCGACCATCCCGATCATTTTTGTCTACCCGGAAGAGTTGAAGACCTCGAAAAAGGTACAGGTGTTGCGCGATTTCCTGGTTGCCAGCGCCAGACAGTACAAGAGCTGAATGCCAAACTGAGGGAAGCGCTGCCATGCCGTCGTCCGTATTCGACTCGGTGCTGTATCGCGATGCGTTTGGCACCCCCGCCATGCGCGGCATCTTCTGCGACGAGGCGTTCATCGGCCATGTCGCCGACGTCGAAGTGGCACTGGCGCGCGTGCAAGGCCGACTGGGCCTGATCCCAGTGGAGGCCGCGCGTGCAATTGAGGCTTCGCGGGCAACACTCGTCATCGACTACGATAAGCTGAAACAGGAGACCGACAATGTCGGGTATCCGATTGTCGGCTTGGTGCATCAGTTGGCGCACGGGTGCGGCGATGCAGGGCGCTACCTGCATTGGGGGGCGACGACACAAGACATCATGGACACTGCGACTGTCCTGCAATTGCGCGATGGGCTTGCCTTGGTCGCTGCCGATTTGGCAGCACTTGATGCGACGCTCAGCGGTCATGCTCGAACTCACCGATTGACCGTCATGGCTGGCCGCACGCATTTACAGCATGCCTTGCCCATCACGTTTGGGCACAAATGTGCGGTCTGGTTATCGATGATCCGCCGCCATCGCGAACGGTTGGAGCAACTCAAGCCGCGCGTTCTGGTTGGGCAATTCGCGGGTGCTGCCGGAACGTTGGCATCGCTTGGGACCAGTGGCCTGGACGTGCATGATGCATTGATGATTGACCTCGCTCTGGGCCGCCCCACAATGACGTGGCATGCGGCGCGCGACAGTATGGCGGAGGCGGTCGGTTTGCTCGCGCTCATAACCGGCAGTCTCGCGAAAATCGCCACCGACGTGATGCTGATGATGCAAACCGAGATCGGCGAGGTGTTCGAGCCCTTCGTCAAAGGGCGTGGCTCGTCGTCAACCATGCCGCAGAAGCGCAACCCGATCAGTTGCGAGCTGATCATTGCATCGTCAAAGGCGGTCCGTCAGCATGCCGGGCTGATGCTCGACGCGATGCCGAGCGATCATGAGCGGGCGACCGGACCGTGGCACCTTGAGTGGATCGCGATCCCTGAGAGTTTCATCGCAACTGCCGGCGCGCTGCATCAGGCGCGCTTCATGCTTGACGGGCTGATCGTCGTTCCCGACAGAATGCGCCAAAATCTCGAGATGACTGGTGGACTGATCGTCGCCGAGGCGGTGATGATGGCCCTGGCCCAACATACGGGGCGCGGACCGGCACACGATCTCGTCTACGCCGCCTGCCGTCAGGCCATTGAACAGGGCACGCCCTTGTTACGGCAACTGGAACAATGCGCCGACATCACCAAGCATTTCGATGCCAGAGCCTTGGCGGCGCTGGTCGATCCAGCCAATTATTTGGGCGTCGCACCTGCAATGATCGACCGCCTGCTGGCAGCGCACTAACCCATCATTCGTCGTCGCTTTCGATGATGTCGGTGTTGGCGATAGCAGCCGTGGCGTCGTAGCCGACGCGGGCGAGGTAGAGCCCCTCGGGCGGCGCCACCGGGCCGCACGCTTCGCGGCGTTGTGCGGCGAGCGCACGGGCCATGTCATCGACCCGCCAGCGGCCCTCGCCTACCCGCTTCAAGCTGCCGACCATGGAGCGGACCTGTGAGTGCAGAAACGAGCGGGCGCGTGCGTTGATGTGAACTTCATCGCCGACACGGGAGACGTCGAGGCCATCGAGCGTGCGCAATGCTGATTTCGCCTGACAGGACGACGCCCGAAATGTCGAAAAATCATGCCGCCCAATCAGTAACTGGGCGGCGCGGTGCATCGCGTCCTGATCGAGTGGATGCGGCATGTGCCAGACACGATTGGCATCCAGCACGGGTGGCGCGCGTCGGTTTAGGATCCGATAAAGATAGTGCCGTGAGGTCGCCGAAAACCTTGCCTCGAAGTCGGCGGGCACTTCCTCGCAGTCGACGACAGCGACCGGATACGGACGGATGTGGAAATTCAAGGCTTCGCGGATCTTGAGTGGCAGGCGTTCGCGGGCGAGGTCGGCATGAGCGACCTGGCCAAGGGCGTGGACGCCGGCATCCGTGCGTCCGGCGCCACGCACGTCGATGTCTTCACCAGTGAACTTGCTGAACGCCGCCTCTAGCGCCCCCTGTACAGTGGTTTCGCCTGGCTGCTTCTGCCAGCCGACGAACGGTGTGCCGTCATATTCGATCGTCAGGCGGTAGCGGGGCATTCGTACTTTTGCGTATCCGGAGTGGTGTTCCGGCCGGTTTAGTCTGTTGCGGCGTCCCCCACAAGGTGAACCGCATCAGAGTCGATACTCAGTGATGCGACGGCTTGTGCCGTGGGCGATGGCTCATATGTCGCCGCCCTTCGTATACACCAGACACCCGTTTCATCTCGCGGCGCTTTCCACGATCAGAGCCATAACCACCATAGCCACCGAAACCGCTGTAACCGGCGTAGCCGTTATGGCTGCCCCGGCTGTCATCCGCTGCAGTGGACTCGGCGGTGTAGTTGGCGATCGTCCGGTTGAAAGTTACGTTTACCGGCACATTGTTGGGGTTGATGATCATCAGTTGCTGTGTCGGCAATGGACGGTATACGCGAACGCCATGCTCGATCGTGACGACCGCGCCGTAGTAGGGACGCGGCTCGATCCGCACCAGACCACCGTCGCTCGCCAGAGCCATCGATGTCGTCGCCGCGAGGGCTGTGATTGCTGCGTATGCGAAGGCGATGAAACGGGTCACTTGGAACTCCTGCACAAGGCCACTGCTTAACCAGTCGTCAAGATACCGTCGGGTGCTGGCGTGCGCGCCGCAAAATCGCTGAGACAGTTAATTTGTGCAGTTAAGAACTGTGCCGGGGCCTAGGGCAAAGCCACGCAGCAGGTCGATCGCTGGCATCGGCCGCTTACCGGCGCGTTGCAACTCGATCAACCGCACGGCGCCGTTGCCGCATGCAATCGTCAGTTGGTCGTCGAGCACGAGGCCGGGCGTGCCGCTGCTCGCGACGCCAATGGATAACGCGCAGCGCAAAACCTTGATGCGTTCGGGTTTACCGACGGGGCCAACGTCGAACCAGGCACCTGGATGCGGCGATAGTCCACGGATGTGGTTATGCACCTCTTCGGCTGTGCGGCCGAAGTCGATTCGGCACTCAGCCTTTTCGATCTTGTGCGCATACGTGACGCCATCGGTGCTTTGTGGCGTTGCGATCAGGCTGCCCCGCTCCAGGGCTCCGAGTGCCCGCACAACCAACCTTGCTCCGATGCTGGACAAGGCATCGTGCAATGCGCCTGTTGTCATGTCGGCAGTGATGGCAACTGTCTCGACCAGGCACACCGGCCCGGTGTCGAGGCCTGCTTCCATGCGCATGACATTGGCGGCCGTCACAGTATCGCCAGCCATGATCGCCCGTTGGATCGGGGCGGCACCACGCCAGCGCGGCAAGGCCGATGCATGCATGTTGAGGCAGCCGTAGCGCGGACAGTCGAGAATGTCTTGCGGCAGGATCAGGCCGTAGGCGATGACGACCGCCACATCCGCATCGTGAGCCCGAAACTGAGTAAGTGCTTCGGGCGCTTTCAAGTTGCGTGGGGTGTGGACAGGCAGCCCCGCCCGTTCGGCGAATTCGTGCACGGGCTGTTTGCGATCGTCCTGGCCTCGCCCCGCCGGACGTGGCGGCTGGGCATACACCGCGACCACTTCGTGACCAGCGCCGATGATCTCGGCGAGCGCTGGCACCGAAAACGCTGGCGAGCCCATGAACACGACGCGCATCGTCATGTATTGGGGCCAGCTTTTGCGATTTTACGGAATTTGCGGATCACCATGTCGCGGCGCAGCTTCGACAGAAAGTCGATGATCAGGCGGCCGTCGAGATGGTCGATCTCATGCTGAATGGCGGTTGCCAATAATCCATCGGCATCGAGTTCATGAGCTTGGCCTCGCTCATCTTGATAGCGCACGCGCAGGCTTGATGGCCGATCGATCTCGACGTGGGTGTCGGGAATCGAGAGGCACCCTTCCTCATGCATGCGCAATTCGGACCCGAGGCTCAGGATTTTCGGGTTGATCATGGCGATCGGCCGCGGGGCATCGTCCTCACCGGCAACATCCAGCACCAGCAAACGTCGCGGCACGCCGACCTGGATACCTGCAAGACCGACGCCGGGCGCGGCATACATGGTTTCGAACATATCAGCGATCAGCCGACGAAGATCATCGTCAACACGCTCAACAGGGCTCGAGACCGTGCGCAGGATGGGATCAGGAAGATGAATGATTGGAAGCGTCACCATGGCGGTCAGATAGGGAAATCCACGATCCGGGTCAATTCCCTGTGTCAGTTCGCGTTTTATTCAATAAAACCAAGTTCCACGGTCGTGCGGCCACCTGATGGCGCAAGCAGCAGTTCAGCATCGTCGGCGCCCGCGCATGCAGCAATGCTGAAACCGCCGCGAACGCCAGGACGGAAGGCTTCGTCCAGCCCGCGCGGCAGCTTGCCCACGACGAGCGTCAGCGAAAGGCCGTTGCGTCGGAGCGCGAACGTGCCGCCATCGCAGGCAAGAGAACAGATGCTCGTATCCTCGCCCCATCGGTCGCAGCGCGCCTCACCGTCTTTCAGCAAGCGACCGCTTGAGACGACAAACAACCGTACGCGCATCAGGCCGTCGTCGCGGTTGATGGCTTGGCCATTGGGAAGCCGCATGGCTGCATCCAGGTCACCGCGATTAACGCTCAGCCGCAGC
>JANNRP010000479.1:0-4543 GCA_031401535.1 Hyphomicrobiaceae bacterium | reverse complement strand
CACCCACCATTCGGGGTCGGTGGTCACGTCAACGGCAAGCAGTAGGCTCATCACCAATATGAAAACCGCGAGGTGGATATAGAATGCTTTGATGGCTGCCACTTGTTGTTTGGCAAGAGCTAGGTTGGCGCGCTCGTTCATCTGCTCAACTCCATCGGCCATCGCAAGTGGCGTGTGTCAAAAAGCGTTCGGTAGATGACTACTGATCGGCTCGTCATGGGATTTGGAGCCCGCATAGAAATTCCAGCTGCGCGTTGGATCGTCACTTATCCATCCGCGTGTCGTCGGCATGCTTCGGGTATGGTGCTACAGTTGCCAAATCGGCGGGGATGCCCGCCAGTTGGCTCGCAAATCCGTGATTGACGTCGCGGTGATGTGCTTCGTCGGCGCGGACTACGAGGACGACGTCCCGCAAAGTCGCATCGTCGGCCAGCTTCCAATAGTGTTTCGCGATAGCCGGCGCTGGCACATTGGGCGAACGACCTTCGTCGATTTCCTGGAGGTACATCGTGTAGCTGATCACGGCTTCTTCTTCGAAATAGCCGACGACGCGATGGGCTGTGCGCGCCGAGACGAGATACAGCAGGAAGAAGCCGACAAAGAAGACCCACTGCACAGAGAGAATGACCATCCGTTCGAAAAATGTCGGCTTGGCGATCTCGATGAACGTCATCAGATGCATGCGCTCATTCTCGGCTTCCTCCAGCAACGTCCTGATCCATCCTTCGTCATCAATCATCCGCCGCAGACACTTGAAATGCGTTAGCATGGCGCCGACCATGCCAGGGACTGCCGCCACCGTTTCGAGCACGATGGCGCGGTGGCCATAACGCTTGGCAAAGAACGTGTCGGCGAAGAAGCGCAGCAGTTTGGTGAAACCAAGTGCAAATCGATCTGAGAACCCGTTCGGTGCGTGATGAACTGACGGATCCGCATCCGGCTTGCGCGCCATCCCAGCACTTTTGTCGGCTAGAATTGAGTTGACCACGGTGCCGGACCTTTCAAGAAGTTGCGGTAGCCATCTTGGCCTGAAAATGATCGGCGCGCTCGACGAGATTGACCATCTGGGCTGCGGCGCGAAGTGTCAGTGGATGGAGCGTGGCGCCTGGCCTCGGCGAGATGTAGCCCGCCATGTCACGCGCGAGGATCAGCTGTTGGTCGGATGCCCCTACGAGCAACGTGATAACCAAGTTTTCAAGTGCGATCACGCGTACGCGAAGCTGCACGAGTTCTGCGTTGGTGATTGGGCGGAGATCGTCTGCTCCGTCGTTCGCCGTTGAACCCTCCTGAGGACCATCAACTCCCGCTCCACCTTCATAATCCCATCGCGCCAGTGCTAGCTGGCGTTCGCGGGAGCCGTCGGAGATTTCTCCGATTTTCGCGGTCATGTTGATTGCTCCGTTTCCAATCGGTCCGGCTTCGCACGATACAACAGCATCAGTGCAAAGCTACGTACGGGCCTAGCAAGCCAACGTGTAACAGAGGCTTTCGTTCCCGCAATTCTCAGGTATGCCCCATGGGCAAGGGCTAGGAGGTCAAAATCCTGTCGCTCCAAACAATGAAATTCAATTGGCTCGGCCATTGTATTTGCCTTCAACTTTCCGCTGACTTTGCAGTCAGCCTTTTCGAGCCCACGCTGTTAGCCGCTACGCGACGATGTTGTGTCGTATGAGGATGCGCTCGGCGCTGTCGTTCCAGACCTGCATGTCGACAATCAGACCATCGCGAACGACAAATCTATCGACGTAGCGATTGCCCTCGAATGGCGTGCCGTCGGGCCATGCGCCATAGAGCGTGCCGAGATTATACACGATGGTTTCGTCGATGCCGGGCACGACGTCAGAGCGCTCGATCTTCTTCTTGACCACGGCATAGCGTGTCGCATTGAAGGCTGCCGTCTCGCGCGGGTGATGAAAAACGCGTCCGCCCGTGAAGGTGATCTTGAGTTCAGGCGAAATGAATTTGGCGGCAGCCACGGGGTCGGGGATCATCGACGCTTCGAGAAAGCGCTCGACGATGTCCGCTGCTGCCCTTGTGCTGTGACTGATTGGACTAGGCCGCATATCTAAGTACTCCCGATTGATGGTTTGGCTTGGATTGGTTATGCGCCTGCGGCGTACAGCAACTTGATGCGTTAGGCATATCGTGAAAGCCTGCGTACCGAAACAGTGAGATAGTTCTTCCCATGCATTTCGATTTTGTACTACGCGACGCGCTCATCCACGGTCAGTCCAAAACCATCGACATCGGAGTTATCGGCGGCAAGATTGCTGCAATCGAACGGGGCTTGCCGACGACACTGCGTGAACACTCGGCCAACGGCCATCTTGTGGTGGCGGGTCTCGTGGAAACGCACATTCATCTCGACAAGACCTGCATTCTCGATCGCTGTACAATTTGCGAGGGAAGTGTCGCTGAAGCCGTGCGCGAAACCGCTCGCGCAAAGCTCGACTTCACCGAGGAGGACATTTATGCGCGAGGCCGACGTACACTTGAGAAAGCCATCATCGGCGGCACGCAGTATATGCGGGCGCACACCGAGATCGATCCACGCATCGGGCTGAAAGGGTTCAACGCTATCCGTCAACTGGCACAGGATTATGCCTGGGCGATCGACCTTGAGCTGTGCGTCTTTCCGCAAGAGGGCCTCACCAACGATCCCGGAACGGAAGACCTGCTGCAAGCGGCATGCGAAATTGGAGTAGCGGCGATTGGCGGCGCGCCATATCTCGATACCGATCCCAACGCCCAGATTGGTCGGATTTTCAAACTTGCCCGGCACTTCGACCTCGACGTTGATTTCCACCTCGACTTCGATCTCGATCCGAGCTGGATGCATGTTGACGAGGTACTCAGGCAGACCCAAGCCCACGGCTGGGGAGGGCGTGTTGCGGCTGGCCACATGACGAAGTTCTCAGCCATGCTGCCGACCGAGCAGATCGTGCACGCAAAGCGCTTGGCGGATGCTGGTGTTGCGATCACGGTGATTCCGGCGACTGATCTGTTTCTTATGGGGCGTGGTGCTGACCATAATATTCCGCGCGGCGTTACTCGTGCCGATCGATTTCTGGATCAGGGTGTCACGGTTGCGCTCGCCACCAACAACGTCATGAATGCCTTCACTCCGTTCGGTGATGCCTCGCTGATCCGCATTGCAAATCTTTATGCGAACATTGCCCAACTTGGTCGACCTGCGGACTTTGAAAAGTGCCTTTCGATGGTGGGCACGAGTGCGGCGAAGCTGATGAACATCAAGGGGTACGGCATTGCGGTCGGCAATCCGGCTGATTTGGTGGTGTTTGCTACGGATACTGGCGCGAATGCGATTGCCGAGCTCGCCCAACCGCTGGCCGCGTATAAGCGCGGTGTTCTCACGCTGACGCGCGAGGCAGCCGTGTTGCACCGCCCGTTCGTAAAATAGTGGTTCAACAGCAGCCACAACGTTCAACCATCCAATCGCGAACGCTCGTTTCCAGTTGCGGCCATGCAACGCGGAGTGCCTCGAACCGCGGCAACGTCTCACTGTAGCGCGCACGTAACTCCCGTTCGATCGCAGCCAGATCAACGCCGGTCAATCGGCCGTTGTCTACAATTGTGCGGCCTGCAACCACAACGTCACGAATGTAGGATTTGTTGCCACGCGCAAAAAATAGGTCAAGCGGCGGCACCTTCATCAGTTGGTCACGATCGAGCGCGTCAAGATCGATCGTGACCAGGTCTGCCGCGCCACCAGCAGTCAGCGCGCCGCTGCCAGGCGTGCCGGTCGCCCGGCGTCCAGCGGTTGTCACCGTTTGCAGAAACTGTGCGCGACTCCAGGTTTGGTCAAACCCAACACCTGCGTGCATTGCATGGGCAAGGCGCAGTTCGCGCACCATGTCGTCGTCTTCGTCAAAGGCAAGTCCATCCATGCCGATGGCGATGCTACAGCCGCGGCGAAACGCATCTGCGATGGGTGCAAGCCCTGACTTGATCTGGAGGTTGGATGAGACGTTTGTGACAATAGTGGCGCCACTTTCGGCAATCATGTCGAGTTCGTCGGGTCGCGCGTGTGTGCAATGCGCCAGCGTCAGGCGATCCGACAGCAGTCCTATGTCGCGCAGGTGGCGCACGATGCCTTCCGGGAATGTGCGATCCGCCCAAATGCGCTGGTAGTGCGTTTCCAGCAAGTGCATGTGTACGCGGCGGCCGGTTTCGGCCGAGCGCCGCGCGATCGATTCAAGGAGTGCTGTCGAGCACCACTGGGGAGCGGCTGGACCGTATTGAATGTCGACCATGTTACCGCCGACAGCTTCGGCGATTTCATCGACGAGGTCGAGATAGGCTTGCGGCGTCAACGGCGGGTTGAGGAAATGTCGCGCGATCTCCGCTTGCGCGTCGAGCGTGACGCCTGCAACCAACGGGCTGTGATCGCCGTAAACTAGTGGATGCTGGTCGCGCACCGCCAATGCAAAGGCAATTCGTACGCCGACGTCGCGGGCGGCACGGGCAACGGTTGCCGCCTCATCTGGCAACGACATACGGCCGCTCGGTCGCGTGTAGTGCA
>JANNRP010000478.1:0-12515 GCA_031401535.1 Hyphomicrobiaceae bacterium | reverse complement strand
GTGTTCGGTGGCGGCCTGGACTTCGCCCTTGGTCTCAAGGCGGCGGGCAAATCCGTTTTCCTCGACATGAAGCTGCTCGATATCGACAACACTGTCGAAAAGGCGACGGCCAACGTCGCGCGTATGGGGCTCGACTATCTCACGGTTCACGGCCACGATCGCAAGACGCTCGACGCGGCGGTGCGCGGCCGTGGACAGAGCCGCCTCAAGCTGCTGGCGGTCACGGTGTTGACAAGCCTCGATCAGGCAGACCTCGCCGAGCAAGGCATCGCCGCACGCACACCGGCCGACCTCGTTGTTCACCGGGCCAAACTCGCCCATGCTGCTGGCTTCGATGGTGTCATAGCGTCGGGCCAGGAAGCAGCATTGGTGCGGGCAGCCGTCGGTCCGAACTTCGCCATCGTCACACCCGGCATCAGGCCTGCAGGTGCGGAAAAGGGCGATCAGGCACGCGCCGTCACGCCATTGATTGCGATCCGCGCAGGTGCGACACATCTGGTTGTCGGGCGGCCGATTACCGAAGCGCCCGATCCGCAATCTGCCGCGGCAGCGATCCTTTCCGAGATCGCAGCGGCCACAACCTGTTGAGGAACTCCCATGGCCAAAGGTTACGTCGTCGCGCGCGCGAAAGTTTCGAACGCCACCCAGTGGGCTGTCTATGCAGCGGCCGCAAGTGAAGCCATCAAGAAGTACGGCGGCAAACCAGTCGTACGTGGTGGCCGCATGGAAGTGGCCGAAGGCGAGGGCCGCGCCCGCAACGTCGTCATCGAGTTCGAAAGCTTCGACGCCGCCCGCACCTATGCGTTCTCGCCGGAGTACGCCGCCGCCCGCAAATTGCGCGAAGGCGCCGGTGAAATCGACCTCGTGGTGGTCGAAGGCGCGGCCTGAGGATCTGACAGGTGCCGCATGGCGCATAGCGCTATCAACAACGGACGCCCGCCCTGGCGGGCGACCGTGCTGACGCTATTCCCGGAGATGTTTCCGGGTGCGCTTGGTGTTTCGCTGGTGGGGCAAGCGCTGGCGGCCGGGCTCTGGTCACTCGAAGCCCAGCAAATCCGCGACTTCGGTATCGGACGACACGCCAGTGTCGATGACAACCCGGCCGGCGGCGGTGCCGGCATGGTGATGCGTGCCGACGTGCTGGGTGCCGCGATCGACCATGCCCGCGCCTCGGCGCCTGATGTCCCGGCAATCTATCTCTCGCCGCGCGGTGCGCCGCTGACCCAGGCGATCGCCCGCGAATTGGCTGGCGGTCCAGGCGTGCTGCTGTTGGCTGGCCGTTTCGAGGGCATCGACCAACGCGTGATCGAGGGCCGGTCATTGCGCGAGATATCGATCGGGGACTACGTGTTGTCGGGCGGTGAGCTTGCCGCCAAGGTGTTGATAGACGCCTGTGTGCGCCTCATTCCGGGCGTACTAGGAGCCAACGCCTCGCTTGATGAGGAGAGTTTTGAGAACGGCCTGCTCGAATACCCGCAATATACCCGTCCGCGCGAGTGGGAAGGCCGCTCAATCCCTGACATTCTGCTATCGGGCGACCATAAGAAGATTGCCGCGTGGCGCAGGTCAGAGGCAGAACGCATTACGAGGGAGCGGCGGCCGGATATTCTGATGACCAAGCAGCCCAAGCGCTAAATAATCGGCCATCGACAAATCCTAGCCTTTGGGCTATCAGGCAGCGTTAAATCCCAAACGTATGGGTTGCCCGCTGCGGGCTGCATGAACCGCCTGTCGCCGATCTGTCTGGCGCAACGGTTCCTCTGCTGTTCATAAAATACGAAAACTGCTAGGAAAAACAACGATGAACATCATTCAAGAGCTCGAGGCCGAGCAGATGGCCGCGATCACGGCCAAACGCGTTGTGCCCGAATTTGGCCCTGGCGACACGCTGAAGGTCATGGTCAAGGTGATCGAAGGCGAAACCGTGCGCACGCAGGCCTACGAAGGCGTCTGCATTGCCCGCTCGGGTGGCGGCCTCAACGAGAGCTTCACGGTGCGTAAAATTTCATACGGCGAAGGCGTCGAGCGCGTATTCCCGGTGTATTCGCCCTACATCGCTGAAATCGATGTTGTCCGTCGTGGCAAGGTACGTCGCGCCAAGCTGTACTATCTGCGTGGTCGTCGCGGCAAGTCGGCTCGTATCGTCGAGCGGTCGGATGCGCGCGCCAAGCGCCTCAACGCTGCCTTCAAGGGCTTCAAGAAGCCCAAGGGCCAGGCCGACGATCTGAAGCTGATCCGTGGCATCACGCCGGAACTCGAAGCTCAGTTGATCAAGCTCAACGTGCTGCGCTTCGACCAGATCGCCGCATTCTCGGACGAAGACATCGCCAATATCGATGAGACGCTGAAGCTCGGCGGCAAGGTCGAGAAGGACGATTGGATCGGTCAGTCGCAAAAGCTGCTCGCCGAAGCGACCGCTGGCGAAGTCCCAGCCGAAGACGCTGACACCGCCAAGGCGTAAGACAGCCACTATCCACCGACACCAGATGAAAAACCCGGCAATCGTTTGCCGGGCTTTTTTATTTGCGCCCCGTCGCTGGAGATTTACTGGAACTTTGGCGCTTGAGTCGGAACGCCGAACAGCGGTTGCGGCAGGCCGTCCTTGGTCAGCGGCGCTGGCATCGACGGATCCGGCGTTGCACTGGTTGCGATCGCGCGGCGACCGAGCGCCTTGATGGTCTCGGTCTCGACGCACTCCGACAGCAGCCGCCAGCTATGGTCGTTCGGTCCCTTGAGCGCTTGCAGGCAGGTGGCGCGCACGTTGGCCGGCAACACCGCCCAACTACCGCTCACCGTATTGCGTGCCTCGCCCTCGAAGCGGGCACATTGTGCCGGCACGCTATCCTTCACGCACACATCGGCGACGGCCCATGCTGGAATATTCTGAGCAGCGGCGGCACCGGCCGATGCCAGTAGTGCGGCGGCGGCCAAAAGACCCGACGTAAATGTACGCATCTGGCTCATACCTCATTGCGAGAGTTGCTTGCTGTGGCGCATATCAATTGCGCGTACTATCAATTGCACTAGATTTACTGTCAAAGCGATAGCGCCTCGACGATTAGGACCAAACACGCAATGCCCAACCTTGACCAGGCACCAAAGCAAGCCGACACCGAAGGCGCAATCAAACTGCATGGTCCTGAAGCTTTCACGGCGATGCATAAGGCTGGGCAATTGGCTGCCGCCGCCCTCGACATGCTGACGCCGCACGTCAAGCCGGGTGTCACGACGGAGCATCTCGACAACCTGGTGTTCGACTTCGCCATGGCGCACGGCGCACTTCCCGCCACCCTCAACTATCGCGGTTACACCAAATCCACGTGCACCTCGATCAATCACGTTGTTTGCCACGGTATTCCCGGCCCCAAGCCCCTGCGCGAGGGCGACATCGTCAACATCGACGTGACGCTGATCGTCGATGGCTGGCACGGCGACACCAGCCGCATGTATCCGGTCGGTGCCATCAAGACGCGCGCTGAACGGCTGATCAAGATCACCTATGAGGCGCTGATGCGTGGCGTAGCCGCGGTCAAGCCCGGTAACACCACGGGCGACATCGGCCATGCCATCCAACGCTATGCCGAGGCCGAGCGTTGCAGCGTGGTGCGCGACTTCTGCGGCCACGGGCTCGGCCAAGTGTTCCACGACCGTCCGAACATCTTGCATTATGGGGAACCGGGCGAGGGTATCGAACTTCGTCCTGGTATGTTGTTCACCATCGAGCCAATGATCAATCTCGGCAAGCCGACCGTGAAGCTGCTGGCGGACGGTTGGACGGCGGTCACCCGCGACAAAGAGCTGTCGGCGCAATTCGAGCATACCGTCGGTGTCACAGCCACAGGCTGCGAGGTGTTCACGTATTCGCCGGCGGGCCTGCATCAGCCACCCTATCGCGTCGTTTGACTGGCGGCGGAGTAGCACGCCGCATGGCGAAGGATGAACCAGAACAGCAGCACGCGCTATGGGAAGCGTCAAGCTCGCTACCGAGCCACACCGGCCACCGCGAACGGCTGCGCGAGCGTTTTCAGCGTGGCGGCGCCGATGCGATGCCGGATTACGAATTGCTGGAATTAGTGCTGTTCAATGCCATTCCGCGTCGCGACGTGAAACCGCTCGCCAAGCAGCTGATCGCCCGTTTTGGCCATTTCGCCGAAGTCGTCTCGGCGCCCGAACCGCGCCTGCGCGAAATCACCGGCGTCAGCGATCGCGTCGTCTTCGAATTGAAGCTGGTGCGGTCGGCAGCGCTGAGGCTGATGCAGGGCCAAATCATGGAACGCCCGGTGCTGTCATCCTGGGAGCGGGTCGTCGACTACTGTCGTGCCGCCATGGCTTATGCAGAGCGTGAACAATTCCGCATCCTGTTTCTCGACAAGAAGAACCGGTTGATTGCCGATGAGGTTCAGGGGGAAGGCACAGTCGACCACACCCCGGTCTATATCCGCGAGGTAGTCAAACGAGCGCTTGAGCTGTCGGCATCAGCAATCATTCTGGTGCATAATCACCCCTCCGGCGATCCAACGCCGTCGCGTGCCGATATCGATATGACGAAATTGGTGGTCGATGCGGCCAAGCCGCTTGGTGTCCTGGTACATGACCACATCATCGTCGGGCGCGAACGCGTTGCAAGCCTCAAAGGTCTGCGGTTGATGTGAACGAGGTTTGCCCATGTATGTGCCGCCGGCATTCAAGACCGATGACGACACAGCTTTAGCGTTCGCTGCGGCGCGCGGCTTCGGCACACTGGTAGCGGTGGACCAGGGTCGACCGATAGCCGCTCATCTGCCGTTTGTGCTGAGCCGCGATGGGTCGGTCGTAAGCATCGAAATGCACGTCGCCCGCGCGAACCCGCTGCACGCGATTATCGCGGCGGCTCCGGATGTGCTGATGACGGTGATGGGGCCGGACACTTATATCTCGCCCGATTGGTATGTGTCGGCCGATCAAGTGCCGACATGGAATTACGTCAGTGTGCATTTGAGCGGAACGGCAAAAGTACTGCCACAGATCGAAAACCTCGATCACGCCGATCGCCTGAGTGCGCAGTTCGAGGAAAAATTGCTGCCCAAAAAACCTTGGGTGTCTTCGAAGATGACCGCGCAGAAGCGTGTCGCGATGCTACATGCGATCGTCGGTATCGAGATTACCGTCACGACGATCGAAGCTCAGTGGAAGCTCGGCCAGCACAAATCTTCTGCCGATCAGGACGGAGTTTTGAGGGGCCTGGAGGCGTTAGAAACACCGCAAGCGCTGGCATATTTGAATATTGTCCGATCACGTTTCACTAGCTTCTGATTGACCTTCAATACGTTATCGTGACTTTCGACATAGCGCCCCTGCAATCGGCTATTGCCAATTGACACTTCGCTGAGGCGGCCACTACGCTCCCGGTAAGGCATGAATAAAAAATGAGAATGCCACCTAGGAGGACGCCGTGAGGAAATTCCTTTTCGCTGCAGCGTTTGTACTACTCGGGTTTGCACCTGCACACGCGCAGATTGTTACAAAGTATTCTGGAATTCAGCCGCTCGATCATCCGTCGAGTTATGCGGAAGCCTACTTCGGTGAGCAGGTTGGATTGTTGACCAAGGGCGCCGTCAAGGTCGAAGTGTTTCACAATACGCAGCTCGGAGATGCTGTCGCGAACGTGCAGAGCATCCGGAATGGTACAATCGGTTTCACAACGGTTTCAGCATCGAATGTGAATCAGGTTGTGCCAGCGATGGATATGTATTCACTGCCATTCTTGTTCAAGAATGAAGCTCACTTCTGGTGGTTTCTTGCCCAACCACAGGCGGAGGCCGTGGCCAAGCAACTGGAAGAGAAGGGCATGAAAGTGCTCGGCTATCTCGACTCCGGTTCGCGCAACTTCTTCACGCAAAAGCCAATTCGCACGCCCGATGATCTCAAGGGGCAGAAAATTCGTGTGATGGCCTCGCCCGTGATGGTGAAGACGATGCAGGCGATGGGCGCGACCGGCGTGCCGGTTGCTTGGGCGGAGCTTTACACTGCCCTGCAAACCGGTGTCGTAGATGGCGCGGAAAACAATCATCCGTCGGTGGTCGCAAAGAAGTTCTATGAAGTCTCGAAATACTATACTCTAGATGAGCACATGCGTATTCCAGACCTGCTGTTGGTCTCGATGAAGCTATATAATCAACTCAACGACGATCAAAAAAAGGCATTGGTCGAGGCAGGTCAGCGGGCACAGGCCTACATGCGCGGCGCCTGGAAGGTGTCCGAGGTCAAGGACCTGCAGCAGTTGAAGAGCAATTTCACCGAGATTTTGACCGTCGACAAAGCTCCCTTTGTCAAATCGGTATCGTCACTCGTCACCGAGGAATCGAAGCGTCTTGGGGTTGATGCAACGGTCGCCTTCATCCTCGATTCTCAGAAGAACTTCTGACCTAGGCAGGACCTGAATCGATCGCAGGTGGCGGCCGCGTGCCGTCGCCTGAGTTCGTTGTGCGGCATAGGGGAAACCATGGCATTGCTGAACATGCTGGACCGTCTGACCGACGGCCTCGTTTGGATTGTACGGCTCGCTTGCATCACAATGGCGACCATGATCTTCGTCGTGGTCGTATTGGCGATTGTCGCTCGCTATGGCTTTGGGCAGGCCGTCTCATGGACTGAGGAAGTGCCGCGCTATCTCCTGATCTGGGTTTCATTCCTGGGTGCTGCGGTTTGCGTCCTAAAACGCGAACACGTTGGCTTCGAAGTTCTCTTGAATGCGCTCCCAACGCGGGTCCGGCAAATCACGACGGCGCTGATCAGCTTGCTTATCTTCAGCTTCGGCTATGTGATGCTGCACTACGGCATCGTATTCGTGAAGGACTTCGGTAGCGACCTGATGGAAACTATTCCGTTTACAAATTATTGGTATTATCCCGCCATGCCTGTGTCGGGTGCGTTGATCATGGTGTTCGCGCTCAAGTTGTTTTGTGACGAAGTTCGCGGACGTGGAACCGCTGGTCATTCGGCAACGGTGGACTGACAACCATGGTCATCGCCATACTCGGTGTTCTGTTTGTTACCCTTATCGCCGTAGGCGTGCCGATTGCTTTTGCTGTCGGTGCGGCGTCTGTTGTCGCGACGCTCGCATTGCCCGGGGTCGACAACGCCACCGTCGTGCAACGCATGTTGACTTCGATCAACACATTCCCGCTGCTTGCCGTGATCTTCTTCGTGTTCGCCGGAGTGCTGATGGCGCGTGGCGGTATCGCCCGGCGACTGGTGCTGATGGCCGAAGTGCTGGTCGGTTGGCTACCGGGAAGTTTGGCGCAGATCGTCTGCGTGGCGTCGATGTTTTTCGGCGGTGTGACCGGATCGGCTGTCGCCGAAGTCTCGACCATCGGCGGGATGATGATCCCGGCAATGGAGAAAGACGGCTACACAAAACGCTTCGCCACAGCCATCGTTTTGACGGCCGCAACCATGGGACCAATCATCCCACCCTCGATTGGCATGATCGTGTTCGCGCACATCGCCGGCAATGTTTCGATTGCGGCGCTGTTCCTGGCCGGTGTGGTACCGGGAATATTGATCGGCCTGTCGTTGATGGTCGCGTCGTTCGTGCATGGCAAACTTTATCATCAAAAGATCTTGCCGCCGTTAGCCCGGTCCGAGAAAATCCGTCGCGTGGTTGACGGCATGGCTGGCATCTTCACGATGGTCATCATCCTAGGCGGCATTATCTCCGGCATATTCACGGCAACGGAAGCCGGTGCTGCCGCCTCGGTCTATGCTCTGATCATGACGGTGTTCGTCTACAAGGAGATCAAGATCTCCGAGCTACCCGAAATCATGTGGGAGTGCTGCCTGACGAACGCAGTCGTTATGATGCTGATCGCAACTTGCTCGGTCTTCGCCTGGATCCTGACCTACGAAAACCTGCCAACTCTGCTCGCCGATAATCTGTTCAATCTGGTTCAGAGCAAGTGGGCATTCTTGCTGTTGCTAAATGTGTTTCTGCTGGTCGTCGGCATGTTTGTCGACATGACGCCCGCGTTGATCATGCTGGTGCCTATGCTGATCCCGCTGGCTCAGAAGTTCGGCATCGACATGGTGCACCTCGGCTTGATCATGGTGATGAATCTGGCGCTTGGCCTGACAACCCCACCGGTTGGCACGGCGCTGTTCGTGGCGCTCAAAGTTGCCAATCTCCCGATGGAGAAAATTATCGCGCCGCTGCTGCCGCTGCTTGGCTGCATGCTGTTCGTGCTGTTGCTCGTCACTTATGTGCCGGAGGTTTATATGTGGCTGCCGCGCAGTTTCGGATTGGTCAAATAAATGCGCGCAACAGACCACAACCAAGGCATGATGCGTTGGCTCGTCGGAAGTTGTTGGCCACCTGCATCAGCATCGCAGTAAAACTCACTGAACGCTTTGGGCAGTCGGGCATTTCCCGATCATACAAATGCCGCCATTGCCACTGCGTGCGGCGCACCACTTGAATGGCGACGTGCAGGTTGGCGTCTTCTTAGGCTTCGCTGATGACCGCACATCGACCGCTTTGTTCACCAGCAGAAACGTCTTTACAGGCACGTTCGGCGCACCGCCTGCGGCTACCGTCTTGGCAAATACCGGGCTGGCGCACAGTAAAAGTATCGCGGAACAGACCGCAGCGGCGATTTTCCTGGTCATCGGTTCTCTCCCGGTTCTAGCTCGTTGCCTACCGTTCTGTCGCGGCAGCAGTCGAATAGGTTCACGGCGATCCGAGAGCGCCCAGTTGGGAACACAGTAGCTTGGTTTGGCAGCCGTTAGCAGCGAGGTTGAGACACGGCCGATTTGGAGATGGAGGTTTGCCCGCCCCTCAAATATCCAAGTCCTTTGCGAAGGCTGCGCGTTCTTGGATGAACTTAAAGCGCAGTTCCGGCTTCGAACCCATCAGCGCGTTGACGGCGTCAGCGATCTCGGACTTGTCTCCGTCGCCAACTGCGACCTTCAACAGCAGCCGCTTGGTCGGATCCATTGTCGTCTCTTTGAGATGCGACGCGTTCATTTCGCCGAGGCCTTTGAAGCGCGTGATGTCAATTTTCTGATTCGCCTTGAACTCGGACTTCATCAGCGCGTCGCGTTGCGTCTCAGTGCGGGCATAGACCGATTTGGCGCCCTGGGTGAGCTTGAAAAGCGGTGGCACCGCCAGATACAGATGACCATTCTCGATTAATTCCGGCATCTCCTGGTAGAAAAATGTGATCAGCAGCGAGGCAATGTGCGCACCGTCAACGTCGGCATCGGTCATGACGATGACGCGCTCGTAACGCAGATCTTCCTCACGGTATTTTGCACCCGTGCCGGAGCCCAGCGACTGGATCAGGTCGGACAGCATCTGGTTCTGGCTGAGTTTGGCACTGGTTGCATTGGCGACGTTGAGGATTTTGCCACGCAACGGCAACACGGCCTGCGTCTTCGGATTGCGCGCCTGCTTGGCCGAACCGCCGGCGCTATCGCCTTCTACGATGAAAATCTCTGTGCCTTCCGCCGACTGCGTCGCACAATCAACGAGCTTGCCCGGCAGCCTCAGACGCCGCGTTGCAGTCTGGCGACCGATCTCCTTCTCGCGCTTGCGCTTCAACCGATCCTCGGCCTGCTCGATGGTCCATTCGAGCAATTTCGTTGCCTGCAGCGGCGCGCCGGTCAGCCAGTGGTCGAAGGCATCGCGCACTGCGTTCTCGACGATACGTGCTGCCTCCTGTGTCGCCAACCGGTCCTTGGTTTGGCCCTGGAACTCCGGCTCGCGAATGAACACCGACAACATTGCGGCAGCCGTGCCCATTACGTCGTCGGCTGTAATTTGAGCGGCCTTCTTGTTGTTGACGAGTTCGCCATAAGCCTTGAGGCCGCGCGACAGCGCCGCACGCAAGCCGCTGTCGTGCGTGCCTCCGTCCGGCGTTGGGATCGTGTTGCAGTACGAACGCGAGAACCCGTCTTCACTGGCGGTCCACGCCACCGCCCATTCGACGGCGCCGTGCCCACCATCCTTGGTAATGCGACCGGCAAAAATGTCCTTGGCGACCAGCGTCTGGCCTTCGATGGTGGAGCCGAGATAGTCCTTGAGGCCGCCAGGAAAATGGAACACGGCCTCGGGCGCTGTATCATCCTTGATCAGCTCGGGTGCACAGAACCAGCGGATTTCAACGCCGCCGTAGAGATACGCCTTCGACCGGGCCATCGTGAACAGGCGCGATGGCTTGAAGGCGCACCCTTTGCCGAAAATTTTCTCATCCGGCCGAAACCGTACCTTGGTGCCGCGCCGGTTCATGGTCGAACCCAACTTCTGCAGCTTGCCATCGGGCACGCCGCGACTGAACACCATGCGATAAAGCTGCTGGCCACGCGCCACTTCGACTTCGCAGGTCTCCGACAGCGCATTGACGACCGAAATACCGACGCCGTGCAGGCCACCCGAGGTCTGATAGGCCTTGCCGTCGAACTTGCCGCCCGAATGCAGCGTTGTCATGATGACTTCGAGCGCCGACTGGTTCTTGAACTTCGGGTGTGGGTCAATCGGGATACCGCGACCATTGTCCGTCACTGACAGGTAGCCGTCAGCCTCATAGCGCACCTCGATCCACGTGGCATGACCAGCAACCGCCTCGTCCATTGAGTTGTCGATGACCTCGGCGAACAAATGATGCAGTGCCTTTTCGTCCGTACCGCCGATATACATGCCAGGGCGGCGGCGGACTGGCTCCAGCCCTTCCAGCACCTCGATGTCGGCGGCTGTATAGGCGTCTGACGCGTCCGCTGGCTTGCGTTGTGGTGCTGATTTATTGGTCATTTCGATTGCGGTGTTTCCGAAAAGATCTCGTGTCGATGCCATGAGTAGCGCGCCCCGTCAGGGTTTTCGCCAGAATGAAGATGGGGGTGTTCCGCGACTCTCGATCCCCAGAGCTAGATGGCGGAATCGCACGGACACCTGTGGATTGGCAAGTTGCGCTAAAGTGACAGGGCTAATGTCTCGATCGCGCAGTTCGTCACCACCGTCTGCCCGTGCGCAGCGAACATCGCAATCGATGAGGACACCAGAAAATCATTGATTCTATTGTGATTCAGATTCAGAAGTCCGCAATATGAGCATGGCGCATGATAGATGCAGACTTTGGCACCAGCACACTAGTCGGCGCAACTTGGGCCTACGCAAGGCCGTCCCGAATTGCTATAATGTGCGATGATTTCAGATCGATAATCGTCTGTCCGTGTCGAATGAGACTGCACCATGACCCTTACAGCACGCCCGCCCATCCAACGCCTAGGCATAAACATCGACCACGTCGCGACCATTCGAAACGCGCGCGGCGGTCGACATCCGGACCCCCTGCGGGCGGCGCACCTTGCCATTGAGGCTGGTGCAGACGGCATTACGGCTCACTTGCGGGAAGACCGTCGGCATATTTCGGATACCGACATCGAGCGGCTGAAGGCCGAATTGACCCGACCGCTCAACCTGGAAATGGCCGCCACCGACGAAATGCTCCGCATTGCGCTGCGGCATGTGCCGAACGCCTGTTGCCTCGTGCCGGAAAAGCGCGAAGAACGCACTACCGAGGGTGGGCTGGATATTGTCGGCGGCTTTGCAACGCTCAAGCCTTATGTCGCCGCCTTGAAGGACGCTGGCATTCGCGTGTCACTATTCATCGAGGCAGCGCCCGAACAGATCGACGCCTCGGCCCGCATCGGGGCCGACATCGTGGAGTTGCACACCGGTGCCTACTGTGAGCGCGCACTTGAAGATGATGCTCGCGGGGTCGCATTCGACCTTGATCGGTTGGCCAAGGCCGCTACCCAGGCCGCGGCTGCCGGGCTAGAAGTTCATGCAGGGCATGGCCTTACGTACAATACGGTGGCGCCGGTCGCCCGTATGATGGAGGTCGTCGAACTCAACATCGGCCATTTTTTGATTGGCGAGGCGATCTTCGGCGGCTTGCATGGTGCAGTCCGGCGTATGCGCGCGCTGATGGACGAGGCGCGGTTGCACGCATCCGGTCGCCGATCGGCATGAGTTGGCTTGGCTGACAACGCAACGGCGCGGTTGCGCATCTGTTGTGCTGCATCACGCCTCGCCCAGCCTGTCGATCACGAACTTGTGGACCCGCGGCTCTTTCCAATAGCTCATATGCCCGTCCGGCGGCAGAAACTTCGTTCCTGATGAAGCCGCCTTCGACGTTGCCGCACAAAATGTGAATGGTGGTGGAAGCAGGCGCGAGCGAACGGGTCTCTGTGGTTTTGGCCTGGAAACAGGGAAATTTTGCCGATTTCCCGCGCATTTCGGCAGCAAATGCGCCGTTTTTCGTCGATGTTACAGAGAGTTACCCTGAAAACTCCCGTGAGCGGTAACAGGGAAATTTTCAACCAGATTCAGGGAACGTAGGGTAAGCGTTCAGGGAATGCACACTTGAAGAACAGGGGGCGATTTCGATCTTCTTTGCACGGCGAGGTCTGCGGCAGAGGAGACGAGGATGCCCCGATACAATTCGGTCAAGTGCTTGGAACTCGCGTTTTTCTGGCGCGCA